>NZ_JBAKHX010000001.1:0-508771 GCF_036906915.1 Micromonospora sp. CPCC 206061
AGCGACGCCACCACGAGTTTCACCCACCTGCGGGTGGCCCGAAGGGCCAGGGTTTCTTGATCGACGCTACGGGGGACGACACGCCCACCGCGCTACGAGAGTTGGCCGTTGTAGTCGGGGAGTTTGAAGGTGCGCTCGGCGTGGCCGCCCACGAGGTCGGTGTCGTTGTTGCCGATATTCGCCACGATCGTGTAGCCGCGCTGCTCGATGGCGGTCCGGGCGCTGGTCTTCAGGCTCTGGACGGGCCGGAAGTCGAACGTGGGCCGCGTGTACAGCCCGTCGACCGGATACTCGGCCTCGTCCAGGTTGTACTCCGTCCAGGGCTCGATGATCTCCGGCCGGTTGGTTACGAAGAACACCGCCGCACCGGCCGCCTTGGCCTGCCGCGCGACCTCCAGGATCGGCGTGGTCGCCGGGAGGAGCAGTCTGTCCGAGTACTCGTCGACGAGCGCGGTGTTGTCGATGTCCAGCACGATCGCGGCGCGTACGCGGGGATCGGGTAGGCGCGTGGCCAGGTACGACTCGGCGGTGTCGGCGACCACCGTGACGTCCGCGATCCACGTCTCGTACGACGGCAGGGCCGCGGCTTGGGCGGCGGTGGCGGGCGTCACCAGGGTCAGGATCGCGGCGACGACCACCGCGCCACGGCGAAGTCCAGAGCGCATCACATGTCCCCTCTCCACACTCAGAAAAGCGAGTGTTTCTCATTATTGGCGGGAACGTGCTCGCTGTCGATGAGCGGGCCGATCAGATTTCGCCGCGCGGCACGCTGTAGAGCAGCGTGTCGTCCCACGCGCCGTCACGGAACGCGTGGCCGCGCATGACGCCCTCACGCTGGAAGCCGACCTTCTCCAGCGAACGCTGCTCGGCGATGTTCGCCACGTCGATGGCGGCCTCGATCCGGTGCACCTGCGCGTGCGCGAACTGGTAGGGGCCCGCGACATCGGGCTCCGAGAGAAAACCGCTCGATCACCTTCAGATCGCCTCGGGCACCGACCGCAGCTCGACCTCGTCGCCCATCACGCCACACGGTAGCCGCCCGCCAGTACCATCCTCAGCCATCCGACTACTCCCGCGATCCGGTGCGGCGCGGGCCAGCGGCCCTGCTGGCGCGCGCCTTCGCCGCCGGAAGACTCGATCACGCGGAGTACGAGGATCGCCTGACGGCCACCCGCGACGATGGCCGGCTGGGCGTGGCCGAGTACGCCGAGCGCGCGCAGCGAGCAGCCGAGGCGAAGACAGACGAGGAACTCGCCGGGCTGGTCGCCAACCTGCGGCGGCCTTCGTCCGCGCGTACCGGACGGCGCGAGGCCCGCGCGTCGGCGCAGGACCGACAGGACACCGCCGACGGGCTCAAGCAGGCGCTCCATGACGGGCAGCTCGACCTGGACGAGTTTGACGAGCGGGTACGCGCCGCTCACGGCGCCCACACGCTGGCCGACCTGGCGCTCCGGTGCGAACGTCCTCCCTGCCGGAGTCCTCCACTGTGGATGTCGTGGACCGCCTCAGCGACCTGACCCGCTGGGGCAAGGTCGACACGCTGGGGCGCCGGGATCGACCGGCCTCCGCGCCGGTCGAGGCGCTGCTGACCAAACGAGTGTGGCGTGCCGGCATGCTGCTGCTGTGGGGGTTGCCCGCGGCCGCGTTGGTGGCGCTGTGCGCGGCGGGCCAGGGTGCGCTGGTGCTCGTCGGCGCCGCCGTGCCGTTCCTCATGCTCGGCGCGCTCTACACCGAGGCGACGGTGCGCCGTGAGATCCTGCGCCGTGAGGGCCGGATACCGGGCTTTACCCGCCGGGTACACCCGGCCGGATGACGATAGCTAGATCCATTGGCGCAGATCTATATTAGCTGTTAGCCTGGCGCCCCGTAAGGCACCGACGCCGCCCGTCCCGACACGGGGGTGGAAGGGTCGGGCAGCGCGACGAACCTCTCGCAGGGAGTCCGCTCGTGTCACATCAACGCCGGCTACGCCTCACCCTCGTCATCGCGGGCGCCGTCCTAGCGGCGGTCGCGTCTACACAGGTAGGTCCGGCCTTCGCCACCGGAATCGCGAACACCGGTACATCCCCGTCCCCATCACCGACGAAACTGTCCCCGTCTCCGACGAAGGTCTCCCCCTCGCCGACCAAGGTCTCGCCGTCTCCGACCAAGATCTCACCGTCTCCGACCAAGGCCTCACCATCGCCCACGAAACCACCCAACAAGCCACCGGTCTGCACCGCGGTGACGGTCAGTCCTGACACGCTGTGGCCGCCGAACCACAAGTTCGTCGTGGTCACGCTCGCCGGCGCCACCGACCCGGACGGCGACAAGACCACCCTCACCGTCACCGGCGTCACACAGGACGAGCCGCTCGACGGCCTGGGCGACGGCGACACCGCACCCGACGCGGTACGGGTAACCGGCCGCTCCGACCAGGTACAGCTACGCGCCGAGCGCAGCGGCACCGGCGACGGCCGGGTCTACCGGATCTCCTTCACGGTCTCCGACGGCAAGGACAGCTGCACAGGCACCGTGTACGTAGCCGTGCCACATGACCAGTCCGGTGACCCAGCGGTCGACACCTCCTCCGTCGTGGTCAACTCATTCGGATAGCCCTCGCATCGATAAATCGGGGCCGGCGGCGCGCAAGCACCGCCGGCCGCGGGTCTGAACTTCACCACCAACAGCTACTCGGTCTCGTTCAGCTGATCCTCGCCGCCACCAACCCGCGGGCTGGCGGTCGGGGTCGTCGACGGGCTCGGGCCCGGTGACGGCAAGGTGGTTCGCTCGGGGTGCGGCCCGGTGGGCGCCGGCTGCGTCGGCCGGGCCGTGGCCCGAGTGGTGATGTCCGGTGACGGCACGACCGGCGCGGGCGGCGCCGGTTCGGGTGCCGCGGCGTTGCCGACGTCGGTCCGGCCAAGGTGGGCCGCCGGCGGGAACGTACCCCCGCTCCCCCGCGTAGTAGCCGCGCACCGCGCCCGTCGACGGCTGCACGGCCACGGCCGCCGCGCCCGGTGTGGAGGTCGCCCGGTCAGCGGCGCTCACGGCGGCGCGGGACTGTGCCACGAGCTCGCGCTGTACGCCCGCGTCGATCGTGGTGACGACGCGCAGCCCGCTCGTATGCAGCTGCTGCGCGGTGACGCCGAGCAGGCTCAGCTCATGCTCCACCCTGGCGACGACGGCGCCGGTCGGCCCTCCCACGCCTGGCCAACGAGCGGCACCGCCGGCGTTGACGGCCGTGTCATGCTGTCGACACCGACATCGATCGGGGTCCTCCCAACGAGGGCTTGATTTCGGGAGAATCGACGAGTGCCGCTAGAGCAGGATCAAGGCGCCGCCGTCGAGCGGGCCCGCCGCGGGGTGCGGGCGTGGGTGCGCAGTGCCGGGCGGCAGGCGGGCCGCACCACGCCCTACACCGTCCTGGCCCTGCTCGTGGCGGCCGCCGTCGCACCGGTCGCCGCCGTGACGCTGGGCGCCAGCGCGGCGTACACGGCGCTGCTCGGGCAGATCGGCGCGATGGGCGCGGGGCACTTCGGCGCGATGCTGTCCGAGACCGCCAACCGCTTGCGGCGCCGCACACCGCAGCCGTCCGACGAGCAGTGGCGAGAGGCGGTCGCGGAGGCGCTGGCGCCGTTGCTCGCCGCCAACGACGAGCGGGCGCATGCGCTGCGCGCCGAGGTGGGCCAGGTGCTGCGCGGCGTCGACGCGGTCGCGGTGGCCTTCGCCGAGTCCGGTGAGGACAGCCAGGAGCTGCGGCAACAGCTTGCCGCGGCGGTGGCGGTGCTCGGCGTCGAGATCGACGAGCTGCGGTGGATGGTCCGCGACGCGGTGACGGCGCTCGACGGACTCCAGGAGGACGTCGCGGTACAGAACAGCGTGCACCGCGAGCAGGTCGACCTGACCCGCCGGGTGTACGTCGCCGTCACGCAGCTGCGGCAGGAGGTGCTGCGCGCACCGGTCGTCGCCACCTCCGAGACGCTGGCCCTGCCGTCCACCGTCGACGTGCCCCCCGACCCGCTGGCTGCTTCGCCGTTCCCCGGCCTGGCCAGCTTCCAGCCCGAAGACGAGGAGTGGTTCTTCGGGCGGGACAGGTCCACAGCGGAGCTGCTGGCCCGCCTGGCCGAGCAGGTGACGGGAGGCGCGCCACTCGTCGTCACCGGTGCCTCCGGCGTCGGCAAGTCCTCCTTGGTACGCGCCGGCCTGTTGCCGGCTGTGGCGCGCGGCGGGCTGCCGGTGGCCGGTTCGCAGTCGTGGCCGTGGCTGCTCATGACGCCCGGCGCGAAACCCTTGACGGAGCTGGCCGCGCGCACGGCGGCGCTCGCCGGCTCGGCAGACAAGCACATGCGCACGGAGACGCGCGACATCGCCGAGGCGATACGTTTCCTCGAAGAGTTCCTCGCTGGAGCGGAAACCTGGAGACGCCGTCATGTATGGCAACCGTTGACACCGCAGTAGCGCACTGCGGCACGACCGGGACCTCGCCTTATTGCTGTCACTCTAGGTAGCGCCGCTGCTCGACGTCCACATCGCCTCCCAGTCGCCCCTCTGACCCTCACCACCGGCCGATGGTGAGGTCAGGGCTGGAACTTGTAGCCGACGCCGCGCACGGTGAGCAGGTGGCGAGGCCGTGCCGGCTCGGGCTCGATCCTGCCGCGCAGGCGTTTGACGTGCGTGTCGACCGTTTTGCTGTCACCCACATAGGACGGTGACCACACCCGGTCGATCAACTGGCGGCGTGTCAACACCCGGCCGGAGTTGCGCACCAGCAGCTGCAGCAACTCGAACTCCTTCAACGGCAGCGTGACGGCACGGTCGCGGACGGACACGGTGTGCCGGTCCAGGTCCGTCCGGACCGGCCCTGCGACCAGCGTCGTATCCGCAGGTGCCGGCGCTGCCGCACGCCGCCGCCGCATCACGGCCCGGACGCGGGCCAGCAGTTCCCGTGGCGAGTACGGCTTGGTGACGTAGTCGTCGGCGCCTACCTCGAAGCCGACCACTTTGTCAATTTCGCTGTCACGGTCCGTCACCATGATGATCGGGACCTCGGACCTGTTCCGCATCTCGCGGCACACCTCGGTGCCCGGGATCTCGGCCAGGACCGCGTCGAGCAGCACCAGGTCGGCGCCGGTCGTACCGAACAGGTCCAGGCCGCACGCACCGGTCGGCGCCACCGACACCTCGAACCGTTCATGGCACACCTTGTTCTTAACCTCTGACGCTGGGCGCCGTTCGCATGATCCTTTGTGGACTCGGCGTGTCGGCGAAACAGTGGACGGTCACCGTCTGATGATCCTTCGGTTTCCTGCAAGGACGCGAAGAACAGGACGGTGGCCGTACGGGTGAGCACGACGCGGCGGCGTCGGGTCATGCCGGTTTGCCAGGACGGACGCGCAGGAACAACGCCGCGATGACGACCGAACCAGCCGCGCCGAGCAGGCTGCCGATGCCGATCGGTCGTCTACCGCGTACGAGGCGGCGGCGGTGACGAGCACCCCGCCGGAGAAGCAGTAGGCGGCCAGGAGCGCCGAGACGGCGATCCGTCCTGGCAATGCGGCGGCGACGAGCAGCGCCGCGCAGAGGATCAGGTCCGGGACGAGGAAGAGGTTGTCGGCGTGCCACAAGTCCGTGGGGAACAGGAACCCGAACTACGCACCGCGATCTCCGAACTGCCCGGCGCGCTACCCGACGACGCCCTGCCCGTCACTGGGTCCGCTGACCAGTTCGCATATGGGCTCCGGCTACTTATCGCCGGCGTCCGAGCCGAAGCGGCAAGCCGTGGCTCGGGCGGCGGCCTCAGCGGACGGGGTAGTAGTTGGCGGCAAACGCGATCATGAAGTCACCGTAGAGCGGCCGGCTCTCACCGGCGTGACAGCTGCCTTTCAGTCATCGGTGCGGGACCGGTGCGCGGCCTGGCGGAGCGTCAGCGCGGTGCGCGCCTCGGCCAGCCGCCGCCCCGCCTCCCGATGAGTGCGCAACGCCGCCGTGGCGTCTTCGACGGCCTGCCGCACCCGCCCGAGCCCGAGGGCGGAAAGCGCCCGGGCCTGGCGGGCGTCGGCGACCGCGATCGGCGAGCCGGCCCGCTCGGCGATCGCGAGAGCCTGCTCGGCGTGACGGTGGGCGGTCTCGTACTCGCGCTGCTCGCAGTGCGCCTCCGCGAGGGCGAGCTCCACGTCCAGGTGGCCGCGGTAGTACCCACCCTGGCCGGCCAGCCGGCGCGCGGCGTCGAGCCGGACTATCGCGTGGGCCACCCGGCCCGCGCGCAGGTCGACGACCGCCAGGCGGGTGTCGGCGACGGCTCGCAGGCGGCCCTCGCCGAGCGCCACGGCGAGGGCCAGCGCGTCGGTCAGCGCCGCCGTCGCCTCCGCGTACCGGCCGGCCTCGCCGTGCACGACACCGATCTCCAGCAGCGCCGCGGCCTCTTGATGGCGCGACCCGCTCTCCCGAGCGATGGCCAGCGACCGGTCGAGCAGCTCCAGCGCCTCGTCGAGGCGGCCCTGCTCGCGGCGGATGATGCCGAGGTTCTCCAGCGCGATCGCCGCGCCGTGGCGCTGGCCGTTCTCGTACAGCAGCGGCAGCGCCTGCTCGTGGAAGTGCGCCGCCCGGGTGAGCTCGCCGAGCTCCTGATGGACGGCGGCGAGGTTGTTGAGGCTGGCCGCCTCGCCGTGCCGGTGGCCGATCCGCCGGTCGAGGGCCAGCGACTCCTGCAGCCGGTCGATCGCCTCCCGCGGCTGGCCCATGGTGATCAGGGTGACGGCGAGGCTGCGCAGCACGGACGCCTCGCCCTGCTCCCACGGGATCCGGCGGTACAGGTCGAGCGCCCGCTCGTACTCCGAAAGGGAGGTCCGGTAGTCGGCCATGCGCCAACGGGCGAGCCCCAGGCAGAACCGCATCGCCGCCTCGGCCCGCGCGTCGCCGTGCTGGCAGGCGGCGGCGAGCCCGCGCTCGGTGACCGCCAGCCACTGCGACGCGGTCCCGCGCAGGTACATGGGGCCGCGCAGCGCGTCGGCAAGGTGCCAGGCCGCGTCGGCGGGGCCGCAGCGGGCCGCGTACTCGACCGCGGCGGTCAAATTGTCCCACTCGGCGGTGGTCCACGCCGTCGCCTCGGCCGCGTCACCCAGCGCGATCTGCGGCACGCCCGGCACCGGCGGCGGCCGCGTCAGCAGCACGGTCGGCGAAAGCATCACGGCGGCGGCGCGATCGGTGGCGGACACGTAGTGGTCAAGCAGGCGCCGCACGGCGGCGGCACGCTCCGCGGGCGGGTCCTCCTCGGCTGCCAGCTCGACGCCGTACTCCCCCAGCAGGTCGTGGCTGCTGAACCGGCCGGGAGTGCGGTCGCGGACCAGGTGCACGCGGGCGAGCGTGTCGAGCAGGCGGCCGGCGTCCGCCACGGAGGTCGCCGCCAGTGCGGCGGCCGCCGCACTGGTCAGCCCGGCGGGGCTCGGCACGAGGCTGAGCAGCCGGAACAGGCGGCGCGCCGGCTCCGGCAGGGCACGGTACGACAGGTCGAACGCGCCGCGCACGGTCGCCCGGTGGTCGCCCGCGAACTGGAGCCCGTCCATCCGGCCGTGCCGCAACTCGTCGACGTGCTGGCGGATGGTGTGGTGCTCCCGGTCCGACAGCCGCGCACTGGCGATCCGTAGCGCCAGCGGCAGGTACCCGCACAGCCGGGCGAGCTCCTCGGCGGCGTCCAGCTCGGCGTCGAGCTGCGCGGCGCCGGCCTGCCGGAGTACGTCGATCGCGGCATCCGGCGCCAGCACGTCGAGCGTGACGCGGCGCGCCCCGTCCAGCGCGACGAGGCCGCCGAGCCGGTCACGGCTGGTGGCAAGGACGAGGCAGCCCGGCTCACCGGGCAGCAGCGGGCGGACCTGCTCGGGGTCGGCGACGTCGTCGAGCACCACCAGGATCCGCCGCCCCGCGACGAGGGACCGGTAGCGGGCCACCTGCCGTTCCAGGTCGACCGGGATGTCACCGGCCGGCACCCCGAGGCCGTACAGCAGCTGCGGCAGCGCCTCGGCCGCGGACGCCGGCGGCCCGTGGTCGAACCCGCGCATCTTCAGGAAGAGCTGGCCGTCCGGGAAGTCCCGAGCCCAGCGGTGCGCACACTCGGTGACCAGCGCGGTCTTGCCGACCCCCGCGGTGCCGACCACGAGCAGCAGGCGGTCGGGTCCGGCGCGGAGCTCCTCCAGCGCCGCGAGCTCCGCGCCGCGCCCCACGACCCGGCCGGACGCGGCCGGCAGCGAACGCGGCGCCGGGCTCGCGGCCGGCGCAGGCTCGCCGGCGAGGTCGCGCAGGCGCTGGCGGCGCTCCGCGGCCGCCGACCGCAGCCCCTCCAAACGGGCGGCCTCCGCGGTGGCGAAGGAGCCTCGGGTACCGGCCAGAGCCGCACCGCCCCACAGCGCGAGCGCCTCGTCGTAGTGGGTGAGCGCGACGCCCGGCCGCCCATCCCTCGCCGCCTGCTCGGCCTGGTCGACGTGGCGCTGGAAGACCTCCAGGTCGAGCTGGCCGGGCTCCAGCCGCAGCCGGTAGCCCGATCGGTCGGTGGTGATCAGCCGAGGCGAGCCCAGCGCTTTGCGCAGCGCGGCGACCAGCGTGCGGACACGCGCCTCGTACGCGGCCGGCAGCGGCTCGCCCCACAGCGCCGCGGCCAGGCAGCCGGCCGTCATCGGGTGGTGCGCGTTGAGCAGCAGCACGGCCAGCAGCGCCCGCTGCAACGGGCTGAGCCGCACCGGCTGGTGGCCGGCCAGCGCCTCGACGGGCCCCAGCAGGCGGAACCGCACCGCCGACGCCGGCTCGTCCGCAGTGGACACTTCCACTCGGCCGGCATCCGGCGAGGCCTCACTCAGCAGCAGGTCCTGGTGCAGCCGTTGCAGCTCGGATCCGGGAAGCACGCCGAGGTGCTCCCGAAAGCGCCGGTACGCGTCGCGGTACTCGCGCAGCGCGTCGACCCGGCGGCCGGCCCGGTCCAGGCACACCATCAGCTGGTGGATGAAGCGCTCCCGGAAGGGGAACTCGACCACCAGGCTGCGCAGGTCGCCGACCAGGTCGGCGGCCTGGCCCCGGTCGATGAGCAGGTCGCTTCGCCGCTCCACGGCGAGTAGCCGCAGCTCGGTCAGGCGGGTCCGCTCGGCGTGCACGGCGTCGGTCGTCGGGATGTCGGCCAGAGCGGGGCCTTCCCAGAGCGCCAGCGCGGTGCCGAGGCGGCGTTCGGCGTCGGCACTGGACATCCGCTCGACACCCGCGACCAGGTCTTCGAACCAGAGCGCGTCGACCGAGGCCCGGTCGACCTCCCACACGTAGGCGCCGGTCAGCGTGCGGATGGGCGGCATGCCGGCGAGGTTGCGGCGCAGCCGGCTCACGTGGGTGCGGATGGCCGCCTCGGGACTGTCGGGCAGGTGGTCGTCCCACAGCCAGGCCGCGATCTGCCCGGTCGTCACCGCACGACCGGCATGGAGTGCCAGGCCAGCCAGAAGGGCGCGCGGTCGTGGCTGGAGCGGCTCGGCCGGGCCGGCACCGAGGCCGAACGTCCCCAGCAACCGCACGGTGACGTCCACGCGCAAAGCCTAGTAGCGCCAACTCCCTACACCGTAGGTGAGGTCCGGCGGATCACCGGCCCCCGTGTCCCGGAGATCCGCCGGACGCCACCTAGGATTCATCCTGGCGAATGCTGGTGCCCCAGACCAGGAACGGCACCGGTACTTTGGCGGTACTTGGTGCCGCAGGGGTGGGAGGCCCGGGGTGTTCGGTCGGCTGCTGCGCGGGCATCGCCGCCGGCACGGCTGGACCCAGGAGGACATGGCCGCCAAGGCGGGGCTGAGCGTCCGGGCGATCGGCAAGCTGGAAGCCGGCCGGATCGCGGCGCCCCGGCCGCAGACCGTCAACCTGCTCGCCGCGGCGCTCGGTCTGACCGGCGCCGACCGCGACGAGTTCCTCGCCGCCGCCACGCTGAGCGTCGACCAGCCGCCGGCCGCCGGCGCACCCGCGCAGTTGCCGCCCGACGTCAGCGCGTTCGCCGGGCGGGAGGCGCAGCTGGCAAGGCTCGACGCGCTGCTCGACGGCCCGACCGGCCGGGCCGTCGCCGTCGCCGTGCTGTCCGGCACCCCGGGCGTCGGCAAGACCGCCCTCGCGATCCACTGGGCACACCGCGCCGCCCGTCACTTCCCCGACGGCCAGCTCTATGTCAACCTGCGCGGGTTCGACCCGGGCGGGCGGCTGACGCCACCGACCGAGGCGGTGCGCGGCTTGCTCGACGCGCTGGGCGTGCCGCCCGACGCCGTCCCGGCCGGTCTCGACAGCCAGGTCGGCCTGTACCGCAGCAGGGTCGCCGGCAAGCGGATGCTGATCGTCCTGGACAACGCCCGCGACGCCGACCAGATCCGGCCGCTCCTGCCCGGTACCCCATCCGCGGTCGTGGTGGTGACCAGCCGCGACCGCCTCACGGGCCTGGTCGCCGGCGTCGGCGCCGAGCCGGTCATGCTCGACCCGCTCTCCACGGTGGAGTCCCGCGACCTGCTCGCCCAGCGACTCGGCCCCGACCAGGTCGCCGGCGATCCCGACGCGGTCAGTCGGATCATCGCCGCCTGCGCGCGGCTGCCGCTCGCGCTGACGATCGCGGCGGCGCGGGTGCGGCAGTCCGGGTTCGCGCTGCACGACGTCGCCGACGAGCTGAACGAGGCCGGGCAGCGCCTGGACGTCCTGGACACCGCCGACCGGACCAGCCAGGTGCGCGCGGTGTTCTCCTGGTCGTACGCGTCGCTCAGCCCGCCCGCGGCGCGGTTGTTCCGCCTGCTAGGCCTGCACCCCGGGCCAGAGGTGTCGGTGCCCGCGGCGGCGAGCCTCGCCGGCCACCCGCCGTCCGCGATCCGTCCCCTGCTGCTGGAGCTGGTCCAGGCGAACCTGCTGGCCGAGCAGGCACCCGGCCGGTACGTCCGGCACGACCTGCTGGGCGTCTACGCCGCCGAGCGGTGCCGGGTCGAGGACGGCGACGGCGAGCGCGCCACCGCCGTACGGCGGATGCTCGACCACTACACGCACAGCGCGTACCACGCCGACCGGGTCGTGTACCCGCTGCGCGACCCCATACGGCTCGCGCTCGACCCGCCAGCGCCGGGCACCACCCCGGAGCGGCCGGCCAGCGAGGACCAGGCGCTGGCCTGGTTCGACACCGAGCACGCCGTGCTGCTCGCCGTACAGCGCCGGGCCGCCGAGGACGGCTTCGACGTGCCGGTGTTGCAGCTCGCGTGGGCGCTGCGCACGTTCCATGTCTACCGTGGACACCGGGCCGCGATGGCCACGGTGTGGCGGACCGCCATCCCCGCCGCGCGGCGGATCGGGCGGCTGGACGAGGAGGCCGAGGCGCACCGCTGCGTCGGCCTCGCCGCCACCTACGTCGACGACCACGCCGAGGCGCTCGCGAACTACCAGCGCGCGCTGCGGCTGTTCGCCGAGGCGGGCGACGATGTCGGCCAGGGCTACACCCACCAGAGCCTCGCGCTGCTGGGCGAGCGCCGCGACGACCCGCGGGGCGCGCTGCACCACGCCGAGCGAGCGGTCGCCGGCTTCCGGTCCGGCGGCCACGACCGCGGACGGGCCAAGGCGCTCAACGCGGTCGGCTGGTACCACGCCCTGCTGGGCGAGCACGACCAGGCGCTCGTCCACTGTGAGCAGGCGCTGGCGCTGCTGGAGCGGTTCGCCGACCCGTACGGGCAGGCGCACACCTGGGACAGCCTCGGGTACATCCACCACCGCGCGGGCCACGCCGACCGGGCCGTCGAGTGCTACCAGCGGGCGGTCGCGCTGTTCGACGAGGTCGGCGACCGCGGCGATGGCGCGCTGACCCTGGTACGCCTCGGCGACTCGCACGAGGCCGCGGGCGACCGGGAGGCGGCCGTGGCGGCGTGGCGGCAGGCCCTGGACGTCTTCACCGCCCTTGGCCACCCCGAAGCCACCGCCGTGGCCGCCAAGCTCGCACTCCCCCCGCCCTGACCCCCCGTACCCCGCGCGGCGGCGGGTCTCTTAGCGGGTGTAGGCCAAGGTGCCGAAGCCGAGGGCGTCGTAGCCGCCGCTGTTGGGGCCGTAGTCTCCGCCGCCGCCCTCCGGGCCAACGCGCCTGGCGTACGCCTCGATGCTGGGCACGCGCAGGCCCTGCCGCACCCCGTAGTGGTTGTAGAGCAGCGCCCACACCGGTGTGTTGATGCCCCGGCCGGCCTCCGACACCACGGTCTGCTCCCGCCCCGCGCAGTTCTGGCCGGTGCCCCACCGGTACGTCGTGAACGGCACCTGCTGGCCCAGGTTGTACCGGGCGACGTACTCCGCGGTCTTCATGAAGCGGTTGTCGGCGTACCCGAAAAGGTCGTGCCCCTGGTTCCACGCCATCTGGCAGATCGCGCCCAGCTGGCCTATACCCATCAGGGTGTGCCCCTGGTCGCGCCCGCTCTCCTGCCACTGGCCGAGCCCACCGGGGTGCAGGAACGGCACCGCGTGCATGATGGAGCCGTTGCCGGCGCCTGTCTTGACATAGGTGACGGCCTGGTCGATCTTCTTCTGGTCGTCGCAGAAGATGCCGATGGCGAGCACGGACGCCACCGTGCACAGGTCCCAGTTGGCCCAGTAGTTCGTGATGCAGGCGCCGTTGTGCTTGGCGAGGAACTGGTTGTTGATCGGGTAGAAGACGCCGGTCAGCATCGCCGCGAAACGCTCCTGGGCGAAGCCGGGATACCCCCGCATGATCTCGCCGGCGTTGGCCAGCTGCCACCCCTGCAAACCCGCGAGCAGGAACCGGTCGGCGTTGCCAGCGAGCGCCTTCAACGTGGCCGACCACGCGTTCAGGATGTCGCGCGCCTTGTCGCCGTGCTCCTGGCTGCCGGCGATCTTCCAGCGCAGGGCGTTCTGGTACGCGGCGGCCGCGTCCTTGAACAGCAGCGCGTAGTTCTGCCCGGTGCCGCCCCGGACGACGGTCGCCACCGGACGCGGCTGGTATCCGCTCTGCGCGTGCGGGTTGGCGACGAGGCGGTCCCAGCCGGCCTTCCACGGCTGCGCGCCGGCCTTCACCTTGGCGGCCATGCGGTCGAAGTCGGCCTTGGTATGCAGCGCGCCCGGGTGGTTGATGCCCGCGCGCCTGGTGGCTGAGACCGTGGGCGTGAGCGATGACGACGGGGATGGGAACGGGGATGGGGATGGAGAGGGCCCGGGCGTAGCGGGAGCGGATGTGGTCGGCGGGCGCCGTAGGAACGCACCCGGCCGCCCGTCACGCATGCCCGCGAGCGCGGCGGCCGACCCGCCCACCACGCTCAACGTGCCCGCGCCGAGCACCGCCGCCGTCAGCAGCCGCCGCCGGTTGATCGCCTTGCCGTCCTTCTGCGATGACACTCCGTGATCTCCTTGATCTCTGTGTCCACCCGCATAGGAGGCGGCGCTGGCATCGCGCCGATAACGCTTTTCCGATTCCTACCCGATGACGAGTGCCATCACGATCGCGACCACCACCACGCTCTGGGCGGAGTGGATCGCGATGCCCATCCACGCGCTGCGGAACCGGCGGGTCGGGTAGGCGAACAGCAGCCCCGCTATCACCGCGCCGGGAATCGACCACGGCATGTGCACGTGGTACAGCCCGAACAGCACGCCGTTGGCCACCCAGTCCGCGCGGCCGAAGGCGCCCCTCATCCGGGGCAGCAGCAGGCCGCGGAAGAGCAACTCCTCACCCACGACCGTGTTCGCCAACTGCCCGAGAACCACCAGCGCCAGCAGCCCCCACGCGCCAGGCAGCGCCTCCCGTGCCGCATCGGAGGTGAGGAACTCGCCGAAGCTGTGCCCGCTCGGCGCCGGCAACTCGACCGGCAGGACCTGGAGCACTCCGTACGCCACGAGGAACGGGACGAGCCACCACCAGAGCCTGCCCCGGCGCCGGCCGGCCCGGTCGACCGGTGCCCGCAGCCACAGCGCGTCCCGCACTCGCAGGTCCGGGGCGGCGCGGCGCTCCCACGCCACCAGCGCGAGCGCGAGTACCCCCTGCCACAGCAGTCCGGCGACCTCCACCGCGAACAGCGCCAGCGGAAATCGGGGGCTCGACGGCGAGCCCACCGCCGGCGCGACCACCCAGGCCAGCAGCGCCATCGGGGCCGCGGCGGCAACCCAGATCCCCAGCACGGTGCGGCGCCGGTACTGCCTCACCCGCCCACCGTGACACACGTGGGCCGGGCCCGCAGGCAACGGACGCCGTGCGGGTGTGAGCTCGGCGTCCAGGACGCGCACCAGCGCCGCCACGGCCGCGCCGGCTGGCCCGACGCCGTCGTCCAGCACGAGCACCAGCCCGCTGCCCTGCCGGGCCATGAGCCGCGCCGCGATTGTGGCGCCGATGCACGCCGAGGCGAGCCGCGCCACGACCGGGCGCACGACGTCGGCCACGGTGGCGTCGACCAGCCGGACGCCGTCGACGTCTTCGCGGACCGGCACGACGACAGCGATGTCGACTCCGCCGGCCGCGGCGGCCACGCCGTCCATCTCCGCCTGGACAGAGGCCTCGTCCAGCAGGTCGCCGGCAGCGCGGTACACCCGCACGCCGGCGCCCTCCAGCGTCGCGGCCCAGGCGCCAGCGGCTTCACCGGTTCCGTGCACGACCGCCGTGTGCCGCATCGGTCAGCGGCGGTCGTAGCGCAGCGCGATCGCGCCGCCGGGAAACGTGGTCAGCGAGCCGGTCTGCCACTTCGACGCCGGCAGGTCGTCGGAGAACAGCCGCAGCTCGTCACCGCCGATGACGGCCGGCACGATGGTCAGCCGCAGCTCGTCGACCAGCTCGGCGCGCAGCAGTGCCTGGATGACGCTGATGCTGGCCAGGACGATGATGTGACCGCCGCCGGCGGCCTTGAGCGCGCGTACCTCGTCCGCCGGCTCCCGCTCGGCGATCCGGGAGTTCTCCCAGGTCGTCGCGCGTGCCGCGGGGGCGCGCCGCGGAGCAGGCGACCGTCGAGGCGCTGCTGGCCGGGGCGGCCGGTGGCGCCAGCGCCGCCCTGGTCGTACGCGGTGAGCCGGGCATCGGCAAGACCGCCCTGCTCGACGACGCGGCGGCCCGCGCCGCGGCCATGGGCGGCTTGCGGGTGCTGCGCGCCGCCGGGGTCGAGTCGGAGGCGCGGCTGCCGTTCGCGGGCCTGCACCTGGTGCTCGGCCCGGCCCTTGACGGCCTGCCGGCGCTGCCCCGGCCGCAGCGGCACGCCCTGTCGGCGGCGCTCGGGCTGGCGGAGGCCGAGCGGGCCCGCGACCGGTTCGTCGTGGGTGCCGCGGTGCTGTCCCTGCTGGCCGAGGCGGCGCCCCTGCTGTGCCTGGTCGACGACGCGCACTGGCTGGATCGCGAGTCGGCCGAGGCGCTGCTGTTCGCCGCGCGCCGGCTGGCCCGGGAGGGCGTCGTCATGCTGTTCGCCGCCCGCGACCACCCCGTGCCGTTCGGGCAGGCGGAGCTGCCCGAGCTGCGGCTGGCCGGGCTCGACGCCGCCAGCGCCGCCGCGCTCCTCGACGACGGCGGCGCCGCGCTGAGCCCCGCCGAGCGCGACCGGCTGATCGCCGAGACGGGCGGCAACCCGCTGGCGCTGCGGGAGCTGCCATCCCTGGCCGCGAACCGCCGCTCGCAGCTCGACCCGCTGCCGTTGACCAGCCGTGTACTCGACGCGTACCACGGCCAGGTCCGGGCGCTGCCCGCCCGGACGCAGACCCCGCTGCTCCTGGCGGGCGCCGACGACGCGGCGGACCTGGCCTTGCTGGTTCGGGCGGGCGCGCGGGTCGGCGCCGGCCTCGACGACGTGCGACCGGCGGAGGTGGCCGGGCTCGTGGCGGCGCGCGGTCACAGCCTCGCCTTCCGGCACCCGCTGGTGCGGGCCGCCGCCTACCAGGGCGCGCCGCTGACCGACCGGATCGCCGCGCACGCGGCCTGGGCGGCCGCGCACGGAGAGCGCGGCGACGCCGACCGGCGCGCTTGGCACCTGGCCGCCGCCGCGCTCGGCCCCGACGAGGCGGTCGCCCGTGAGTTGGAGCAGGCGGCCGCACGGGCGACGGGGCGGGCCGGTCACGCGGCCGCGACCGCGGCCTACGAACGGGCCGCCCAGCTCAGCGAGGACCCCGCTGACGCCGTACGCCGGCAGGTGCTGGCGTGCGAGGCGGCGGTCGCGGGCGGCCAGCTGCCCTGGGCCGCCGCGCGGGCACGCCGGGTGGCCGCCGACGTGACCGACCCCCGGCTGCGGGCGCGGCTGACCGAGGTGCGGGCAGCGGCCGGCTTCGCCCAGGGGGGAACTGCGCGACGCGTACACGCTGCTGACGGGCGACGCGACGCTGGTGTCCCGGACGGCGCCCGAGCGCGGGTTCTGGATGCTCATGCGGGCCTTTCACGCGGTGTGGGCCGCGCCGACCGACCGGCCGCTGATGCTCGACGCCGTCAACCGGTTCGACGCCCTCGACCTCGACCCCGGCGGCGCCCTGGCGGCGCTGCGCACGCTCGTGCGCTGGTGCGCCGCGACCGGCCTCGGCCTCTCCGTGGCGGGGCTGCCGCCGGTCGACGAGGTCCTGCCGCGCGCGGTCGCCGCCGGGCGCGAGCTCGGCCCGCAGGCGCTGGTCGAGGTGGCCAGCCGGGCGCTGGTACTCGGCCGCGAGAGCGTCACCGCGGAGGTGGCCGCCGAGCTTGTCGCACGGGCCCGCGAGGAGGGCACCGTGGGCGCGCTGCCCGCAGGGCTCGGGTTCCTGACCATGGCGCAGGCGCTGCTCGGCCGGCACCGCGACGCCCGCGTCAGCGGGGCCGAGGCGGCGCGGATCGCCCGCGACACCGGCCAGCCGCTGTGGGTCAGTTACGCCGCCGGCGCCCTGGCGTACGTGGCCGCAGCCGAGGGAGACGAGCGGGAGTGCCGTGCCCGCGTCGCCGATGCCCTGCTGGAGGGCGACGCCGATGCGCCGGCCGCGTCGCTGGCCGGTGCGACGACCGCGCAGACCGCGCTGGCCTTGCTGGACCTCGGGCACGGCCGCGTCCAGGCGGCGTTCGACCGCCTGCTGGGCGTCGCCCGCGGCCCCACCGGCCACCAGAGCGCGGTTGTCCGATGTGTACCGGACCTCGTCGAGGCGGCCGTGCGCCTGGGCCGGGCCGGCGAGGTCGCGGAGCCGCTCGCCGCGTACACGGTCTGGGGTCGCACCCTGCGCCAGCCGTGGATCGACGCGCTGCTGGCCCGCTGCCAGGCCCTGATCGCACCCGACGAGCAGGCCGAGCAGCACTACAAGGACGCGCTGGCGCGGCACGACGAGCTCGCGCGCCCGTTCGAGCGGGCCCGCACGGAGTTGCTCTACGGCGAGTGGCTGCGGCGGGTCCGGCGGCGAATCGACGCGCGCGGCCACCTCGAAGCGGCCCAGCGGGCCTTTCGGGCCATAGGGTGTACGCCGTGGGCCGACCGGGCCGGCGCGGAGCTGGGCGCGACCGGCGCGAGCGCGAGTGCCCGCTCCGATGTGGAGCTTGCTGCCGCGCTCACGCCGCAGGAACTTCAGATCAGCCGGCTGGCCGCACAGGGACTGTCCAATCGCGATATCGCCGCCCAGCTCTACCTGAGCCCGCGGACGGTCGCGTACCACCTTTACAAGGCGTACCCGAAACTCGGCATCGCCTCGCGCGGCGAGCTGGCCGGTGTGCTGCGCCCCGCGCGCTGAGCGCGGGGCGCAGCCTGGCTACGCGTCGACGACGACCACCTCGTACGTGGGCGAGGTCGGCGGGAAGCCGGTGTCGAAGTGCGCGTTGACCGCCGCGAGCCGGTGGCCGAAGAGCGCCGCCGTCGTCGGGATGGCGAAGTGCGGGCTGGTGATGACCTTCTTGAGCGTGCCCTCGCTCAGGTCGCCGCTGAGCTGGAACCGTGAGATCTGGTTGTTGAAGTTCTGCACCGCCCACAGTCGACGGCCATCGAGCACGATGCCGTCCACATTGGGCACCTCGACGCCCTCGATCACCGCGCTGGCGCCGGTCACCGGGTCGACCGTGAAGATCCGCGCCGCGGCCGAGTGCGCGACGAGCAGGGTACGGCCGTCCGCCGTGGCCGCGATGCCGTTCAGGTTGAACTCGCCGCTGGTGTCGGCGGCCGGGCCGGTGAGGGTAAGCGTGCGCAGCGGACCCGGCTTGCCGTATCCGTCGACCGGCACGAAGAACAGCTTCCCCTGCGCGGAGTCCGTGAACCACGCGCCGCGGCGGGTGACCGCCACGTCGTTGATGAGGGTGCCGTTCGGGATCTGGTACGTGGCCACGGTCGCGCCGGTCCGCAGGTGGTACACGTACGCCTGGCCGGTGGCCCCGCCCGCGACGAAGAGCAGGTTGTGGCGGAGGTCGGCTCTCAGGCCGACCGCGTTCCGGCCCGCCGGCGCGTCGATGAAGAGCTCCGCGGTGCCGCGCCGGACATCGCCGCGGAAGATGTCACCGGCGAACAGGTCACCGGCGTAGAACGTCGATCCGGCGCCCGCGGCGATGCCCTCGGCAGAGGTGGCGCCCGGCAGCACGATGACCTTGTCTGCTCTGGGCTCCGCGGTGGCCGGTGCCGCGCCAACGCCGAGCATTCCCAGCGCGAGCAGCGGCACAGCCAGCCGTTTCAAAATCATGTTAGGCAATTTCCCTCCTATCGGCGGTCTCTGCCCGATTGTGCCGTATCGGCGCCGCGTTCCGGATCGCTTCTAGGATTCCGACGTTGCGAAGAACTCGATGGCGATGTTGTCGGGGTCCTTGGCGTTGAGGTGCGCGCCGAGCTGGTCCTCGACGATCGCCGAGTGCAGCACGCCCTGCTCGTCCAGGCGCCGCCGCCAGTCCTCCAACTCCGCGCGTGACTCGACGTGGATGCCGATGTGGTCGAGCCCGACGCGCGCGGGGTCGAACTCGTCCTTATCGTCGGTCGCCTGATGGGTGCGGAACCCGACCATGAGCACCGGCCCCGCGCACACCGCGAGCGGCCCGGTCTCGTCGCTGGCGGACACGAGCGTCTGCCCGTCCAGCAAGCGGTTGTAGAAGTCGGCGCTGCGCCCGACGTCGGTGACCGTCAGCATGATGTGCCCGATTCCCTGCGCCGATGGCATAGAGAACACCTCCCGACTAAAGGTGACAAAGTACCAAAATCGACGCTACGCTCGGGCGGCCTGGCTGTCCATGTCCGCATGGACGGCAGCGGAAGCGATCAATCGAAGCATGTAGCGTCGCTGGTATGACGGCTCGACGAGGGCTCCTCGCGGCGCTGGTCCTGTGCCTGCTCGCGGCGTGCGGCGACACGCGAGACGAGCCCGAGCCCGCCACCACCGTCACGCTGACCGTCGACGACCGACCGTTCCGGTTGTACGTGCCCGGCGGGTACGACTCCGCGCGTGAGGCACCCCTCGTCGTGGTGCTGCACGGCTTCGAGACCGACGCCGCGATGCAGGAGAACTACTTCAAGCTCACCGCCGAGTCCGAACGCTGGGGATTCCTGTACGCGATGCCGGAAGGCACCAAGAACCGGGCCGGCGACCGGTTCTGGAACGCGGCCGACGCGTGCTGCGACTTCGACCGCAGCGGGGTCGACGACTCGGGATACCTTCGCAAGGTGATCGACGCGGTCGAGCGGGCATACGCGATCGACGACCGGCGGGTCTACATCATCGGGTTCTCCAACGGCGGGTACATGGCGCACCGGATGGCCTGCGAGCATTCGACCAAGATCGCCGCGATCGTCTCGCTGGCCGGAGCCGCGACCAACGACCCGTCGCGGTGCACACCCCGTCGGGCGGTCAGCGTCCTGCAGATCCACGGCACCGCCGACCGGATCGTCCGCTACGAGGGCGGCCAGAACACGACCGGGTCGTACCCCTCGGTGGCCGAAACGATCGGCCTCTGGCGGCGCCTGAACGGCTGCACCGACCAGGCCGACACGTCCAACCCACCCGTCGACCTCGACTCCGGCCTGCCCGGCGCCGAGACGGTGGTGACGGCCTACGCCACAGGGTGCCGGGACGGCACGCGTGTGGAGCTGTGGTCCATCAAGGACGGTGGCCACATTCCCGCGCTCACGGGCGACTTCGGACCCGCCGTGGTCGACTTCATGCTCGCCCGCGTCGCTCCGGCTTAGGCCACGCCGTGCAGGCGGGCGTCGTCAAGGTGAACCGCCCTACCAGCGGCCTGGACCTGAACGTGCCGTTCGGCCGCGTGAAGGACTCGTCCACCAACACGTTCCGCGAGCAGGGCAGCGTGGCACCGACTTCTACACCTGGACGAAGGCGCCGTCTACATCGAGGCCCGGCCGCGATGTAGACGGCGCCTTACTGCTGCGCGCCGGTCGTGCCGGTGGTGCCGGCGGGCAACTGTGGCAGCAGTTGCGCCGCGAGCAATGTGGACAGTGCTGACGTGTCACCGCTCCCGCTGTCGGTACGGACCACGACCGGCTGCGGGGCCTTCTCCGCCAGCGCCGCTCCGACGTCGAGGCGGCGCAGGGCCAACTCGTACTGGAGCACCGCGCGGTTGTCGCGGTACGCCTGAGCGAGATGCCGCTGGGCGCGGGCCTCGTTCTCGGCCGCGATGAGGCCACTGCGTCCACGGGTCTCGATCTCGAACCGTACCCGCTGGGCGTTGGTCTCCTGCTGCTCAAGCAACTGGGCCACCTGCTCGCGCGCCTGGTTCAGCGCGGCCTTCACCTCGACGAAGCGCGCGTCGCGCACCTTCTTCGCCCGCTCGATGTCCATCTGGAGGCTGTCGATGCGGCGCTTGCGGGTCAGGCCCCACTCCTGCTCGTAGGCGGCGTGCTCCTTGGCGACACGCTCGCGCGTCGCGAGGTGCTGCTGGTACTGCGCGGGCAGTTGCACGTCGGGAATGTTGCAGCCGGTGATGCGCACCCCGTAACGGGACAGTTGGCGGTTGAGCAACTCCTGCATGTCGGCGACGTCCGAGCCGCGCAGGTCGTACGCCCGCTCGGTCTGCACCCGGCGGGCCCGCTGCCGGATCGCGTCCTGCACGGCGCTGGACAGCACCAGGTCGAAGTTGCCGGCGCCGATGGTGCGCACGAACAGCACCGCGTCGGTGATGCGCAGCTTCAGGAAGAACTCGATCGAGCGTAGCGGCACATTTTCCCGGGTCGGGCACGCCATGACCGGTGCCGAGTACGGGATCTCGGTCGCCACGTCCACCACGAAGGCCACCCGGGACCACGGATGCCACAGATAGTGACGGCCGGGATCAAGCGTGCGGGTGACCGCTCCATAGCGGGTCAGGACGCCGTGCGTACCCTGTTCGATCTCCACGATCGAGGAACGCCACCACCACAGCGCCCCGATCAGCAGCAGGAAGCCGCCGAAGGTGTAGCTGAGCGCGGCCATCGCGGTGGCGGCGGCGCCGAGCGCGCCGTCCGAATCCCGCACGCTGAACATCACGCCGGTCAGCACGGCGAGCAGGCCGAGCCACAGCGGCAGCATCCACCACACCCTGCGCCGGTGACGGGGAATGATGACCGGTATCAGGGTGCCCGCGTCGCCGCCCCGCAGGAGGCGAGCGATGTCACTCCACGGCGCCACCGACTCCGAGATGACGGACCTGTATCCCATGCGTGGGTTGCTCACCGTGCGGCCTCCTTCGACTCGCCGGCCGCGCCGTCCGAAGCGGCCGAGACGGTCGGTCTCTCGGCCGCCAACAGATTCCTGATGTCCGCCTCTCGTTCGGCGATGCGCTGGGAGAGCTCCGCGAGCCGGGTACGCACGGCGGCCATGTCGGCCTCGGTGAACAGGTCGACGCCCCGCTCCCCCACCAGCTCCTGAGCGAGCCGGAGCAGGTCAACCCCTACGGCGCCGTCGTCCGAGCCGCCGATCCGGATCAGCCGCGGTAGGTGGTCGGCCACCTCCTCCAGCGTGTCCAGCACCGCCCGCTGGTAGCGGAACTCCAGGATCTCCGGCGCTTCCGCGGCGCTCACCGCGCGAATGTCCAGAGCCTGCGCCTCCAGCAGCGCCGCGTTGGCGCGGGCCTCCGACTCCGCCATCACGTACCGCTCAGCCGCCAGCGCCTTGGCCCGGTTGGTCTCGCGCTCCACAGCCGTGTCCATCTGAGCCTGGTACTGGGCGATCTCGGCCTGGATCGCGGTGAGCGCCTCGTGCAGCGTCGCCAGCTCCTTGGTCAGGTCGCCCTCGTCCTGCTCCTTGCGCAGCTGCAGCGCGTACTCGTGGGTGTACGCCTCCTTGGCCACCCGCACCATCTCCGGTGCGGCCAGGTCCATCCGGTACCGCCGGTCGGAGGGCTCGGCGTGCGTGATGTTCGCGTTGGTCAGCTCCACCGCCGGCTGGAACTGCTGGTTGAGCTGATCGAGCAGCCGGCCGGTGTCCTCGCCCACCATGTTGTAGATCTCGGCGGCCTCCTGCTCATAGATGAGGCTCCGGATCGTCTCACTGACCGCGTTGCTCAACTTCTCCTCGAAGCCGCGCACTGCGCCCAGCGTGTACACGAACTCCACCGGGTCGCTGATCCGGAACTGGATGAACAGATCGATCGACGCCTTGACGCCGCTCTTGGTCGGCGCTTCACGCACCGGCGCGTTGAACGGGTACTCGCGCGTGGTGTTGAGGATGTACGACACCCGCTTCCACGGGTTGAGCAGGATCACCCGGCCCGACCCGACCACCTGCTCCAGTTTCCCGAAACGGGTGATCAGAGCCTGGCAGCCGTCGGGAACCATCACCATCCCCTGCCGCCACCACACGAAGCCGACCGCGAGCAGCGCCAGCACCCAGTAATGGACACCGAAGAACGGGTTGGTCAACACGCTGCCATCGCTGGCGGCCGCGACCACGACGGTGCCCAGGGCGCCGACCACGAGCAGCAGCGACACCGGAAGCATGCTCACGAGGGATCGGCCGCGCGGGATGACCATCGGACAGATGACGTGCACCTGCTCGCCGTCCACGCGTCGCTGTTCGCTGGTGCCCAGCGCCTCGCCGGCGTCGTCGAGCGGTACGGCGCGCTGCTCCATGACCGTGTCGACGCTGCCACCGAGGTCCCGGGCCGCCGGAAAGTCGACCGGGTCCATCCCGCCGTCCTGCGGCGCGGAGCCCTCGCCGGACGGCCTGTCGCCCGTAAGCCCCGCTCGCCTCCGCATCCCCTCCCTGACCATCGCCTGCGGATCGGCCCCCTCGGCCACGGCCTGGGCGACTCTCCGTAGTCCCTGCTGCACGCGCGCCACGCTGCACTCCCTAACCTTGTCAGGCTCGCAAACATTAGACCGCAGCCGCGCCACAGCCGGGACATCGGCACCGGCCCGCCCGCCGGCAGGGTGGCCGGGGGTTCCCGGTCCTTGGCGGGGCATGGCACGATCTTCGCCGTGCCCCTCACCCACCCCGCGCCATGACTGAGGCCGCTGCGGGCCTGGGGACCGGTCCTGGTCCTCTCCGTGGTGGTGATCGTGGCGGCCGTGGTCATCGCTGCCGGGCTGCGGGCGTCGCCGAGCTCGCCCGCCCGACCGGTACTGGTCTCGAGCGGCTCGTGGGCGCCGTACGTCGGCCCCGACCTGCCCGGCGGCGGGCCGGTCACGACGCTCGTCACCGAGTTGCTGCGGCGGGCGGGGTACGCCCCCGAGGTCAGCTACACGTCGTGGGCGCTCGCCGAGAGCCAGGTGGCTTCCGGCGCCAGCGTCGCGGTGTTTCACGCTGACCCCGGGCGTGCAGAGCGGGCTGGTCGAGCTGCGCGACCGCGACGGCGCGCCGGTGCTGCTGGCGCCCCAGGGCACGCGGGCGAGGGTGCTGGCCTGGCCCGCGGAGTTCGTCGGCGCCGCCAGCGAGCCCCTCGGCCGCATCCTCGTACAGGTGAAGGTCACCACCGGTCCGGCGCAGGGACGGGCGTTCGCGTTCGGGGTCTGGGCCGGCGTCGGCGTGATACTGCTGGGCATGGCCGTGCTCGGCATCCGCCGGATGCGCCCGCGCTGACCGGCGATGTGCGGTGGCGCGGGCCCGCGTGTACGCCATCTGCGCCCGCCGACGCCGCTGGAAGGCGCACCAAGGGGTCCAGCTGTCCGGTGCGGGTCCTCGACCGTGTCGAGGGCCCGCCCGTCCAGCGGTTCCGGGTGATGGGTTACTTGTAGAGGACCGCCTGGATCTCCGGCGAGTCGATGTTCGTCTTGTCGTACCAGTAGAAGCCGGTGTCGATGGTCTTCGGCAGGGTCTGGCCATTGATGGCCTCGACCGCCGCCTTCACCACAGCGGCGCCCATGCCGACCGGGTTCTGCGTGATGGCGCCCGCCTCGGTGCCGTTCTTGATGGCGTCGATCTGGGCCTGACCGGAGTCGAAGCCGACGACCACGACGCCCGACTTGCCGGCCTCCTCGATGCCCTTGATCACGCCGATGGCCGAACCCTCGTTGGCACCGTAGATCCCCTTGATGTCGGGGTTGGCGCGCAGGATCGACTTGGTGATGTCGGCCGACTTGGCCTGGTCACCGCCGCCGTACTGGGCCGGCAGCACCTGGATGCCCGGCGCGTTGGTCTTCATCCAGTCCAGGAAGCCGTCGCGCCGGTCCCGGCCGGTGACGCTGGTCTGGTCGTGCACGACGAGGGCCACCTTGCCTGAGCCGCCGATCAGCTCGGACAGGTGCTTGGCCGCCTCGCCGGCGGCCGCCTTGTTGTCGGTCGCGGCGGTGGTCAGCGGTACGTCACTGTCCACACCGGAGTCGAAGGCGATCACCGGGATGTTGGCCGACTTCGCCTGCTCCATCAGCGGCGCGGCGGCCTTGCTGTCGAGCGCGGCGAAGCCGATGGCGTCCGGCTTCTTGGCCAGCGCGTTGGTGAGCATCGTCGTCTGCGCCTCGATGTCGGCCTCGGTGGCGGGGCCCTCGAACGTGATGCGTACGCCCTGCTTGGCCGCCTCGTCCTCCGCGCCCTTCTTCACCGCCTGCCAGAACTGGTGCTGGAAGCCCTTGGAGACGATGGCGATGTACTTCTGGTCGCCGCCGCTGCCGGTGCCACCGTCACCGTCGTCTCCACATCCGGAGGCGACGAGCGCGAGAGCGGCGACGGCAATGGTTGCGAGAATTCGATTTCTTTTCATGGTGGGTGCTCCCTTGTATCCGTGGGTCGTCACGTCAGGCTTCCTTCTTGCGCACCATGTCGGCATAGACCGCCACGAGGATGACCAGGCCGAGGATGACGTTCTGCCACTCCTGGGGGATGGACATGATCTGGAGGCCGTTGTTGAGGACCGAGATGATGAGGGCGCCGATCACGGTGCCGATGATCGAGCCCTTGCCGCCAGCCAGCGAGGTGCCGCCGATGACGACGGCCGCGATGGCCTGGAGTTCGTAGCCCATGCCGGTGGCCGGCTGGGCCGAGCCGAGACGCGCAGAGATCATCACGCCGGCGAGGCCGGTGAACAGGCCGGCCAGCGTGTAGATGACGATCTTCCAGCGCCGCACGTCGATGCCGGAAAGCGCGGTCGCGGCCTCGTTGCTGCCGATGGAGTACGTGTACCGGCCGAGCAGGGTCTTGCTCAGCAGGAAGCCGGCGATCACCGCGGCCACGACCAGCACCAGGACGGCGTTGGGGATGTTCAGCGCGGGGATCAGCTCACCGGTCGAGATCTTGATGTAGCCGGGATTGTCGGTGAAGTAGATCGGCGTGCTGTTGGAGATCACCAGGGCGAGGCCCTGCGCCACCAGCATCATGGCCAGGGTGGCGATGAACGGCGGCAGCTTGAACACCGCGACGTTGACGCCGTTGACCAGGCCGATCAGGCCGCCGAACATGATGGCGAGCGGCATGCCGAGGATGACGGGCAGGCCCGCCTCGACGATGAACACACCGGACATGACCGCGCACAGCGCCATGCCGGTGCCGATCGACAGGTCGATGCCGCCGGTGATGATGACGAACGTCGTACCCAGCGCGAGCGTGCCGATCACGACGGTGCTGAACAGGATGTTGATGACGTTGGAGTACGTCGGGAAGGCGGAGTTCGCGATCGAGAAGAACGTGAAGATCACGATGAGGCTCGCGAACGCCAGCAGCTGCTGGAGGCGGTTCTTGGCGGCGGCGATCCAGGTGGCCCGGTCGGTGGCGCCTTCCGCGCGGGAGAGCAGGGACGTCATCTCATACCGCCTTCGGTTCGGTCGAGTCCAGGTCGAGCAGGCCAAGCTCGGCGGCGTCCTCGGGGTTTTCGTTGGGGCGCAGGGTGGCCAGGTGCATGACGCTCTCCTGGGTGGCCTCGTCCGCGGAGAGGATGCCGCTGACCCGTCCCTCGGTCATCACCACGATCCGATGGGACATCCGGAGCACCTCGGGCAGCTCGGAGCTGATCATGATGATCGCCTTGCCCTGCTGGGCCAGGCTGCCCAGCAGGGCATAGATCTCTTCCTTGGCGCCGACGTCGATCCCGCGCGTCGGCTCGTCGAAGATGAGGATGTCGCAGTCCTTGACCAGCCACTTCGCGATGACGACCTTCTGCTGGTTGCCCCCGGAGAGGAACTTCGTGGTCTGCCGCACCGACGGCGTCTTGATGCTCAGCCGGCCGGCCACCTCCTTGGCGGCGCGCCGCGCGACAAGCTTGTCGACCAGGCCCCACCGGCTGAACCGCTCACGCAGCGACGGCAGCGTGATGTTGTCGCTCACGTCGTGTTCGAGCAGCAGGCCGAGCTGCTTGCGGTCCTCCGACAGGTACCCGATGCGCAGCTCGGCGGCCTCGGCCGGCGTGTGGATCCTCACCTGCTGCCCGTGTACGCGGATCGTGCCACCGCTCGCCTTGTCGGCACCGACCAGCGCGCGGGCGACCTCGGTGCGCCCGGCGCCCATGAGCCCGGCGAAGCCGAGGATCTCTCCCTTGCCGAGCGTGAAGCTGACGTCCCGCAACAGCTCCTTTGTGGACAGACCCTGGACGTCGAGCACGGTCTCGCGCCCGTCTCGTACGTCCACCGGGCGCGCGTCGCTGGTGAGCGTGCGCCCGACCATCAGGGTGATGACCTCCCGCATGCCAGTCTTCGCGGTGTCCAGCGTGCCGACGTACCGGCCGTCCCGGATGACGGTGATGCGGTCGGCGATCGCCTTCAACTCGTCCATCCGATGCGAGATGTAGATGACGCCCGTGTCTTCGCGGATGAAACGGCGGATCAGCCCGTGCAGGGTGCGCACCTCGGCGTCGTTCAGCGCCGCGGTGGGCTCATCCATGATCAGTACCCGGGCGTCGTAGGACAGCGCCTTGGCGATCTCGACCATCTGCTGGTTGGCGACCGTCAGGTCGCTGACCGTGGCCCGGATGTCGAGCGGCAGCCCCAGCCGGTCGACCAGCTCAGCCGCGCGGCGGTTGAGTGCCCGGTCGGACAGCATCAGGCCGCGCCGAGGCTCGCGGCCGATGAAGATGTTCTGCGCGACCGTCAGGTGCGGCATCAGGTTGAACTCCTGATGGATGATGCTGATGCCGGACTCCAGGGCGTGCTTGGGGCTCTCCGGCTTGAACGGCTGGCCCCGCAGCCGAAACGAGCCCGCGTCCGGCACGTAGATACCCGACAGCAGCTTCATCAGCGTCGACTTGCCGGCGCCGTTCTCACCGACCAGGGCCAGCACCTCGCCGAACCGCAGGTTGATGTGCATGTCGTCGAGCGCCTGCACGCCCGGAAACGCCTTCCGTACGCCCTCGACCTCGAGCAGGTAGCCGTTCGCTTCGTTCACCCCGCCGCCCTCCCCTCGGCGTACCGGTAGCGTTCGATCGACTCCGGCAGCATCTCCGCCCCCGCGCCCGGTGAAACCGGCGTCACGTAGTTGCCGTCCCGGATCACCACCGGGTCGACGAAGTGCTCGTGCAGGTGGTCCACATACTCGATCATGCGGTCGTGGAGGGTGCCGGAGACGGCCACATAGTCGAACATCGACAGGTGCTGGACCAGCTCACACAGGCCGACGCCGCCGGCGTGCGGGCACACCCGCACCCCGAACTTCGCGGCCAGCAGGAGCATCGCGATGTTCTCGTTCACCCCGGACACCCGCGTGGCGTCGATCTGTAGCACGCCGAGCGCCCGCGCCTGCAGGAACTGCTTGGCCAGTACCCGATTGGCCATGTGCTCGCCGGTCGCCACCGGCACCGGCGCGATCGCCCGCGCGATCGCCGCGTGCGCCAGCACGTCGTCGGGGCTGGTGGGCTCCTCGACCCAGGCCAGGTCGTACGGCGCGAGCGCGCCGATCCAGTCGATCGCCTCGGCCACGTCCCAGCGCTGGTTGGCGTCCACCGCGATCCGCACGTCCGGCCCGACGACCTCGCGGGCGATCCGCAGCCGGCGGATGTCGTCGTCGCGGTCGCCGCCCACCTTGAGCTTGATCTGGCCGAACCCGCTCTCGACCGCCTCCCGGCACAGCCGCGCGAGCTTGTCGTCGTCGTACCCGAGCCAGCCCGGCGTGGTGGTGTAGGCCGGATACCCGGCGCGCAGCAGCTCAGCCTCGCGCGCCTCCCGGCCCTCCCGGGCGTCTTCGAGGATCTTCAGCGCCTCGTCCGGGGTGAGGGCGTCGCTGAGGTACCGGAAGTCGACCAGCGCGACGATCTCGGCCGGCGCCATCCTAGCCAGGAGCTGCCACAACGGCAGGCCGGCCCGCTTGGCTCTCAGGTCCCACAGCGCGTTGACGACGGCGCCGACGGCCATGTGCATCACCCCCTTCTCCGGTCCGAGCCAGCGCAACTGGGAGTCGTGCACCAGCTCGCGCCAGAACCCGCCGAGGTCGTCGAGGACGGCCTCGACGTCGCGGCCGACGAGGTAGGGGGCGAGGCTGCGGATGGCGGCGACCTGCACGTCGTTGCCGCGACCGATGGTGAAGACGAAGCCGTGGCCGGCCAGCCCGTCGTCGGCGTCGGTCCGCAGCCGCACGTAGGCGGCCGAATAGTCCGGATCAGGGTTCATCGCGTCCGAGCCATCCAATGACTGGGACGTGGGAAACCGAACGTCGTCGGTCTCCAGGGCGATGATGTGGCTCACCAGGCGGCTCCTCCCGCGAGAACGCGGTGATGTTGCGGGACGCTAGACATCGGATGTCTGTCATGTCAAGATACCGAACCAAAGTTGTTACGCGGCTGTTGAACTGGGTTGACGAACGAGGGGTCGGATGTCTCCCGTTAACCCGGCACCGATATGGCAGCTCTTCGCGCTGTACATCAACTAGGGAGAATCCCGACCATACCGCCATAGCGCCGATAGGTCGGATGTTCGACGCCCGCGCTCTTCGCGTTCTTCCCGTCGAGACCTTCCCTGATCGGTGCGGTCGACGGAGGCGGGCCAGACGCTGCGCGTCCCTCGCCGTACTCACGGGGTGCTCCGGCTCGACGGCCGCGCGCGCCCTCTAAAGTGGCGTCGTGACGACTCAGGTGATCATGCTCAATGGAGGATCCAGCTCGGGCAAGTCGGGGATCGTCCGGTGCCTGCAGGCCGTCCTGCCGGATCCGTGGCTCGCCCTCGGGGTCGACACGCTCGTCGAGGCGATGCCCGCGTCCATGCGAACCTCGGATGCGGGCATCGAGTTCGCCGCCGACGGCGGCGTGAACGTCGGGCCCCGGTTCCGCTCGCTGCAAGTGGCGTGGCAGGCGGGAGTCGCCGCGATGGTCCGCGCGGGCGCCCGGGTCATCATCGACGACGTCTTCCTCGGCGGCGCGGGCTCCCAGCGGGATTGGCAGAGGGCGCTCGCCGGACTGGACGTGCTGTGGGTCGGTGTCCGGTGCGACGCCAAGGTCGCCGAGGGCCGCGAGGTCGCCCGCGGAGACCGGGTGCGGGGAATGGCGGTGTCACAGGCGGACCTGGTCCACCAGCTCGTGGCCTACGACCTGGAGGTGGATACCACGCACACCGAGGCGCTGGCCTGCGCGCAGATCATCGCCGCCCAGCTCGACTGACCCCTCCCCCATCACCGGCACCCCTCTCTGCGCCGATCAAGGGCAACCGCACGTGGTGTGATCTCATTTCCGCGTGCATTTGCCCTTGATCGATGCGATGTCCCTTGATCGGCGGCCGGGCTACGCGACCTCCTCGAAGCCCGACCCGAAGCGCGGATGGCTTTCCCGCTCTCGGCCCCACGATCCCCTCTGAGAGCATGACGGGCGTGAGATGGTCTGTACTCGTCTCGCCGCTGCACCGCGTCGCGGCCGACGGCGGGCTGGAGTGGGCCGCCACGGTGAGTTTCGCCTACGTGGTGCCCGACCAGGCGCCAGCCTCGCGGGAGCTCCCATCGGTCGCGGACGTCCTGGCCGCCTTCCGGGCGGCCCGGTGTCCCGGCACCGCGTGGTTCGCCGTGGAGGACCTGGACGCCGCCGCGTGGCTGCCGCCGTGCAAGCGCGGCGGCCAACTCCTCGGCAACGGCATCCGCGTCCGCTAGGCGAGGAACGTCGTGGTGGTGGCTACGAAGTGGGCGGGGTCGTCTAGCCAGGGGTAGTGGCCGGCTCCGGATTGCACGATGAACGTGGCGTTCGCGAAGAGGCGCGCGAACTCGGCCGTCGTCTCAGGAGGGCTGTTCACGTCGTACTCGCCGGTGAGCAGCAGTACGGGTGCCTGGAAGCCTGCGAGCGCCGCGCGCGTGGCCGGGGGGTCGAAGGCGCCCTCGGCGCCGAAGAGCGCGACGGCCTCCATGTTGCTGGGCCGGCTGGCCGCGTGGTGCCTCTGTGCCGCGGCGTCCCACCGGCCCCAGAAGAACGGAGCTATGGCCTCCGGGCTGCCGCCCCTGCCATCGGTCAGCGCCTCCAAGGCAGCGAACGCTTCCGGGAACCATGGTTCGTCCTTGCGAAGCCGAGCGACCTCGCGCCGTGTTTCCCCGGTGATCTCGATGCCGACCGCCCTGGTACTGGGGCCGATCAGGGCGAGCTTGCGGACGCGCTGGGGGTGCCGGGCCGCGTACTGTGTCGCGACGTTCACGCTCCCCGAGTGAGCGAGCAGGTCGATGCTGGCGAGTCGGAGGTGTTCGCGCAGCGCCTCGACGTCGTCGACCAGGCGGTCGCAGCGGTACGTGGAGGGATCGTCGGGAATCGCGGACCGACCGGTGCCGCGAAAGTCCAGGACGGTGAGCTGGCGGTGTGCGGCCAGGCCGCCGAGGTCACCGAGGTAGGTGGAGTCGGCGGAGCCTCCCGGGACGCAGATGACGGGGTCGCCGTCTCCGTGTACGCGGTAGGCGAGCCGGGTGCCGTCGGGCGCGGAGAAGGTGGGCATGACAGGGATCCTGTCACTTATAACCCAGTTATACAACTCGGTTATAGCCGCTGGTGTATAACCAGCATGTGGCAAGCGAGGAGCTGACGGAGAAACAGGCGGCGCGGATGCTCGCCGGCATGAATGAGGTCATCCGTGCCGGCGAGGAGATGCGCAAGCTGCGCGCCGAGATGATCCAGATCTTCGTCGGCCTCGGCTGGACCCAGGACAGGATCGCCCGGCTGACCGACATGAGTCAGCCCGCCGTGTCCAAGCAGGTGGCGAAGTACAGGACGAGCGACGCGCCGCCCCCGATGGAGCTCTCCCTCGATCAGGGCGACATCCCCTGGCTCGAAGGGCGCCTCTGGGGTCTCGCCGAGGAAATCTCCGAGACCCTCGACGGCACGGCACGCTGCACCCGCTACGTCGACTCCCTCGCCAGGGGAAAGAAGCGCTTCACGCCCCAGAACGTCGACGAGCTGCGGCGCCTCGTCGAAGAGGACCTGAGACTGCGCGAGGCGGAGATGCCTGGCGGCTACCGGCGCGCGTACGACCAGATCAGTCGCGGTCTCGACGTCCCCGCGAAGACCACCACCACCGCATCGGCCTCCGCGCGTCGCGCCCTCGCCTACCAGATCCAGCGAGACCACCTACGAGGCTGACGCGGAAGGGCTCACGAGATGTAGTGCAGGATCACGTTGTGCGCGTGGTGGGTCTTCTGCGCGCCTCGGAACTCCACCTCGTAGGTGTGCGTGCCCACGTTGATGGCGATGGTGCCGGTGGAGAAGAACTCGCCGCCCCACGACTTGTTGCTCACCACGCTCACGCTCGTGATCTTCGAATACGGGATGCTCGTGATGGCGACCTTCTTGCCCAGAAACGACTTGTCCTGGATGATCACGCGCCGAGTCGTCAGGCCGATGAAGCCCGTCCCGGCCCCGACCGCGTCGTAGACGGCGATGATGTCCTCACCGTCCAGCAGGCCGCTCTGGATCTGTCGAAGCTGTTCGCGCCGGTCGTGGACCACCTGCTTTGCCATGCGATCGACGGTAGCCGCTAGCCGCCAGCGCGCTGAGGCCATGCGCTGGGCGGCGTCTGGATCGGGTACGACGGTGCGGGCGGGTCGGGACGGTGCCAGTTCTGCCAGTGAGCCGGCGCCGAGCGCCCGCCACCCGAGGGCGGCGGCGCCGAGACCGGAGCCCGCGTTGTCGTCGACGACCTGGATCGGGGTCTCCAGCGCGGCGGCGAGCACGTCCGTCCACACAGGAGCGCGCAGTGCGCCGCCGGTCGCGCGGATGGCCTCGATGGTGGCGCCGGCCGCGCGCGTCGAGTCGCGTACGAGGGCCAACTGCTGGGCGACGCCTTCGACGTTGGTGGCGCTGGTGCCCAGGTCGACGCCGAGCACCACGGCACGGTGATCAGCCACGGCGGGCCGGGGTGCCGGGCAGCGGCGTGAGGGCGGCCTGCCCGTCCAGTACGGCGAGGATGTTGCGGGCGGCCAGGTCGACCATGGCGGCGCGGGTGGCCTCGGTGGCGGAGCCGACGTGCGGCAGTACGACCAGGTGCGGCTCGTGGAAGAGCGGGTCGGCCGGGTCGGCGCGCGGCTCGTCGACCACGACGTCGAGGCCGGCGGAGTGCAGGGCGCCGGTGCGCAGCGCGGCGCGCAGGGCGCCCTCGTCGACGATGCCGCCGCGAGAGGTGTTGACCAGGGTCGCGGTCGGCTTCATCCGGGCTAGTTCGGCGGGGCCGATGAGGCCGCGGGTGCGCGGGGTCAGCGGTACGTGCAGGGAGATGACGTCGCTGGTGCGCAGCAGTCCGTCGAAGTCGACCGCGCGGGAACCGCCGTGGTCGTCCGGCTTGGACGGGTCGTGGTGCTGGACGCGCATGCCGAGGCCGGCGGCGCGGCGGCCCAGCGCCTGCCCGATCTGGCCGTACCCGACCAGGCCGAGGGTCGCGCCGTGCACGTCGAGGCCCAGGAAGCCGTTCATGCGGAACGTGCTCCACCCGCCGCCGCGCATGCTGTCGACGGCGGCGCCGAGCCGGCGGCGGGCCATGAGGATGAGCGCGAGTGCGAGGTCGGCGGTGGTCTCGGCGAGGACGTTGGGGGTGTGCGTGACCAGTACGCCGCGGCCGGTCACGGCGGCCACGTCGACCGCGTCGTACCCCATGGAGGCGAGCGCGACGACACGGAGCCGGGAGCCGGCGTCGAGCAGGGCGGCGTCGACCTTGTCGGTGCCGAGCACGAGGGCGGCGTCGCAGTCGCTGACCAGGTCGGCTAGTTGCGCGGGTGCGGGTGGCGCGTCGTCTTCCCAGACCTCGAGGTCGCACCGGTCGGCCAGCAGGCGCAGGCCCGGCCCGGGCAGGTCGCGCCGGGAGACGGCGACACGAGGCGACATGGTCAACTCCGTTCAGTATGTGGAACAGTGTTCCAAAAGCAGTGCATGAGTTGGCCACGAAAGCGACCGCAAGGGGTTACGAACCGGCCAGCCTGGACAGGTCCTTGGCGAGCGTGGTCAGGTCTTTGGCGAGCGAGTCCCGCAGCTCCGGTGTCACCCGGGCGGTGAGCATGGTGGCACTGACCGCGGTCGGGGTGTCAGGCGTGCCGGGCAGGGCGACGCCGACACAGGTGATGCCCTCGGTGTTCTGCTCGTCGTCGAGGGAGTAGCCGCGCTGGCGGATCTCGTCGAGATCGGCGCGCAGCTCAGCCATCGTGCGGTGCGACCGCGCCGTGTACACCGGCAGGTCGTCGACGGCGGCGAGCCGGCGGTCGAGCTCGGCGGGCGGCAGGCTGGCGAGCATCGCCTTACCCAGCGCGGTCACCACTGCCGGCAGCCGGCGGCCGATGTCGCTGGCCAGCCGCACGGGCTGGTTGCCGTCGTGGCGCGCCAGGTAGACGACGTCGAGATCGTCGAGGACGGCCAGCAGCAGGGTCTCCTGCGCCGCCACCGGCAGCACGGTCGCCGCACGGCGAAACTCCGCGACCAGGTCCGTGCCGGCGAGGAAGCCCTGGCCCAGCTCGACCACCTTGTATCCCAGCGCCCACCGCTGGTCCATCCGCCGGATGAGGTGGCTGTCTTCGAGCGCGGCACAGAGGTTGGCGACTGTGGACTTCGCCAGGTCGAGCGATCGGGCCAGCTCGGTCAGCGACAGCGGGCCGCGCCGGGCCAGCTCCTCCAGCAAAGCCACGGCCCGGGTCACCGCGGGGGCCCGGCTGTCGACGTCGCGAAGCGAGCGCGGTGCCGACTGCCTGATCTGGGTCACGGGGACTCCTTCACTCATGCGCACTGCCCGCCATCTTCGCAGTCACGGCGTACCCGCCGCGAAGTCGAGCAGCACCTTGCACGACCGGGCCGGATCGCCGGCCAACGGGAACGCGTCGGCCACCGCGTCCAGCGGTACGACCTGGGTGATGACGGGGTCAACGGCGAGCCGGCCATCCGAAAGGGCGTCCAGCACGTCGGTGGGCTCCCGGTCGAACCGGAAGGACCCGACGACCCGCAGTTCGCGGGTGACGATCAGGTTCGCGGCGATCGGACTGTCGCCGGGCGGCAGCAGGCCGAGGCCGACGACCAGGCCGCCGCGGTCGACCGCGCGCAGGCAGGTGTTGAACCCCGCCGGGCTGCCCGACGACTCGATGGCGGCATCGGCGGCCAGGGCGTCCTCACCCGTGCCGACCAGCACGGTGCGGGTCGCGCCGAGCGAGGCGGCGACCGCCAGCGGCCGCGGGTGGACGTCGGTCACCACGATCTCGGCGGCACCCGCCGCGTGCAGCGCCGACACCACGAGGCAGCCGATAGGCCCGGCGCCGGTGACCAGTACGCGTAAACCTCGCGCGTCGCCGAGCTGCCGGACGGCGTGCCATGCGACGGACGCCGGCTCGACCACCGCGGCCCGGCGCAGGTCGAGCCCGGGCGGCAGCGCGATCACCTGGTCGGCGCGCACCACCAGCACGTCGGCGAAGCCGCCCTGCACGTGCGGGAACCGGGCCGCGCTGCCCAGGTAGCGGGCGTTGGGGCAGATGTTGGGGCGACCGCCGAGGCACTGCCGGCAGGCCCCGCACGGGGTCGCGGGGTGAACTGTGACCGGCGCACCGACCGCGACGGACTCGACGCCGTCGCCGAGCGCGTGGACCGTGCCGGCGACCTCGTGCCCGAGCACGAGCGGCTCGCGCACCCGGAACTCCCCCACCGCGCCGTGCCGCCAGTAGTGCAGGTCGGAGCCGCAGATGCCGCCGTAGCGGACGGCGACCGCCACCTCGCCCGGGCCCGGCGCGGGCATCTCCCGGTGCTCCAGCCGCAGGTCACCGGCGCCGTGTACGACGACAGCGCGCACGCCCCTGTCAAGCACCGCCATCTCAGATCACCGCCGTGATGCCGCCGTCGACGGCGACGACCTGGCCGTTGACGAAGTCGGAGGCCGGCGCGGCCAGCCAGATCAGGGTGCCGACCAGATCTTCGGGCGTGGCCCAGCGGCCGGCCGGGGTACGCCCGCGGATCCACGCGTCGAACGCGGGGTCGTCGACGAGTGGCTGGGTCAGCTCGGTGACCACGTATCCGGGGGCGAGGCCGTTGGCGGTCACGCCGTGCTGGGCCCACTCGGCGCACATCGCCCGGGTCAGCATGGCGAGCGCGCCCTTGGACGCGGTGTACGCGGCGATGCCCGGACGGGCCAGCCAGGTCTGCACCGAGCACACGTTAACGATCTTGCCGTGGCCGCGCTCGATCATGCCGGCGGCGACCGCGCGGCCGACGAGGAACGCGCTGGTGACGTTGGTGTCCAGCACCCGGCGGAAGGTGTCGACGCCGACGTCGAGCATGGGCTCGCGGTGCTGCACGCCGGTGTTGTTCACGAGGATGTCGATCGGGCCGAGCCGCGCGATGCCCTCCTGGACGGCGGCGGCGTCGGTGACGTCGAAGGCCGACGCCCGCACGGGGGCGCCGGTGCGCTCGGCCAGGTCGTGCTGGGCCCGCTCCAGCGCCGCCTCGTCGCGCCCGTTGAGCACCACCTCAGCGCCGGCCTGCGCGAGACCGGTGGCCAGAGCGGCACCGATCCCCCGGCTGGACCCGGTGACCAGCGCCGTGCGGCCCGTGAGGTCGAACAGCTTCAAGAGGTCCCCTCCTCGATGACGGTGATGACGGCGCAGTGGTCCAGGTCCGGGTCGCGCGCGGCGAGCCGGTCGACGACCTCGCCGGCCGCTTCGAGCACCGGCGTACCGAGCGCCGCGTCGCCGGCCAGCTGGCGGATGATGCCCACGTCCTTGGCCAGCAGGCCGGCCTTGCCTCGCCCTTCGAAGTCGCGACTCAGCATCCGCTCCCCCTGCAGCTCCAGTACCCGGGAAGCGGCGTACCCGCCCAGCAGCGCGGTGCGGACCACGGCCGGGTCGATGCCGCTGCGCCGGGCGAGGGCGAGAGCCTCGGCGACCGCCACGAGGGTACCGGCGACGACGAGCTGGTTGCACGCCTTGGCCACCTGTCCCGCTCCTGGCGGACCACAGTGGACGACCATGCCGAGGTGGGCGAGGACCAGCTCGGCGTCTTCCAGGTCACCCGGTACCGCACCGGCCATGATGGACAGTGTGCCGGTGCTGGCGCCCGTGGGACCGCCGGAGACGGGCGCGTCGACCGCGCGGTGCCCGGCGGCGCGGAGGCGCTCGTGCAGGTCGGCCGCCTCGGCGGGCGCGGTGGTGCTCAGGTCGACCAGCAGCAGCGACCGCCCCGGTGGCAGGCCGCCGATCAGGTCGGCGGCAACGGATGTCACCTCGGCACCGCTGGGCAGGCTCGTCAACACCAGTACCGGATCCGCCGCCGCGACGTCTGCCGGCGTACACAGGACGACGAGCCCCGGCACCGCGGCCGCCGTGGCCTCGCGCGTCGCTGGCGTGCGGGAGGTGGCGACCAGCGGAAAGCCGGCCGCGACCAGGCGCGCGGCGATCGCCCGGCCCATGACGCCGAGGCCGACGAGTCCGACAGGTCCGCGCAGCGTCACGCCTCCGCACCGCCCGTGTAGTACAGCATCAGCGCCGCGTTGTCCGAGGCGCCGTGGTCCCGCGCCACCAGCCAGCGGTGCAGCTCGGACACCGCGGTGGTCATCGGCAGCGGCACGTTGCGGGTGCGGGCGAAGTCCCGGGCGATCTCCAGGTCCTTGACCATGTTGGCCACCCGGCCGGTCGGCGACAGGTCGACGGTGGCGAACTTGGTGAAGAACTCCTGCAGCAGCGCCGAATCCGCGCGCCCGCCGGTCAGCGCGGCCAGGATCTGCTCGGCGGGCAGGCCGGCCGCGCGCACCAGCGCGGCCGCCTCGGCCAGCGCCGCGAACCCGCACCCGACGAGCACCTGGTTGACGAGCTTGCCAAGCTGTCCGGAGCCGACCGGCCCGAGGTGTGTGGTGCGGGAGGCGAGCAGCCGCAGCGCTGGCAACGCGCGGGCCACATCCTCGTCCCGGCCGCCCAGCATGAGGGTCAGCTCGCCGCGCAGGGCGGCGGGCGCACCGCCGGACAGCGGGGCGTCCACCCACGCGGCACCGTGGCGCTCCGCGCGCTCGGCGAGATCCCGTGTGCTGGCCGGGTCGATGCTGGACATGTCGACGAACAGGGTGCCGCGACCGCCGTTGGAGAGCACGCCATCGCGCCCGAACACCGCTCGCTCCACGATGGTGGCGCTGTTGAGCGACAGCACCACCGGCACGTGGCGGGCCAGGTCGGCCGGGCGGGTGGCGGCCACCGCGCCCTCGGCTTCGAGCTCGTCGACGGCCTCGGGGCGAACGTCGTACACGCGGGGCCGGTGCCCGGCGGCCAGCAGCCGCCGGGCGATGGCCGAGCCCATCACGCCGAGCCCGATGACTCCGACCTCGGTCACTGGCCGGACCAGATCTTCTTGTAGACGTCGCGGTACCCGGACGGCGGGTCGAAGACGTCGCCGGAGGGCACGTTCTGCTTGGTGATCAGCGCTGGCATCGGCACGAATCCGGAGGGCTGCTGCCCGGCGATGGCCCGGTTGAGCTCGTCGACCAGCTGCCAGCCCTGCAACGGCATCGGCTCGGCGACGGTGGCCGCCTGGTAGTCGACGCTGCGGATGCGCTGGAACTCGGCCGCGTCGCCGTCACCGGCCGCGACCGCCCACGGTGGACCCGCGCCGCCCTTGCCGGCGTCACGCAGCGCGCCCTTGGCGCCGCCGAAGTAGTTGCCATTGATACCGAGCAGGAACGTGAGTTTGTCGCCGTTCTGCTGGAGCAGAGACGAGATGAGGGCCGGCATGCGGGAGTCGGCCTCGGCGATCGGCGCGTCCTCATAGGACAGCACCGAGCAGCCCGAGCACAGCTTGACGTAGTCGCGCATCGCGTCGGCCTTGCGCACCGCGATCTGGTACTGGGAGTCGGTGAAGATGGCAACGCCCGCGGTGCCCTCGGAGTTGGCGACGGCGTACGCGGCGGCCAGCCACGAGACCTGCAACGGGTCGGTGGTCACGTTGGTGAACAGCCCGGCCGAGGCGATCGGGCCGGACTCGGCGCCGGCGTGCCAGCCGACGACCGGGATCGACAGGTCGGCGGCCTGCTTGATGGTGGCGGCCTGCTCGGTGGCGTCGAACCCGCCGAGGATGATGCCGACCGGCTTGAGCGCGATCGCCTGGTTGAGCGCGTTGGTGCGGCCCTGGGCGCTGCCCTTGCCGTCGATGACGTTGACCTTCCAGCCGATCGCGGCGCCGGCCTCGGTGACCGCCTTGGCGACCGTGTTGACGCCGCCGTTGGTCAGGTCGGCCGCCACGTACGCGATCGTGCTGCCCTTCTTCTGCGCCGCCGGGCCGGTGCTGGGCGGGGTGAAGCCGGCCGAGCCGGAGAGGCTGTCGGCGACCCGCTTCTTGGCGTCGGCGAGGACGTCCGTGATGCCCTCCGGCACGAGCGCCTGCGCGGCGGCCGACGGGGACGAACTGGTTGTGGTGCTGCCGGACTGCTGGGCGGCGGTCTCGCTGGCGCAGCCGGCGAAGGCCAGCAGTATGGCGGCGGCGGTCGCTGCCGCCCGGAAGGTTCTCATACGGAGCTCCCAATAGGTGTCGAGGGGGAAGTGTCGGTTGTGGACGGTGCGGCCACCTGGTGTCGTTCGGCGCTGGCGAGCCGCTTGCGGCTGGCGAGGCTGGCGATGGTGATGGCGGCGACCAGGGTGAGCCCGTTGAAGAGCGGGTCTAGGTAGAACCGGCCGGGCAGCAGCTGTTGCAGGCCGGAGATGCCGATGGTGGTGATGACGACGCCGAGCACGGTGCCCCAGGCGTTCACCCGTCCCGGCCGGATCGTCGTCGAGCCGAGGAATGCCGCGGCGAGAGCCGGCAGCAGGAAGTCGGGCCCGATGTTGGCCTGGGCGACGCCGCCCTGGCGGGCCGAGAGCAGGATGCCACCGATCGCGCACAGCACGCCGGAGGTGACCATCGAGCCGACCACGTACCGGCGGCGCCGGATGCCGGTCAACTCCGCCGCGCGAGGGTTTGCTCCGACCGCGTACAGGTAGCGGCCCACGGGCAGGAACTCCAGTACCGCCCACAGCGCCACGGCGAGCACGACGGCGATGACGAACGGGCCGGGCACCGGGCCGAGCGACCAGGTGGCGAGGGAGTCGAAATTGGCCGCGCGCCGGCCGTCGGTGTCGACGACCTGCCGGCCGCCGGTGTGCCAGTACGTGATCGCGAAGATGACCTGGCCGGTGGCGAGCGTGGCGATGAACGCGTCCACCTGGGCCAGCTCGACGAGTGCCGCGTTGACCAGGCCGACGACCGCGCCGCCGACCAGTACCAGCAGGATGACCAGCCGGTAGTCGAGGCCGCCCAGCTGCCAGGAGAGCGCGAGCACCTGCCACAGCCCGAGCGCGTACCCGACCGACAGGTCGATCTTTCCGGCGACCATCGGCACCGTCACCGCGAGCGCGAGGATCAGCGGCACCGCGTTGCCGGCGGTGAGCAGCTTGAAGTTCAGCAGCGTCGGGAACGTGTCCGGCTTCAGCGCCGCGAACAGCCCGAAAAGCGCCACCGTCAGCAGCACCATGCCGTAGACGGTGAGCAGCCGCCGCGACGCGGACCCGCCCTTGCGCGGCTCCAGCGCGGTCGAGCGCACGGACGTGTGCAGAGCCATCTGTTCTCCTCGGGGGCTTAGATGCCGGTCGCGGCGCTCATCAGGGCGGTCACGGTCAGGTCGGCGCCGGCCAGTTCGCGGCACACGCGGCCGCGGTGGAAGACCAGGGCGCGGTGGCAGATCGCGGCGACCTCTTCGAGGTCGGTGGAGACCACGAGCGCGGCGGTGCCGCGCTCGCCGGCCTGGCGCAGCAGCGCGTAGATGTCGCTCTTGGCGCCGACGTCGACGCCCATGGTGGGTTCTTCGAGTACCGCCACCGCGCGGCCGACACCGAACCAGCGCGCGACGATCACCTTCTGCTGGTTGCCGCCGGAGAGCGTGTCGATCGGCCGCTCAGGATCGGCGGGCCGCACGTCGAACTCCCGCACCAGCCGCGCCGCCCGGGCCCGTTCCGCGCGGGTGGTGCCGGGAGCCAGCAGCCGGCGCCCCCACACCGACGGGTTCATGAAGAGGTTCTCGCGCACCGACAGGCCGGGCGCGATGCCGTCGGTCTCCCGGTTCGAGGTCGCGAACCCGACGCCGGCCTTCACTGCCATACCGGTGTGCCGGGGCGCGAACGGCGTACCGTCAAGGCTCATGGACCCGCCGCGGGCCGGAAGCACGCCCGCGACCGCGCGCCCGATCTCTTCCTGGCCGGCGCCGCGCAGGCCGACCAGCCCGACCACCTCGCCGGCGCGGACCCGCAGGTCCACCGGGCCGACGTCGCCGACCCTGACCCCGTCCAGTTCCAGCCGCACCCGGTCGCCGACCGTGCCGGGCGAGCCCGGCCGGGTCTCGCGGCCGACGATCAGCCGGACCAGCTCCGTCGGGCTGAACTCGGTGGTCGGCGCGGCGCCGACCACGCGGCCGTTGCGCATCACTACCACGTCGTCGGCGATCTGGAAGATCTCGTCGAGGCGGTGCGACACGTAGATCATGCCGACGCCGGACTCCCTGAGCCTGCGCAGGACCGCGAAAAGCCGCTCCACGTCGGCGGCCGGCAGGCTCGCGGTGGGTTCATCGAGTACCAGCAGCCGCGCACCGCCCACCAGAGCGCGCGCGATGGCCAGCAGCGACCGTTCGGTGCGCGGCAGGTCGAAGATCCGGGCGTCCGGGTCGATGCCGCCGCCGACCAGCGCGAGCGTCTGCTCGGCCTGCCGGCGCACCGCACGATGAGAGATCGGCCGGCGGCGCCCCCCGGGGAAGCCGCTGACCAGCGCGATGTTCTCCGCGACCGTCATCCAGTCGACCAGGCCCAGGTCCTGGTGGATGAACGAGATGCCCTCGGGTTTGGTGATCTCGCGCCCATCGAGCAGGATCTGGCCGGCGTCGCGGTGGTACACGCCGGCGAGCATCTTGATGACCGTGGACTTGCCGGCGCCGTTCTCGCCGAGCAGCGCCACTACCCGCCCGGCCGGTACGTCGAAGGAGACGTCGTCCACGGCCCGGTTGCCGTAGAAGGACTTGACCAGCCCCCGCACCCGCAGCAGCGAGGCGCTCACGTGGTCGCCCCGCGGGTGCGGGTGGGCAGCCGGTACAGGCCGGTCGTGGCGGCGATGAACAGCACGCTGCCGTCCGGCCCGCCAAAGCACAGGTTGCCGACCACCTCGGGCACCGGGATCCGGCCGAGGTGGGTGCCGTCCGGCGCGTACACCTGCACCGAGTCGGCGCTGGAGGTCCACACGTTGCCCAGGACGTCGACCTTGATGCCGTCGGCGAGGCCGGGGTTGACCTCGGCGAAGACCCGGCCGTTCTTGCACCGCCGGCCGTCGATGACGTCGTAGACCCGGATCCAGTGGTTGCCCGTGCCGTCCCTGCGCAGTGCGGCCGACGTGTCGGTGACGTACAGCAACGACCCGTCCGGCGAGAACGCCAGGCCGTTGGGCTCCTCGATGTCCAGGATCACCGGGGTCAGCTCGCCGGTGGCCGGCTCGAAGCGGAAGACGTAGCAGTCGCCGTACTCCTTGTCGCCCGGATACCCCTCGTGGGGCTGGACGATGCCGTACGGCGGGTCGGTGAACCAGATGGCGCCGTCGGCGGCGACCACGACGTCGTTGGGCGAGTTCAGGCGGGCCGCGCCGTGGTGGTCGACGAGCACCTCGCCGGGGGCGCCCGCGGGGCCGCGCTCGACCGCCCGCCGCCCGTGCGAACACGTCACCACCAGGCCGTTCACGTCGAGGCAGCGGCCATTGGTGAACTCCACAGCGGTACGGTCGACGGTCACGGCGCCGGTGCCGGCGCTCCACCGCAGGATGCGGTTGCCGGGAATGTCCGACCAGATGACGGCGTTCTCGGCGGGCAGCCACAGCGGCCCTTCGCTCCAGGTCGCGTCGCCGCCCAGCCGCTCGGGTCGCGCGGTCGGGTCGACCACGTCGGCCAGCTTCACCATGTGACCTCCCTAGGTGGTGCCACATAGTGAACGCTGTACCACATGTGGAACGCAAGTGGGCCACCAACATTTTCTCAACGCGCCGGAACCGGACCAGCGTCACACGACCAGCACGAACCGTCACACGTCGTGCCCGCCCCCTTTCCCGTCGATCAAGGGCAAACGCACGCGGAAAAGAGATCCAACCGCGTGCGTTTGCCCTTGATCGACGGGAAAGGTGGTGGGTGGGTCTAACGGACGTAGATGGCGGGTTGGGGTGGGGTGGACATGCCGTCGCCGATGAAGAAGCTCGGGTGCGGCGGCTGGTTGTAGGCGGTGTTCTGCCAGGCCAGCGCGACACGGTACTGCGCGTCGTGCGCCAGCGTGAAGATCTTGGTGGTGGTCGGGGTCGGGGTGCTGTAGATCCGCAGCGCGCTGTTGTCGGACGTGCGCCAGATGACCTCTTCCCGCCAGTCACCGAGGATGTCGCCGGACAGAGCGGGGGTGGCCTTGGTGCCGTTGTTCGACGCCACGCCGCTGCCGGTGAGCAGGCGAGTGTCGCCACCGGTGCCGTACTTGTCGATCCGGGTCTGGTCGAGCAACTCGCGGACCGGGTCGGCGTCCCACCAGATCACGAAGTTCGCCGAAGACGGGGTGCGGCCGACACTGGCGCCGCTGGCGTTGTAGAGGTTGCTCATCTGGGTGCCGGCGCCCCAGAACTCGGCGCCCGGGCTGCCGGCGTACACGTCAGCCGCGACACCGCGACCGGGTCCTTCGGCGCCGCCGTTGCCCGGCCGCTGCCAGATGATCTGCCCGGTGCGCCCGTCGTGGACGTCCGCGGCGGGTGCGCTGCTGGACTCGTGGATGGTGAACACCTCGATGCCGGACCGGGCCGGGATCAGGTCGCCGACGTGCATGGCGTCGCCGTGCCCGAAGCCGGTGCGGTACATGAGCGCGCCGTTGTCGTCGATGGTGGCCGACCCGTACACGATCTCCTGCCGGCCGTCGTTGTCGACGTCGGCGACGGACAGGTTGTGGTTGCCCTGGCCGTAAGCGCCGGTGTTGCTGTTGCCCGAGTCGTAGGTCCACCGCCGGACCAGGCTGCCGTTGCGGAAGTCCCACGCCACGACGACCGCCCGGGTGTAGTAGCCGCGGGCCATGATGAGCGAGGGGCGCTGGCCGTCAAGGTACGCCGTCGCCGCAAGGAACCGGTCGACGCGGTTGCCGTACGAGTCGCCCCACGACGACACCGTGCCGCGCGGCGGCTCGTAGTTCACTGTGGACAGCACCGCGCCGTCGGTGCCCCGGAACATCGTGAGGAACTCGGGGCCAGCCAGGATGTAGCCGTCGGCGTTGCGATGGTTGGCCGACGCGTTGCCGACCACCTGACCGGTGCCCGACCGGGTGCCGTCGGCCGTCTTCATGGCCACCTCGGCCCGGCCGTCACCGTCGTAGTCGTACACCTGGAACTGTGTGTAGTGCGCGCCGGCGCGGATATTGACGCCCAGATCGATCCGCCACAGCCGCGTCCCGTTGAGCCGGTAGGCGTCCACGAACACATTGCCGGTCACCCCGGCCTGCGAATTGTCCTTCGCGTTGTCCGGGTCCCACTTGAGCACGATCTCGTACTGGCCGTCGCCGTCCAGGTCGCCCACGGAGGCGTCGTTGGCCACGTACCCGCCGCCGGGGGCCGAGATCGGCACGTCGAGGTGACCGCCGCCGGTGAAGCGCAGCGAGGACTCCGAGGCGCCCTGTTCGGCGCCGTTCACCACGGCCCGCACCGTGTACGACGCGTCAGCCGCCGCCCCGCTGTCGAGGTAGTTGGTGGAGTTGGTGATCGGCGTGGCGTTGACCTTGGTGCTGCCGCGGTACACGTTGAACGCGGTTGACGCGGCCTCGTACCCGAACAGCCGCCAGGAGACCAGGTTCCCCGAGCCGGACCGCACGCTGATCAGGCCCCGGTTGAGGTCTTCCATCTGCTTGCCGTTGCCGGAGGTGGGCGGCGGCGAGGTCGGCGGGAGCGTGGTCGGCGGCGCGGACGTGGGCGCCGACGAGGTCGGTGGGGCGGAGGTCGGCGCGCCGGTGGTCGCCCCGACCGAACCGGTGCACGCGGTGCCGTTCAGCGTGAAGGTCGCCGGCACCGGGTTGCTGCTGTTGTTCCACGACCCGTTGAAGCCGAAGGCGACGTTGGCGTTGGTGGCGATCGCGCCGTTGTAGCTGGCGTTCGTCGCGGTCACCTGGCTGGCGCTCTGCGTGACGGTCGCGTTCCACGCCTGCGTCACCGTCTGGCCGGCCGTGTACGCCCACGTGAGCGTCCAGCCGTTGATGGGGTCGCCGAGGTTGGTGATGGTGACGTTCGCACCGAACCCGCCCGACCATTGGCTGCTGATCGCGTAGTCGACCCGGCACCCGGCGGCCGCCGAGGCGGGGAGAACGACGGCGATGACGCCGGCGGAACCGGCCACGACGGCGGCGATCGTGGTGGACAGCAGCGCGGCGCGCCGCCTTCTTCGAGAGAGCATGACGTGGCTCCTATTGCCCAGTGGGACACCTCTGCCCGGAGGCGTCCTGAAAGCTTTCAATGCCCGGACAACTGCACAGCCCTCGTCGCCCACCAGACTTTACTCAAGAGCATCGATATTAACAAGCTAGTCGTAAGGTCTATGACCATGCCGGTACACCCCACGGTCGCCGCCAAGCTGGCCCCGCTCGCCGACCTGCCGTCCTGGCGCGAGGCGATGGCCGACCCAGCCCTGCGGCCACGCCTCGACGAGTTCCGCGACTGGCCGCCAGCCGCCGGCCTGCCCACCGTGGACACCAAGGACGACGCCGCGCCGGGACCGCACGGCCCGGTGCCGGTCCGCGTCTACCGGGGTAGGCCGGAGCCGCACCGGCCGGCGCTGGTGTGGATGCACGGCGGCGGCTTCGTCTTCGGCGACCTCGACATGGCGGAGGCCGACTGGACCGCGCGCGAGGTGGCCGCCCGCGCCGGCGCGGTGGTGGTCAGCGTCGACTACCGGCTCGCGGTCGGCGGCGTGCGGTACCCGGTGCCGCACGACGACGTCGTGGCCGCGATCCGCTGGGTGCGCGACAACGCCGAGGCGCTCGGCATCGATCCGGCCCGCATCACGGTCGCCGGTGCCAGCGCGGGCGGCAACCTCGCCACCGGCGCGGTGCTGCGGCTGCGCGACGATGACGGCTGGCTGCCCGCCCGGCTCGTGCCGGTGTACGCCACGCTGCACGCGGCGGTCCCGACACCGTCGCCCAGTCTGGCGGCCGCCCTGACCGAGCTGCCGCCGGTGGCCCGGTTCACGCCGGAGGAGCGCGCCAAGCTGGTCGCCGACTACGTCGGGCCCGACCGGGAGCCCGACGGGTACGCCATGCCGGCGCAGGCGGAGCTGGCCGGCCTGTGCCCCACGCTGCTGATCAACGCGGAGTACGACCTCCTGCGCGCCTCCGCCGAGGCGTTCGCGAAGGCCCTCGCGCGGTCCGATGTGGACTCCGAGGTGGTGACGATCGCCTCGATGCTGCACGGCTTCCTCAGCCTGCCCGCCTCTGTTTCCCCGGTCGACGAGACGCTCACCCTCCTGGCGGAGACGATCCTTCGGTAGCTATGACGACTGTGCGCAGGCGGCGCCGGGCCTTGACGCGCGGCCAGATCGCCTAGCTCAACGGCGTTGATCAAGGAGATCTGCGTCGATCAGCGGCGGCGGAGAACGCCGCGATGTCGTCCTCCACCAGGTCGGCGTTGATGGCCATCGCGGCGGTCGAGCCCGCACCCGCCGCGGTGATGAGCGCGGCACGCGGGTCGACGGCGTTGCCCGCCGCCCATACGCCGGGCACGCTGGTACGCCCGGCGGGGTCGACGACCACCCAACCGTCTTCGTCCACCGCGCACCCCAGGCCGGTGAGCAGGCCGCTGTTGGGCACGAAGCGAGGGCCTACGAACACAGCCGCGCGCGCCACGAACGCGCCGCCGTCCAGCTCGACGCCGCGCAACCGGTCGCCCTCCACCACCATCCGCGCCACCTTCCCCTCCACGACGCGGATGCCGCGCGCGTCGAGCCGTTCGCGGTCGTCGGGGGTGACGGTGGCGGTGTGCGGAAACAGGATCACGTTCGCCGACCATTGCCGCACCAGCAGCGCGTGGTGAACGTTCGCCACCACACCCAGCGGCTGGTCACGCACCTCGTACCCGTGGCAGTACGGGCAGTGCAGCACGTCCCGGCCGAACCGCTCGGCGACGCCCGGGATGTCGGGCAGCTCATCGCGTAGTCCGGTGGTCACCAGGACCTGGCGGGCGGCCAGCGACGACCCACCGGCCAGCCGCACCCGGAAGCCGGGCTCGATCGCCACCACCGTGTCGTCGACCAGCTGACCGCCGTACCCGGTCACCTCGGCCCGCCCGGCGGCGAGCAGGTCGCGCGGCGCCGCGCCGTCGCGGGACAGGAAACCATGAAGGTGCGCGGCGGGGGCGTTGCGCGGGGCACCGGCGTCGACCACCGCCACCCGACGCCAGGCCCGCGCCAGCACCAGGGCCGCGCTCAAACCGGCGGCACCGCCGCCCACAACCAAGACGTCGTACTCGTTCATGCCGCCCACGCTCCACCGGTGGCGCGACCCTGACAACTATTGTTGCCGTTTCCGGGAAAGGTGCGCTGAGATGGGTGGGTGGACAACGCACCCGCGATCGCCGCCGCCCTGGCCGACGTCGGCCTCCGGCTCAAGCGCCTGCGCACCCAGCGCGGCGTCACGCTGGCCGCGCTCTCCGATGCCACCGGCATCTCCAAGAGCACCCTGTCGCGCCTCGAGGCCGGCCAGCGCCGCCCCAGCCTCGAGCTGCTGCTCCCCATCGCGCAGGCTCACCAGGTGCCGCTGGACGAGCTGGTCGGCGCACCCGAGGTCGGCGACCCTCGGGTACGCCTCCAGCCGCGCCAGGCGCACGGCCGCACCGTGCTCCCGCTGACCCGCCAGCCGGGCGCCCTCCAGGCCTGGAAGATCATCATCCCGGCGAACCAGGACGAGCCGGATCCCCGGGTCCACGAGGGCTACGAGTGGCTGTACGTCCTGTCTGGACAGTTGCGCCTCGTCCTCGGCGAGCACGACCTGGTGCTGGACGCCGGGGAGGCGGCCGAGTTCGACACCCGCGTGCCGCATTGGTTCGGCAGTGCCAGCGGGCGGCCCGTGGAGATCCTGAGCCTCTTCGGCCGTCAGGGCGAACGCATGCACGTCCGCGCCCGCCCCCGCAAGTCCTAGGGGACCCGGGCCCTAGTGCCGAAGTCGCAGGCCCCGACGCAGCAGGCCCGCGAACGTCCCGGTGTCATCGGGGGCGACGGTGCGCGCCCAGTGTTCGACCTGATCGACGAACTCGTCGAGTGCGCGCTCGGCGTCGCCCAACATGCCGGCGAGGGCCGCCGTCGTGGTGTCGATGTGCGCGGACTTCACGGTGTCGCTGCCCGCCCAGACCCGTAGCGTCCCATCTGGACGGTGCTCGATCCACGGATCGGGCGAGTGCCCCAGCCACGGAGACTCACCCGCCGGCACACGTGCCCATTCGCGCCAGGACTCCAGCCCGAAGCAGCAGCCGGGCTCGATCCGGATCCCCGCCCCCGCGTCGACAAGGGCGAGCCCACCGGGGACCGCCAGCGCCTCGGCCTCGGGTATGGACTCGACGAAGGCGGCCAGCACCGAAGGAGCATCGGCGGCCTTCAGCGCGTCACCGCCCGCGTACTCGACCATCACGGCGACCGCGAGACCAAGCTCATCGCGGTCGAGCGCGCCCGACAACGGCAACAACCGGTCTGGTACGACCGACGACCGACCGGGCAACGACGGCATCGACCGGTTGTCGGCCATCGGCCATGGTGCGGCCAGGCCGGCCGAGCCGACCTCGAGCACCGGAATCAGCATCCCATTTCTTCTTCCGTCGATATCGCTGGTCAGGCTGGCTGGCGCTCGGCCTCACCGCGCTCGACGCAGAACTCGTTGCCCTCGGGATCGGTCAGCGTGACCCATCCGCGCCCGTCGGCGACGCGGTGGTCCTGGTACAGCTTCGCGCCGAGGGCGATGACGCGCTCGACCTCCTCGTCGCGGGTCCGCTCGGTCGGCATCCAGTCGAAGTGGATCCGGTTCTTCGCCGTCTTGCCCTCGGGCACCCGGATGAACAGCAGGCCAGGCAGCGGCGAGGGCGCCTCGAGGAGGACCTCGGGGTCACCCGGCTCGTCCTCTCCGGAGACCGACCACCCCGTTACCTCACTCCAGAACGTTGCCAGCTCGTACGGTTCGGCGCAGTCGATCGTGACGTGGCGAAGGATCATGCGGCAACCATAGCCGCAGCCGCCGTCGGTCCGCGTTTCACGCCCACGGGCGGGTGCCGCTCTCGGCCACGCCGTGATGACCACGCGACGTCGCGGGCGGAGGCTCAGGAGAACAGGGCGCTGTAGCCGTTGAGCGCTGGCTGGCCGCCGAGGTGGGCGTAGAGCACAGTGGACTCTCGGCCGATCTCGCCGGTGCTGACGAGATCGATGAGGCCGGCCATAGACTTCCCCTCGTACACCGGGTCGGTGATCATGCCCTCGGTGCGCGCGGCCACGCGCATGGCGTCCAGCGTCCGCTCGTCCGGGATGCCGTAGATGCCGGCGTGGTACCGCTCGTCCAGGATGATCTCGTCATCGTCCAGCGGGCTCTCGACGCCGATCAGCGCGGCCGTGTTACGGGCGATCCTCGCGACCTGAGCCCAGGTCTCCTTCGGCTTGGCGGAGCCGTCGATGCCGATGATCCGGCGCGGTTGGCCGCCGGCCACGCGCAGGGCGGCACAGCCGGCGATCATGCCGGCCTGGGTGCTGCCGGTGACGGAACACACGATGATCGTGTCGAAGAAGACGTCGAGTTCGCGCTCCTGGTCGGCGACCTCGTACGCCCAGCGGGCGAACCCAAGGCCGCCGAGGCGGTGGTCGGAGGCGCCGGCCGGGATCGCGTACGGCTTGCCGCCGCTCTCCTCGATCTCGCGCAGCGCCTGCTGCCAGCTCTCCTTGAACCCGATGCCGAACCCGGCCCGCACCAGCCGCACGTCGGCGCCGGCCAGGCGGGAGAGCAGGATGTTGCCGACCTTGTCGTAGACCGAGTCGGGCCAGTCCACCCAGCTCTCCTGGACGAGGACGCAGCGCAGCCCGGCCCGGGCGGCGACCGCGGCGACCTGCCGGGTGTGGTTGGACTGCACGCCGCCGATCGAGACGAGCGTGTCGCAGCCCTGCGCCAGCGCTTCGGCGACAAGGTACTCCAGCTTGCGCGTCTTGTTGCCACCGAACGCGATGCCGGAGTTGCAGTCTTCGCGCTTCGCCCACAGCCGCGCCCCGCCCAGGTGCGCGGTGAGCCGCTCCAGGGGGTGCACGGGTGACGGGCCGAACAGCAGCGGATACCGGTCGAACGATTCCAGGCTCATGACGCCTCCTTGGGTGGTTCTGAGGATTCGAGGCTCGACCAGATCGTGCTGGTGATCGCGGCCGCCGCCTCCGCGTCGCCGGCCGCGCACGCCTGGATCAGCTCTTCGTGCCGGACCACCGACCGCTGTGCGGGCAGGGTGGCGAACCGCTGCCGTTCCAGCCTGCGGATCAGCGGCGTGTACCGGTCGATCGTGGCGGCGACGGCGCGGTTGTCGCAGGCCGCCACCAGTACGTCGTGGAGGGCGTCGTCGGCGCGCAGAGCGCGCTCGACGTCGCCGGAGCGCACGGCGTCCGCGAACTCGTCGTTCGCGGCGCGCATCCAGTCGACGTCCGTCGCGGTCAGCCGGGGTACCGCCGCGCGAGCGGCCGCCTCGTGCATGGCGCGCACCACGACGAGGGCGTCGTGCACGTCCCGCAGGATCAGCGGCGTGACCCGGGTGTGGCTCTGCGGCTTGGACTCGACGAGGCCCTCGTCGGCGAGCCGGGAGAGCGCGTCGCGCACCGGCGCGCGGGAGAAGCCGAGCTGCTCGGCCAGTTCGCGGTCTTTCACCACCTGGCCGGGCGCGAGCACACCCGCGACGATCGCGTCCTTGAGGGCGCGGTACGCCTGGTCACGCAGGAGCGTTCGCCCTACCGGCTTAAGATCCACACTGACATGTTACATGTCAGAGCTTTAGCTGGTCGTGGCCGCATGAGGACAGGACGTTGCGCGGTCGCGCCAACCCCTGCCAACATCAGCGCCACTTGCTGACCACGGGGGTTGCCATGGCGAGGCGCAACCGCGCGATACCGGTCCTGCTCTTCTTCACGCTACTGCTGGTCGCGGCGGGCCTGCCCGCGTCGCGCCCGGTCGCCAGCGGCGGAGTCCTGGTCAACGCCGATGTCGCCGGCGCGGTGCCCGACGAGTTCCTGGTGGGGCTCAAGGACTCCGTCCCCCGCGAGCAGGTGGCCGCGAACGCGACGCGCCTGACGAGGCAGCACGGCGGCGAGGTGGCCTTCGTGTTCACCGCCGCCCTGCACGGGTTCTCGCTCTCCGCGCGCGACCCGCAGGCAGTGCGGATCGCGCGCGACCCGGCCGTGGCGTTCGTCCAGCGCAACCAGCGAGCGGTCCAGTACGACACCCAGCCGACACCGGCCTCGCTGTGGCACCTGGATCGCGTCGACCAGCGCACCGCCGCCCTGGATGGCAAGCTCAACCACGGCGCCACCAGCGCGCGGGTCTACGTCCTCGACGACGGTGTTCGCACCACGCACGCCGAGTTCGAAGGCCGCGCCACGTTGGGGTTCAGCGCCTTCAACGGCACCGGAGACTGCGGCGGGCACGGCACCCGGGTGGCCGCCCTCGTGGCCGGCAAGACGTACGGGGTGGCCAAGCAGTCACCGGTCGTCTCGGTGAAAGTGGCCGACTGCGCGACCGCCACCACCGACTCCGTCACCCGCGGCATCGACTACGTGCGGCAGAACGGTGCCGCGCCGGCCGTGGTGAACATGAGCGTCGGGTTCGCCGCCGCCGACCCGGTCGTCGACCAGGCCGTCAAGGACGCGATCGGCGCCGGGTTCACGTTCGTGCTCGCGGCTGGCAACGGCAACCGCGACGCCTGTACCGTCTCGCCCGCCCGCCTCGGCGCGACCGTGCCGGGCGCCATCGTGGTCAGCGCGACCGACCGTGCTGACGCCCGCCACGGCGACGCCAACCACGGCGCCTGCGTGAGCCTCTTCGCACCCGGCGTTGACGTGGTGTCGGCGTCGAAAGACAGCGACACGGCCGCCGCGCCCGCGGCGACCGGCACCTCGTACGCGGCACCGCTGGTGTCGGGCCTGGCGGCGAACATCCTCGCCGCCCACCCGGCGTACACGCCGGCTCAGGTGCGCGCGGCGATCCTCGCCGACGCCACCGCCGGCGTCGTCACGAACTCCGCCAGCCCCGCCGCCGCCAACCGCCTGGCGTACCTGCCGCCGCCCGACCAGCCGGCGACCTCCGTGCCGAACACCGCACTCAACACCATGTTCAACGCGTACGGCAACCAGGGCGGGCACTGGACCGGCGGCGACGAGACGGTGTCGGTGCCGCTGCCCGACGGGCGGGTCGCGTGGCTGTTCGGCGACACGATGCTCGGCACGGTCAACGCGGACGGCTCGCGACCGCCCGGCCAGCCGATGGTGCACAACTCCATCGTGGTCCAGCAGGGCGCCGCCATCACACAAACCCTGGTCGGCGGCACCGCCGCGGCGCCGAAGTCCCTGGTCGGCTCGGAGACCGACGGCAACGCGGGCGACCTGGGATGGTGGCCGGGCGAGGGCCGGGTGGTCGGCAACGAGCTGCAGGTGTTCTACACCCACGTCGGTGACGGCGGTGGCGGCGCACTGTCCTTTGTGACCCTCGGCCGCGCCGTCGCGCGCTTCTCGCTGCCAGCGCTGGCCCTGCAGAGCCTGACGCCGATCTCGCTGAGCACGAACGCGCGGATCAACTGGGGCGCGGCCATGGTTGACGGTCAGGACGGGTACACCTACATCTACGGCATGGAGATGATCGAGAAGACCAACCATCTCTACATCGCCCGGGTGTCCAACAGCGCTTCGGGTGGGCTGAACGCACCGTGGGAGTTCTGGACCGGCGCGTCCAACGGGGCCAGCCAGTGGTCGGGCAACGACACCCACGCGCGACCGGTGATGACCGGGGTCGGCGCCGGCTTTAGCGTGAAGTACATCGGCGGCCGGTTCGTGCTGGTCACCATGGACCTGAGCCTGCCGTTCACCAACCGGGTGCTGGCGTTCTCGGCCGGCGCGCCGACCGGGCCGTTCCGGCACCCGACCCTGCTCTACAACGCGCCGGAGACGAGCGAGTCGGACGCGTGGGTCTACAACGCCCGGCTGCACCCGGAGCAGACAGCGTCCGGTGTGGACTTCGTCGTCACGTACAACGTCAACAGCTTCGACGCGGACGCCGTCAACGCCGACGTCGACCTATACCGCCCCAAGTTCATCAACGTCAGGCTGCCCGCCACGGTCGACGCGAGCGCGCTGCCCGCCGCTCCGACCGCCGTGACCGCCACGTCGCCGGCGTTCGGCGAGGTGCGGCTCAATTGGACGCCGCCGGCCGGATCCAACCTCCAGTACTGGGTGTACGAACGCAACGCGGGCAGCGGCGCGACGCAGTTCACCCGGGCGCAGAGCGCTACCGCTGGCGCGCCGGTCAGCATCGGCGTGTTCACGCCGGGCCGGTACGAGTACCGGATCTCGGCGCAGAACGGCGTCGGCGAAGGTCCACAGTCGACCGTCGCCGCGGTCACCGTCACGCTGCCGCCGCCACCGACCGCACCGACCGGGCTCACCGCTGCCCAGGAACCGGGCGGCGGGGTCCGGCTCAGCTGGCAGCCGGTATCAGCGGCCGGCTGGGTCAGCTACCGCGTGTACCAGCGCGACGTCACCGCCGGCGAGACCGCGTTCGCCGAGTCACGCAGCGTCACGATGGAGGGCACGAGCGCGCTGGTCGGCGGGCTCACCCACGACCACACGTACGCCTTCCGCCTCGTCGCGTTCAACGGCGGCGGCGACGGCCCACCATCGAACCCGGTGCAGATCGTCGCCCGGGTCGCCCCGCCGCCGGCACCGGGCAACCTGGTCGCCACGCAGAACGACGACGGCACCATCGGCCTGTCGTGGACCAGCTCCGGCGACGGCATCTGGTACTGGGTCTACAGCCGCGACGTCACCGCTGGTGAGGCGTTCAGCCGGTCGCAGTACCCGGTCGCGAGCGGCACCACGCACACCTCCGCGTACCTGACGCTCGGGCACACGTACGCCTACTACGTGACCGCGATCGGCCAGCAGGGCGTGGAAAGCGCGCCCTCCAACACCGCGCAGGCAGTCGCCGCGATCGCGCCACCGCCGGCACCCGGCAGCCTGACCGCCACGCAGAACGACGACGGCACCATCGGCCTGTCGTGGACCAGCTCCGGCGACGGCATCTGGTACTACGTCTACAGCCGCGACGTCACCGCCGGTGGCTCGTTCACCCGCTCGCAGTACCCCATCTCCAGCGGCACCACGCACACCGCCGGATACCTCGTCAACGGCCACACCTACGCGTTCTACGTGCGGGCGATCGGCCACGGCGACACCGAGAGCGCGCCGTCGAACACCGTGCAGGCGGCCGCCCGCATCGGGCCGCCACCACCACCGACCAACCTGACCGCGACGGCCAAGGGCAACGGCGACATCGAGCTGTCCTGGGACCCGTCCGGCCCGGATTACTGGTATTACGTGTACAGCCGCGACGTCACCGCCGGCGGCTCGTTCACCCGCTCGCAGTACCCCATCTCCAGCGGCACCACGCACACCGCGGGATTCCTGACCGCCGGGCACACGTACGCCTTCTACGTCACCACGATCGGCGACGGCGGCGTGGAGAGCGCACCGTCGAACACCACGCAGGCCGCGTCGTACGTGCCGCCGCCGGCCGCGCCGGGCAATCTCACGGCAAGCGCCGGCAACGGCCAGGTGTCGCTCTCGTGGAGCAGTTCCGGTGCCGGCATCTGGTACTGGGTCTACACCCGCGACGTCACCGAGGGTGGCTCGTTCACCCGGTCGCAGTACCCGGTCACCAGCGGCACGACGCACACAGCCACGATGCTGACCAACGGGCACACGTACGCCTTCTACGTCACCGCGATCGGCGAGGGGGCCGAGAGCGCGCCGTCCAACACGGTGCAGGCCCGGCCGCGCGTGCCGCTGCCGCCCGCGCCGACCAACCTCACCGCCACGTCGCGCGACGACGGCACGATCCGCCTGTCCTGGACCGGCTCCGGTGCCGGCATCTGGTACTGGGTCTACAGCCGGAACGCCACCGCCGGCGGCTCGTTCACCCGGTCGCAGCACCCGGTGAGCAACGGCACCACGTTCACCGCCGCATACCTGTCCATCGGGGACACCTACGAGTTCTACGTGACCGCCTTCAACGACGGCGGCGAGACCGCGCGCACGAACATCGCCCGCGCCAAGTCGACGATCCCACCGCCGCCCGCACCGACCGGCCTGGCGGCGCTCGCGCTGGAAGACGGGACGATCCGGGTGCACTGGCAGAGCTCCGGCGCCAGCATCTGGTACTGGGTCTACAGCCGCGACGCCACCGCCGGCGGTGAGTTCAGGCGCTCGAAGTACCCGGTGACCAACGGCACCGCGTTCCACTCCACGTACCTCAAGCTGGGCCACCGGTACGAGTACTACGTCACCGCGTTCAACGTCGGCGGCGAGAGCGCCCGTTCGAACATCGGCTCCGCGGTGTCCCAGGTCGCACCGCCGCGGGCCCCCCAGAACGTGAAGGCCGTGCCGCTGATCAACACCCGAGTGATCAGGGTGGGTTGGGACCCGGTGGAAAACGCGACCGGATACATGGTGCTCGCCCGCTCGTGCGGATCGACGACTTGGCCACGCTACGGGCCGATGCTCGGCCCCAGGGTCTACCTGGACTGGGAGTACGGCGGCTGCTGGGAGTTCCGGGTCGAGGCGAACCGGTGGGGCGTCGCCGGCCCGCTGAGCGGATCGGCCAAGGCCTACCAGCCCCGCAACGACTACCCATTTACCGGCGGATTCAACTGGCAACCCGAGGAACTTGGGTTCAACAGGAGGCAGTGCACGTCGTTCGCCGCCTGGCGGATTCGCCAGCACCACGTGCCTAACTTCAATTGGCTCTGGCGCATGTCCTACCCGTACTTCTGGTCCCACGCACGTATGTGGGACGGTCTGGCGCAGATGGCGGGCGTGAGCGTGACCAGCGTCCCGACCCCGGGCTCCATCTACCAGTCGGACGACGGCGAATACGGACATGTGGCTTTCGTCGCGGGCGTCAACGGGGACTACGTGATCATCGAGGAGTACAACGGCGCGGTGCCTCATGGCTACTCGGTTCAACAGAAGAAGTGGAGGGGCACGCAACTGCAGTTCCTGAACTTCCAGTGGGAGTAGCTCGTCAGGGCTCGTGGAGGATGGCGGTGTCGCCGGCCAGCTGGAGAAGTTCGCCGCTGGCCGGGTGGTGCCGGATCGGGACGAAACCGGGGATGCGGCCCAGCCGTTCACCGGTACCCGGATCCCAGAACTCCGCGCCACCGGGCGCCGCCGACACCAGCTTGCCCCCGGCGGCGAACAGCGCGCCTTCCGGCCCAGCGAACGCGCCCTCCTGTTCACCGGTCTCCGGATGGAAGATCCGCACCCCGGGCAGCAGCGGACTGTCTTCCAGGCCGCCGAGGCCGCTGACGACCAGTCGGTCGCCGAGCCAGCACATCGCCAGGTTCCAGTCGGAGCGATCCGCGAGCCGGCGCGCCGACGGCCCGTCCTCGCTCTCGTACGGGTTCTGCCACCAGGCACGCAGATCCCACAGCCGTGGCACGCCCACCGGAGTCCAGACCCAGCCATCGTCGGCCAGCCACCGCCCGTCCGGCGAGACGGCGAGGGCGCCGTGGAAATACTCGAGGTGGTGCTCGGGCAGCCGGCTGCCCTCCGGCACCGGGAAGACCCGGCCGGTCAGGACGCGGCCGGTGGCGGCGTCGGAGACGTCGAGCCGGTTCCAGTCGGTCGCGTGGACGAACCGCTCCAACGAGACGTGGCTGACGAAGGCGAACGGGAAGTACGTGGTGCCTGGATAGTGGCCACCACGGTCAAGTGTGGCCGTGCGCCGGCCGCTGGTCAGGTCGACGACGGCACCGTACCGGTCGAAGTCGACGACGACCGCGCAGTACCGTCCGGAGGGCGACGCGTGCAGGCGCGGCCGTGCCGGCCGGTCCTTGAAGTACCCCTTTCCCGCTCGGGCGGGCATCTTGACCCGCACCCGCCCCACGACCTCGTTCCGGTCGCTGCGCCAGCGCACCACCGCGCCCTTGTCGAGCAGCAGCCAGCGGTGCGGCACGGCTGGGATCGGCGCGATGTCCAGCGGCGCGAACGGCAGCCGGACCCGGCGCAGCGCGCCCGGCACGGGCTCGGGCCGCTCCCTGATCTCGGGCTTGCCGCGGAACCCCTCGCACTCCCACTCGTCCTCGTCGACCCGCGCCACGCAGCCTTCGCACGCCACGACCAGTTCGGGCCCGGACTCCCCGCACGGCGGGCAGCACAGGTCATACTCCACGCCGCGGCCGATGAACAGCCGCACGTACGGCGCCTCGGCGTCCGACTCGGTCAGGTGCCGGCACACGCGCCGTGGTCCGGCAGCGGCGATATGACCGCAGGGCAGCGTCTCCACGCCCCCGATGATGCCCGAACGCCCTAGGGCCTGGGGTTGTGGAGGCCTTCGACGAAGGCGGTGAGCAGGCGGGCGAACTCGGCCCGGTCACGAGCGGGCCACTCCCCCATTACCCGATCGAACCAGTCCCGGCGGAACTGCTCCGCCTCGGTGAGGATCTTGTTGCCGGCCTCGGTGAGTACGAGCACCGACCGCCGACCATCCGCCTGTGACGCGAGCCGCGTGACGTGGCCTCCCTCGATCGCGGCGGCGACGGCCCGGCTCGCGCGCGACGGGTCGATCGCGAGCCGCTGCGCGACTAGTCCCACGGTGACTTCGCCGCAGGTGTCGTCGGCGACGGCGTGGAGCAGGGGTACGACGTCGTTGGGCGGGGTGCCGCACGCCTCCGCGCACTCGCGTGCCAGCGCGCGGGAGTTCATCCGGCGCATGAGGTCGAACAGCGCCCGGTCGACCTGCTCAGCCGGCTCGCCTCCATGCGTCACACCATCGCGGCCCACGCGCTCCGCCTCCCCCTCGCCGCCAGCATCATGTGTCAAAGGCAACTAAATGCTGGACTCAGATATGTGCTCGTGGCACACTTCTGCTGTGCGCACGCTTCTGTCCATGATACCGACCGAGAAGGGGCGATTGTTGTGTCGCTCAGCGGACCATCCCTGTCCACCGGACGCCGGCGGGGCCTGCGCGCGCTGACCGGAGTTTTCGCCGCCGCGCCGGCACTGCTCGTCTGGGCTATCGCCGCCCCTGGCCTGGGCGTCGAGCTGCCGTTCACCGACGCGCAAGGCAAGGAACAGGAGATCAACGCGGGCGCCGTCGTCATGTTCAGCATCGTGCCAGCGCTGCTGGGCTGGGTACTGCTGGCCGCGCTCGAACGGTTCGCACCGAACCGGGCCCTCGCCATCTGGACCGCGGTGGCGACCGCCGTCCTACTGGTGTCGTTCCTGCCGCTGGTCTCGATGTCCGCCGGCGCGGCGCTGACACTCGGCCTGATCCACCTCGTGGTCGGCGGCGTGATCATCGCCGTACTGCGGACGACCTCGCCACGCCGCACCGCGCCGGCACCCGCCGCCGCGGTCGGCTGACCGGCACCGAGCGCGCGGACGAGGCCGTCGCCGAGAGCCTGTGCTAGACGGAGATGTCGACGGGCGGCCGTAGCGGGGCGAGGCTCGCGAGCGCGTCGTGCACCGGGTTCTTCCGGAACGCGTCCACGAGCCCGCCGTCCGGCTCGGCGGTGCCGTCGAAGGCGGGAAAGGCGATCTGCTCGCACGCCGTCTGGAAACGAGGTCCCCACTTGCGGGCGCCGAGCCGGGCCGTGACCGAGCAGTTGTCCACCATGTACGCGACGTCGCGCGCGTGCATGTACGGCAGCAACGAGTCCACGGCCTCGATCACCGACTCGTTGACGATCTCCGACCAGGGGTGGCCACGCTCGGCGAGCAGGTCCACCTGGGCGGTCATCATGGCGAGAAAGGCGCCCGCGGTGAACGGCTCGATCGGCAGGTCGCGCTCGGAGCGGCGCGCCCGCACCGCCGGACCGGCCGCCCACATCGGCGAACCGCTGATCGGCGCCATCGGACGGCTCGCCAGCCGCTCGGCGGCCATCGCCACGCTGCGCAGCTCGTTGCCGGAGTCCACCTCGTCGTAGATCTCCGCGACCAGGTCGAAGGCCGGCCGGTACGTGACCGCGTACGCCCGGTCGAAGACGCCCTGCCCCTCCGGGTCCAGCCGGTCACGCACGGCGGCCAGCCCGTGGGCGGAGATGGTGCGTGCGATGGGGCCGGTCACGTTCTCGCACGACCGCTCGTACGCCGTTTGCGAGTCGTCGCCTGCCAGCCGGAACCGTTGGTACAGGCTCTCCACGAGGCCGTGCACCGCACCGAGCAGGATTGCCCGCTCGCCGACGATGTCGGAACGGTACTCGTTGTCCAATGTGGTGCCAAACGTGTACGGCGATCCCAGGCCGATCGACCATGCCAGCGCGCGCTCGACCGCCCGACCATCGTGGTCCCGGTGTACCGCGACGCTGCTGTTGATGCCGGCACCGTTGACCTCCGCACCTTGTAGATAGAGCCGCCGCACGGAGTCGCCCATCCCCTTCGGACAGACCGCGACGACGCTGACACCCGCCGGGAACTGCCCGCCCGCCTGACTCAGGTGACCGACCAGAAAGCCGTGCGAGAGCCCGAGCGTCGCACCGGTACGCAGCGCGGCGAACAACTCACCGTGGTGCGCGACGAGCGCCGCGTCCGAGATGAGTGCGATGACCAGGTCGCTGTCGGCCGCCACGGACAGCCAGTCGCCCAGCGTCCCGTCGCCGGACTGGAAGCCCTCGGCCCGCGCGGCGTCCACCGACGCGGATCCGGGCCGCAGTCCCACCGCCACGCGGATCCCGCTGCCGGCCAGCGAGTCGCGCAGGTTCAGCGCCTGCGCGCGCCCCTGCGGTCCCCACCCGAGCACACCGATCCGGCGGACGCCGTCGAGCGCCGCCGGCAGCAGTGGGAACAGGTGCCGCCCGCCGGGCACGACCGTCTCGGCGCCGCCGGGCAGCTCGACGCCACGGACGGGAAAAATCTGGGAGCTAAGTGCGGTCATGAGGCCGTTCTATCGGCGACAATCGGGTTTCAGCAAGCGCAAGTATCGCAACGACCCGTTGCGGGAGGTGAAAGAGAATGGACTCGTTGGAGCCACTCCGGGTCTTCCTGCACCTCGCGGACACCCTCAACTTCGGGCGCACCAGCGTGGAGCGGCACCTCAGCCCCGCCACGCTCACCCGCACCGTCCAGCGGCTGGAGGCACAGGTCGGGCAGCGCCTGCTCGACCGCGGGCCGCGCGGAGTCGCGCTCACCGATGACGGCCGGCGTTTCACCGAGTACGCCCGCCAGGCACTCGCCCTCTGGGAGCAGTACCGGCAGCAGGGACCGGAGAGTGCGAGCCTCAGCGGCACCCTACGGATCTTCTCCTCGGTCACCGCCGGCCAGGCCATCCTGCCCGACCTGCTGGCGCCGTTTCGCCGCGCCCATCCCCAGGTGCGGCTGGAGTTGCAGACGGGGGACGCCGCCGGGGCGATCGGCCGGCTCGACGAGGGCGCCGTCGACGTGACGGTCGCCGCGCTGCCGACCCGGGTGCCCGAGCATCTCGCCAGCGCGCCCGTGACCGACACACCGCTGGTATGTGTCGTGGCCAAGACCGCCCGGAGCCAGCGGGCAGCAGCCCGCACCGGCGACTGGACCGCGGTTCCCTTCGTGCTGCCGCGCGGCGGCCTCGCCCGCGACGCCGCCCGGCGCTGGTTCCACCGGCAGCGGCTCGACCCCGCGATCGCCGCGGAGGTGGACGGACACGAGGCGCTGCTCACGCTCGTGTCTCTCGGCGTCGGCGCCGGCATCGTGCCCCGCCTGGTACTGGACACCAGCGCGGCCAAGGCACGGCTCACGGTCATACCCACCGACCCACCCATCGGCACCTTCGTCATAGGCCTGTGCGCACGCCGCACCGATTTGCGCCGGCCCATCCTCTCGGCGTTGTGGGCGTCCGTGGCCAATACCCGTCCCTAGGCCCTGCTCGTTGTGGGCGGCCCTCATGCCCGCCCGGGCGCGGCGCGGGCGCCGATGCTGACGGCCGCCAGCAGGCAGGCGACCGCGACCGCGGCGAGCACCGCTGGATAGCCGCCGGCGCCGGTGAGCAGGCCGGCGGCGGCCAGGGGTGCGCCGGCCTTGGCGAGCAGGATCGGGGTGGCGAGGATGCCGGCGATCGTCGCGTACGCGGTGGTGCCGTAGCGGTCGGCGAGCATGGTGGGTTTGGCCAGGCTGGCCACGCCGAAACCGATCCCGAAACCCACCACCGCGAGCGCGGCGCCCACCCGGCTTCCGCCGGCCGCGAGCAACCCGAGTGCGGCGACCGCCTGGACGGCGAAGACGACCGCGACCACGACTGCGACCGGCAGCCGGCGCTGGATCCCCGTCAGCAGCAGCCGCCCGGTGACCGACAGCACGCCGAGCAGTCCGGCCACGCTCGCCGCGAACGTCGCGGAGTGTCCCTTGTAGACGAGAAATCCGACAAGGTGGATGGTCATCGCGGCCATGGCGGCGCCGTGGGCGACGAACGCGGTGGCCAGCCACCAGAACCGCCGGTCGCGCATCGCCGCCCGCACCAGCGCGGCGCGCTCGGGCGGCGTCGCGCGGTGGTGCTGGCTCGCCAGCCGCGGCGGCCCGCGGACCGCAAGAGCATGCAGCGGTACGGCGACCGCTCCGTAGACGCCCGCGAGGATCAGCAGTGCGGTGCGCCAGCCGTACCGGTCGAGCAGCACGCCGGTCAGCGGCATGAAGATGGTGCTGGCGAACCCGGCGATAGCGATCACACCCAGCACCGCCCTGGCCCGCCGGTCAGGCTCGAACCAGGAGACCACGACCGCGAGCGCGGGCTCGTACAGCACCATCGCGGCCGTGATCCCGATGCCGGCGAGTACGGCGTAGAGCTGCGCGACCGACCGCACCTGCGACCAGGCCGCCACCAGCGCGGTCGCGAGCAGGGAACCGGTGGTCATCAAGGCACGGCCACCGTGCCGGTCGAGCCATCGGCCGACCGGCACCGCCGCGGCGGCGCCTGCGAGGACGGAGCCGGTCAGCGCACCGGTCACGGCCGCGATGGAGGCGTCGAGGGACCGGGCCATCGGCTGGAGCAGGACGGCGAAGGCGTAGTACAGCACCCCGTACCCGATGGTCTGCGTGACCGCGAGCGCGGCGACGATCCGCCATCCGCCACCTTCTCGCGCACCGCGGCGTATCAACCGCGACAGCCGCCCGAGGCCACGCCGACGGTCAGCAACGGCAGGGCCGCCGCCCTGCCGCACACCCCGATCTGCGGCAGGTCGAGCTGGGGACTATCCATAATAGACTCCGTTGTGCGCTAGAGCAGAGGGCTGCGACGCTCGATGAGGACGACGTCGCGCCACTGGTTGGGGCGGCTCGCGTCCGCGTCGCCGTCACGCATCGGGCGGATCCTCACGCGTTGGCCTCCGCTGGGACGGGGGCGGGGTTGCCCATGACGACGTCGACTGCCGACGGGAAGCAGCTCACGCAGTTGTCGTTGATCCGGTAGTGCCGGGCATTGCCGACCGGCTCGATCAGCACGAACCGCACCTCGGCGAGGATCTTCAAGTGCTGTGACACGGTGGACTGGGCCAGCCCGATCGCGGCGACGATCTCCCCCACCGGCATCGGTCGCGCCTGGCGGGCCAGGTACTCAACGATCTGTACGCGGGTCGGGTCTGCCAGCGCACGGAACCAGGACGCGTACCGCTCCGCGACCTCGCGGTCCAACAGTTCGCCCACCGCTCACCGCCTTAATCGTCTATCGCCGATTAACGATAGAAAGCCTAGCGGCTTCCGTCGACGCGCCGCAACAGCCGCGCCCGGCCGTAATCGCGGTCCCGCCGGTTGACGCCGCACAATCACTCAGTCATCATTGACTCAATGTCTACTGAGTATCCCTCCGTCCGGGCGCGAGCCCGGATCCACGCCGCGCTCGGCGACCCGGCGCGGCTGGCAATCGTCGACACGCTCGCCCTCGGCGACGCGTCCCCCGGCGAGATCGCCCACGCCCTCGACATGCCGACCAACCTGGTTGCCCACCACGTGAAGGTGCTGGCCGAGACCGAGCTGGTGACGCGCACGCGCTCCGAGGCCGACCGGCGCCGCACCTACCTGCGTCTGAACCCCGACGCCCTGGCCACGCTCGCGCCGCCCCAGCTGGCGCCGGCGGGACGGGTGGTGTTCGTGTGCACCCACAACTCGGCCCGCTCCCAGCTGGCCGCCGCGCTCTGGCGCGACCGCACCGGCCGCCCCGTGGCCTGCGCCGGCACCCGGCCGGCCGCCAGGGTGCATCCCCGCGCGGTCACCGTCGCCCACCGGCACGGCCTCACCCTCGACCCGACCCGCACCGCCCACCTGCGCGACGTCGCCGTCGACGAAACCGACCTCGTCGTCGCGGTGTGCGACAACGCTTACGAAGACCTCACCGGCCCGGCACGTCCACGGCTGCACTGGTCGGTCCCGGACCCGGTGCGCGTCGACACCGACGCCGCGTTCGAAGCCGCCTATACCGACCTCGCCGGCCGCGTCGACCGCCTCGCCACCGCCCTGCCGGACGAGCCGGGGGCGGCGGCCCGATGAGTGAACCCGCGCTGTGGCGGCGGATGCTGGCCGAGTTCTGCGGCACCGCGCTGCTCGTCACCGCCGTCGTCGGCTCCGGCGTCATGGCCACCCGGCTCTCCCCCGACGACGTCGGCCTGCAACTGCTGGAAAACTCCATCGCCACCGCGCTCGCCCTCGGTGCCCTCATCCTCACCTTCGGACCCGTCTCCGGCGCCCACTTCAACCCCGCCGTCTCCGCCGCCGACTGGCTCCTCGGCCGCCGCACCGGCACCGGCCTCACCATCACCGCCCTCGGCGCCTACGCGCTCGCCCAAACCACCGGCGCCATCGCCGGATCCGTCCTGGCCAACCTGATGTTCGACCTGCCCGCTGTCGACTTCTCCACAAAGGACCGATCCGCCGCACACCTCTGGCTCGGCGAAACCATCGCCACCACCGGGCTGATCCTGCTCATCTTCGCCCTCGCCCGCTCCGGCCGCGCCGCCGTCGCACCAGCAGCCGTCGGCGCCTACATCGGCGCCGCCTACTGGTTCACCAGCTCCACCAGCTTCGCCAACCCCGCCGTCACCATCGGGCGCGCGTTCACCGACACCTTCGCCGGGATCGCCCCGGCCTCCGTGCCCGCGTTCGTCGCCGCCCAAATCGTCGGCCTCACCGCCGGCATCGGGCTGCTGGCCGCGCTCTACCCCGACGCCGGGCAGGCCGCTGGCGACATCGTCATCCCGCACGACACCACGAAGGAATCCGTGTCCTCATGAACGACAAGCCCACCGTCCTGTTCGTCTGCGTACACAACGCCGGCCGCTCCCAGATGGCCGCCGGCTGGCTGCGCCACCTCGCCGGCGACCGCGTCGAGGTCCGCTCCGCCGGCAGCGAACCCGCCGACCAGATCAACCCCGCCGCCGTCCAGGCCATGCAAGAGGTCGGCATCGACATCACCGGCCAGACACCCACCAAGCTCACCTGGGACGCCGCCGAAGCCTCCGACGTCATCGTCACCATGGGTTGCGGCGACGCCTGCCCCGTCTTCCCCGGCAAGCGATACGAAGACTGGAAGCTCGACGACCCCGCCGGCAAAGGCGTCGACGCCGTCCGACCCATCCGCGACGAGATCAGACACCGCGTCGAACAACTGCTCACGGGGCTGTAGGCCCCGCATAGGGTAGGAAGCGTGAAGCTGGACGACCGGTCCCACCTGACCTGTCAAATCCCGCTAACCGGGCTTCCACTCGGCTACTCCCTTTCACCCTGAGCGGGGAGGATGTCGCGGAGTTGGGCGCGGGCTGTGATGCCCAGCTTCGGGAACGAGCGGTACAGGTGGGTGGCGACCGTCCGCGGTGACAGGAAGAGCTGTTCGGCGATCTCCTTGTTGGTCAGCCCGCGCGCCGCGAGCCGGATGATCTGCTGCTGTTGGGGGGTCAGGTCGGCCAGGGCGTCCGGCTCGGCGGCGACCAGGCTGACGCCCGAGGCGCGCAGTTCGGCGTGGGCGAGCGCCGTCCACCCGCGGGCGCCGAGGCGGCGGAAGGTCTCAAGGGCGGCCAGCAGCAGCGGCCGGGCGTCTCCGCCGCGGCGCCGGCGGCGCAGCCACTGGGCGTACTCCAGCTCGGCCTGGGCGCGTTCGAACGGCCACCGGGTGCCGTCGGGGTCGGTGGCGGCGCGCAGGAAGTGCGGCTCGGCGTCGTCGACCTCGACGAGTAGGGCACGGGCGCGCTCCGTCAGCAGGATCAGCCGGGTGGAGAGCCCTCCGGTCACTGCCCCGGTCAGCCGGTCGAGTATCTCGCACGCCTGGTCACGCCGGCCGGTCCGGGCCGCCGCCGCGGCAAGGTCCGCCACGGCGTACCAGGATCCGTGGAAGTGGTCCGGGTCGCCGTCGCGGGTGAACAGGGTCCGGAAGTGCTCGTACGCCAGCTCGTGGTCACCGTCGGCGCTGGCGGCGAGGCCGGCGGCGTGCCGGGCCCGGCCGGCGATCGCGCGGCTCTGGCGCGGGTCGATGGCGGCGAGAGCGGCGGCCGCCTTGTCGCGGGCGGCGGCGGTGTCTCCGCGTACCGCCAACAAGCTGGCTTCCAGCGACAGGGTGCCGGCGGCGACCAGCTCGACTTGCCCCTCCGCCGCGATCGCCGCCGCGGCCGCGACGGCCGTCTCGGCCTCGTCCCACCGCCCCTGGTCGGCGTAGGCCCGGCCGAGGCACACGAACGTCGACCCGCTGCCACCTAGCGCCCCGGCGGCCCGGCGGCCCTCGATCGCGGCTTCGAGCAGGTCGACGGCCTGCGCGGTCTCGTCGAGCGTCCAGGCGGCGGCGCCTAGCGCGCCCAGTTCGAGGGGGTTGTCGGTGCGGGCCTTGGCCAGGCTCGCGAGCAGATCCTCCCGCTGGCCGAACGGGTCGGTGGCGGCGACGATCCAGATCCGCCATGGGTTGTCGGCCGGCAGCGGCATCCTGGAGGCCGCGCGCAGCACGTCGTGGCGCGCGGGCTCCTCGCCCGCGTGGTAGGCGGCGAGGGCCGCGTTGACCAGCGCGACCGCCGCGTGCTGGCCACCGGTGGCGGCGGCCGGCAGCAGCACGGCCAGCGCGGCGCGGTGGCGGGTGGTCTGGGACAGCGCCCAGCCGGTGGAGTGCGCGGCGAGCGCCAGCACGGCCGGGTCGCTGGTGTGCGGGGGTACCCGCGCGGCCAGCTCCTGCACCCAGCCCAGCTGGCCGGTGAACGTGGCCGCGTCGGCGCCCAGCGCCAGGCGCCGGGCGCGGTCGGCGGGGTCGGGACTGAGTTCCGCGGCGCGTTCGAGCGCGCGGGCGGCGGCCGCGTACCCGCCGCGCTGGCGGGCCCTGTCGGCGGTGGCTTCGAGCGCGGCGGCGACGCTCTCGTCCGGCCCGGCGCTGGCCGCCGCGAGGTGCCAGGCGCGCCGGTCCGGCTGGTCCTGCAGCGCCTCGGCGAGCGTGAGGTGGGCCGCACGCCGTTCGGCGAAGGACGCCGCCTGGTAGATGCCCGAGCGCACCAGCGGGTGGCGGAAGCGGGCCTGCCGGCCGTCGAGGTGGACGAGTCCGGCGCGTTCGGCGGGCAGCCAGTCGGCGAGGTCGGTGGCCGCCGGTCCGGCGGCGAGCACGTGGGCCAGGTCGCCGTCGGCCGCGGACGCGAGCAGGAGCAGGCGGCGGGTGGTCGCGGGCAGGTCGGCCACGTCCGCGGCGAAGATGGCCTCCAGGCGCGCGGTGAGCGGCAACGCGTTGCCGCACGGCGCGGGGCCGGCGGCGACGGCCGTTCTGGACAGCTCGACCAGGGCCAGCGGGTTGCCGGCGGCGTGGCTGAGCACATCGAGCCGGGCCCGGCCGGCGGGCGGGTCGGGCTGCAGGTCCAGGATCCGGTTGGCCTCGTCGGGGGCCAGCGGTCCGAGGGTGACGGCCGGTACGCCGGTGTCGAGGCCGGGCGGCGCGGACCGCCCTCGCGCGGCGGCGAGCAGCGCGACGGGTACGCCGTCGAGGCGGCGCGCGGCGAACGCCAGCGCGTCCAGCGAGCCACGGTCGATCCACTGCGCGTCGTCGACCACCACGAGCAGCGGCTGCTCCCGGTCGGACAGCAGGGTCAGCACCGCCATGCCGATCAGTAGGCGGTCCGGCGCGACCGGCTCGTCCTCCATGCCGAACGCGCCCAGCAGTGCTGAGCGCTGGCGGGTAGGTAGCCGGTCGACTCCGCTCAGTATCGGGCGCAGGAGCTGGTGCAGCGCGGCGAAGGCGAGGGCTGTCTCGCGTTCGCTGCCGTCGGCGCGCAGCACCTGCCAGCCGGACCCGCTGGCCTGCTCGGCCGCCGCGTCGAGCAGGGTGCTCTTGCCCATGCCCGGCTCGCCGACCACGACCAGGGCGCGACCCGGCGCGTGGAGCAGGGCGAACACCTCGGTCAGCTCCCGTTGCCGGCCGACGATTTCCCCCGCACCACCCCGGACGGGAAATGAGCCAGTTTCACGAATCAACGGGATACCTCGAATCTTTCCGCGAAGGCCCCCCGAGCTGGGCAAAGTGTAGTCAAGTGACTGACGAGCGCGCGATGACGAAGATCGCACAATGCCAGCAACGGACATGAATCGTTGGGGGACAACCATGGAGGATCAGCGCGCGCTCGCCACCGTCACCCTGCCCGAGGTCGACACCACCGGGTACCTGCTGCTGGCTGCCGAGGTGGACGGGCACAGCGGCCCGCCGAGCGAGGTCAAGCGGGCACTACTCGCCGATCTCAGGGGCAGCGCGTCCCAGCTGCGCCGCGAGATGTTCGCCAATCTGCTGATCATGACCGCGGAACGCTTACGGCCGGGAACGGACGGCCCACCCCGGTACGACGTCGCCGTGGTCGTCCAGGCGCCCACCATCGAGTCCGCGCACTGGTTGAAGGGCGACCCCGCCTTCGGCGGGCTCTACAAGCGGGTCCACGAGGCCGCCCGCCGGACCCACGTCGTCGTCACCTACAACGTCCGCAAGAACGCCTGCGAGTACGGGCCGCGGCTGCCCCGCGCCTACATGCTGATGCGGTACGTGGCCGGCGACGAGCGCGAGGTGGTGCCCGGCTGGGGTTGGACGTACCGCCGGCACCTGCTGACCGACCTGCTGTTCAGCCCCAGCGTGCGCCGCTACCGCCGCCGCACGCCCACGAGCCGGAGCATCATGTACCGGCTGGCCTGAGCCGGGTGGCGGTGCCGGCTGGTGAGGACGTGACCCCGACCGAAACCGGCAGGCATCGACGACCGCCAAGCTGACCTTCTGGACGATGACCGCGATGGTGGTCGGCAACGTCACCTACTGGGTGCTGATCATGTCGACCATCGGCGCCGTCGCACCCGCAGTCGGGGACGGCGACACCGTGCTCGCGATCGTGTTGTCCACGGTCGGCCTGTGGGGTTCTTCTTCCTCATCCGCAAAGGCGTCAAGGGCGCCACGGCGATCAACCGGATCGTCACGGTCGCCAAGCTCCTGCCGATCGTGTTCTTCGTCGTGCTGGCGCTGTTCTACCTCGACCCCGGGGTCTTCGCCGACAAACTGGGCGGGGCAGACTACGCTGGCTCGCTCTTCGACCAGGTGCGCGGCACCATGCTCGTCACGGTCTTCGTCTTTCTCGGCGTCGAGGGCACGAGTGTCTACTCTCGACACGCCAAGCGCCGCGAAGACGTGGGCCGCGCGACCATCCTCGGTTTCCTCAGCGTCTTCGCCGTCTTCGCCTCCGTCACGATCGTCTCGTACGGCATCCTGCCGATGGAACAGATCGCCGAGCTGCGCCAGCCGTCGATGGCGGGCGTGCTGGAGGCCGCGGTCGGCGACTGGGGCGAGGTCTTCGTCAGCGTCGGCCTGATCGTCTCCGTACTCGGCGCCTACCTGGCCTGGACGCCCGCGAGGCCCGATCCGCGAGGTGGCCGTCGGCGTTCTCGCGACCATCTACATCGCCTTCCTGCTGTTCGCGGCCGGCCTCAAGTTCGTGCTCGTGTCGTTCATCATCTACGCGCCGGCCACGATCCTGTTCGTCATCGCTCGCCGCGAGCAGGGACGCCGCCTGTTCTCGCCGGCCGAGTTCGAATCCCCTGTACTGGCCCGCCCGGCACCACGAGACGCTGCTGATGAAGACGATCTACGAGTTCCACCCGGACTTCGTCGGCTCGCGTTCTCGCTGCGGCCGAGCGACAAGGCACCGGGCGTTTCGGTCGTCGATCACGGCACTCGGTCCTTCGTCGACGTCGTGGCGGACGCCCTCGGTCTTGACGGGCTGCGGGTCATCGCGACCGGCGGCGACGTGTACGCCTCCGAGCGCCAGCAGTGGGACAGCGGTAACAACGCGGTCGCGCTCGAACCGGGCGTGGTCTTCACCTACGACCGGAACACCCAGACGAACACCCTGCTGCGCAAGGCCGGCATCGAGGTCATCACGATCACCGGCGCCGAGCTCGGCAGGGGCCGCGGCGGCGGCCACTGCATGACCTGTCCCATCATCCGGGAGCCCGTGACCTTCTAGCGGTGAGGGTGCTGCCTGGCCTACCTCCCTCCATGCCTGCTCAAAGGCTGAGGAACATACCGGACCGTCGATCTCGACGCAAATATCGGCTGGAATGGATTAGGTTTTCCTTAAGTACCTCATGCCAGCTTTGTCGGCGTCGCATCGATCGATACCGTAACGCCCCGTGTCTGCACCTCACCCTTCGCCTTCCCAGCCCAGACGGCGCCGCGTGCGCCGTATCGCCCTGGTGGCCGCCGTCCTGCTCGGCGCCGGCATGCTCGCCGTACCATCCGCGCTCGGCAGTGCCTGGGCGCCATGGAACGATCCCGTATCGACCTCCGGCTTCGGCCCCGGCGCCGACCCCATCGACGCCGTGCCCGCCGACGACCCGGCCGCCGGCCTGGTCTACCGCGGCCTGACGCCCGCCAAGAAAGGCTCGCCGTGCGCCGGCGGCTACGAGGTCGGCGACCGCAACACCTGCTCACACGGCCCGGACGCCGCACCACCCGGTCTGAGTGTCTCCGGCACTGTCGCGCCGATCGCCCCCGCGGCGCCCGCGCCAAAGCTGCCGAAGCGCGACAGCGCCGCGCCGAGCGAGACAGACGTGGTACAAGATGAGGGCGGCTCCCTCGCCGGTGGCGTCGCGCTCGCCGCCGACGCCGCCCCGGCAGCCGCCGCCGAGGTCGGCCCGCACGGCGTGGTGTGCGACGGCGACGGGCAGTCCGGCAAGCGGGTACAGGTGCTGTACGTCTACGGCACCGGCACGGCGAGCCGGTTCAGCGAGTACCTCGCCTCCTTCCGCAAGTGGGCGGCCGGCGTCGACACCATCTACGACGCCAGCGCCAAGGAGACCGGCGGCTCCCGCCACATCCGGTACGTGACCACCGCCGACTGCGAGGTCGACGTGCGCGAGGTGGAGATCGCCGCGGCGTCGATGAACGACTTCAACGCCACCATCTCGGCGCTGAAGAAGCTCGGGTACAACCGCACCGACCGCAAGTACATGATCTTCGGCGAGTCGCGCGTCTACTGTGGAATCGGCTCGTTCGCGGGCGATGACAGGGCCGGCTCGGGCAACCGCAGCAACGGCGGCCCGTCGTACGGGCGCAACGACGCCGGCTGCTGGAACGCCGGCGTCGCCGCACACGAGCTGGGGCACAACCTCGGCGCGGTCAACGACAGCGCACCCAACTCCAGCAAGGCCGGGCACTGCGTCGACGAGTACGACGTCATGTGCTACAAGGACGCTCCGGGCACCACGCTGCGCACCGCGTGCACGGACCGTGCGCACGACCAGCGGCTGGACTGCAACCACGACGACTACTACCACTCCAGCCCGAGCCCGGGCAGCTACCTGGCGACGCACTGGAACGTGGCGGACAACCAGTTCCTGATCCGCGGCGATGTCACGACCACGCCGACTCCGACGCCAACCACCGCGTCGCCGACGCCGTCGCTGCCCACGCCGTCGATCCCGGTGCCCACCACTCCAGCGCCCACGACTCCGGCACCCACCACCCCGGCGCCGTCCTCTCCCGCGCCTTCCTCACCGGCTCCGCCGACCGCATCGCCCACGGCTACGGGGAACCCTGCCCGGACGCTACGGATCAGCGATGTCACCGCGACGTCGGCGCGGCTGGCTTGGGACGCGGCGGCGGCCGGCACCCGGTACGGGGTGGCGCTGAACGGGCGCGTGCTCGGCTGGACCACCGCGACCGGCGTGCGGGTGAGCGGCCTGCGGGCCGGCACCACGTACCAGGCGCAGATCGTGCTGCGCGGCACCGGCTCGGCCACCGTCCCGTACACCGGGCCGGCGACCATCACCACGCCCGCCGCGGCGCGACCAGCGGCCGGAGCCTGGTTCGTCCTGGGCAACGCGCTGACCGGCACCGCGGCCGAGCTGTACGGCGCCCGCACCGCCGACGGAACGCCGCTGGTGTCGCAGCGCCGCGCGGGCACCGCCAGCCAGCTCTGGCAGCTGGAATCCGCCGGCGGCGACACGTTCCTGTTGCGCGCCAAGGCTTCCGGCAAGTGCGCGAGCGCCGCGGCGGTCGCCGGCACCCCGGTGGTACAGCAGGCCTGCGCGTCGGCTCAGCGCTGGCGGCTCCAGCAGGCGGCCGATGGCACGGTCGCGCTGGCCACGGCCTCCGGCGATCTGGTACTGGGACTCGGCGGCCAGCGGTACGCGGGCCAGCGCCTGCTGGTGCTCCAGAAGCCGGGCTCAGCCCGCTACCAGGCCTGGGTCACCATGCCCAGCGCATGAGAAAGCTCAGGGTATGAGAGGAACCAGCCGCGTTCTCGGGTTCGCGGCGGTGCTGGCGGCGGTGCTGGGTTGGCCCGGCACCGCCGCCGCGCACGCCACGGTCGCGCTGACCGTCAACACCGACGGGCGCGGCAGCGTCTCCGTCGACGTCGCCTGGTCCGACGGCCACCCGGTGACCGAGCCGATGGCCGCCACGATGACCGCGGTTCCCACCACGGCGACCGGGGCGGCGGGTGTGGGGCCGGTCGCGCTCACCCGCCTGCCTGGCCGGCCCACCGTCGTTTACTCCGGCACCCTCCCCGCCGGGGAGTGGCGGGTCACTGTGGACACGGCGCTCCCCGGCATCGGACACTGCGAGGCGCTGGTCCGCGTAAATCCGGCGGGCGCTCCCGCCAGTACCCGATGCGGTGTCACGGCCTCGGCCACGGCGCCGGCCGCCACGGCGACGGCGCCCGACCGCTCCCGCGCCCTGCTGCTCGCGGCAGCCGCGGTGGCGGCGGTGGCCAGCGCGGGGGGCGTGCTGCTGGCCATCCGCCGCCGTTCGCGGCGCCGGACCTGACCCGTGGGTCAGCGGGCCGCGCAGCTCCAGCGGACCGGCTTGCCGCCGCTGACGCCTGCCGCGAGGATGCCGTCGTCGCTCAGCGCGTAGGCGTAGGTCTTCGCGCCCTTGTTCACGCCCGGCAGCGGCCGCGGCGTGCCGTCGGCCTCCCGGAGGGACGCCGTGTGGTCGTCGTGGTTGACGGTAACCTGGCCGGTGCGGCTGACCGCCTCGATCCGTCCAGTGTCGACGGTGAAGCTCCGCCCCGTCGCCAGGTTCCACACGGCGGCGACGCTCCAGTCCACCGATTCGGGACCGGAGACGACCTCGCCACGCGCGGGCGTGGTTCCGTCCGGGGTGTCACCGCCGGGCGGGTCGCCGGCCTTCGCCAGCCGGCCGTACACCCAGTCGCCGCGAACGCCGAGCGCGTCGCCGCCCTCCGCCCCGGCTGGGCTAGGCAGGTCGCGTCCCTTGCCGTCCACCCACGCGTACGCCGACCCGCCGTCGCGCTTGCCGCCGACAACGACGCCCTCGTCGGAGATGCCGAACGCCATCGCGCCGCCGGCGGGCGCCTTCAGCACCTTCACCTGGGTCGTGGCGGTGGGTTGCTGCCACACGGCCGATGCCAGCTGGTCGCCCTTGAACAGGACGCCGCTCACCTGTCCCCGCGCGTTGATCCCGGTGGCCTCCGCGCCCGTGTACCCGTCCGGCAGCGGCAACTCGACCACCTTGCCACCGGTGTAGGCCCACGCGAACGAGCCCCCGCCCTCGCGGTCACTCTCACCGACGACGACGCCACTGTCGTTGACGCCCTGCGCCTCCCCGATGCCGTCGACCGGAATGGCCATCGCCTTGGCACCGTCCCAGACCACGGGAGTGCCCGCCGTCTTACCGCTCGTCATGGCGCCGACCAGGTACCGGCCGTCCGGCGAGCCCGCATTGACGAAGGCCTCGGTGGCGCCGGCTGGCAGCCTGAGCGGCGCGACCGTGCAGCTCGCTGGAGCGGCCGCGGCCGCCTCGGTGGCGGTGTCCTGGCCTGGTGCCGTCCCGGCCGGCTGGTTCACGAGGCTGACGCCGCCCACCGCGACGGCGACGGTGGCCACTGCGGCCGTGCCCGTCGCCAGCCAGCGGCGGCGGCGCCGGGTACGGCGCCCCGCGTTCACCACATCGGCCACCGTCATGCTGGCCGGGGGCGGCTCCACCGTGGCCAGTACCTCTCGCACTCTGCTCTCGCCGTCCGGCGTCATCGCACGCTCCTCTTGTCTGTCGTCACCGCTCGTGGATGCCACTCCTCGCCGAGCAGGTCGCGAAGGGCCGCGAGGCCACGGGCTGTCTGGCTCTTGACGGTGCCGGTCGAGCAACCCAGCGCGGCGGCCGTCTCCTGCACCGACATGTCGCAGAAGTAACGCAGCACCAGGACGGCGCGCTGGCCCCGGGTCAGCGCGGCGAGCGCGTCACCGACCGCATGCGTGTCCTCCACGCTGCGTACGGCTGGTGCCGGCACCGACGTGTCCCGCCAGGCCAGCAGGACCTTCGCCCACGCGGCGCGGCGCTCGTCGATGTACCGGCGCACCAGGATGCGGTGCACGTACCCGTCGAGGTTCGCGACCTTCCGCGCCCGCTTCCAGTGCAGGTACAGCGAGACCAGCGCGGCCTGGACGATGTCGTCGGCCCGGTGTCCGTCGCCGCACAGCAGGTAAGCCGTGCGCCTCAGCCGGTCGAACGCGGCTGAGACGTACTCGACGTACTCCCGGTCCTCCTCCGTCGACAACCCGAACGCTCCCTTCTCTGGCATCACACCGTTATCGGGACCGGCCCCGGGAAAGGTTGTCAGGTGCGGCGGGCAATTCAACGCTTAGCCGACGATCAGGCGCCTCGCCTCCTGCATCAGATCCTGTTGGACGGGCGGGTTGGCGGGCAGGCCGCCGTAGTTGCCCAGGATGACCACGACCCAGCCGCTGTCGAGGTAGATGTCGATCGCGGTCGCCGCGCCCGGTGACCCGCCGCCGTGCCCGATGACACGCTGGCCGCTGGTGATCGACGCGATCGGCCCGTACGCCTGGAACGGCGTGCCGGCGCTGGCCGGGGCAGCCGGGTTCCTCCGGATCGGATGCGGACACTTACCGGTCACCGCGAGCGTCGTGTAAGCGGGGCCGACGAGCCGGTTTCCCGCCAGCGCCCGCGCGAACCGCACCATGTCAGGCGCGCTCGCGAACGCGTCGCCGGCCGGCTCGCCGATGAACCCCGCCCCGAACAGGTCCGGACGTTCGAGGGTGTCGACCCGCTCCCCCGTAGGCAACAGCGCGTACGGGCGGGCGATGCTGTCATCGGTGAGCCGCTGCGGGAGCGTGTAATAGTCGGTGCGCGTCATGCCCGCGGCGGTGAAGACGTGCTCGCGCACATAGTCGTAGAACGACTGACCCGACACCGCCTGCACGATCGCGCCCAGCGTGACGAAGCCCGAGTTGCTGTAGTTGAACCGCGTACCGGGCGTGAAGAGCAGGCCCGTGTCGCGGACGACCCCCATGATGCCGTCGAGCATCGCGGCGCCGCTGGTCCACGACGCCACGTTCGCGCGGAACTCCTCCGACTCCTGGAAGTTGCCCATGCCCGACGTGTGCGTGAGCAACTGGTGCACCGTGACGGAGTCCGCGACGCCGGCCGGAAAGCCGTCCAGGTACGCGCCGATGGTCTGCCCGAAATCGACCTGGCCGCGTTCGGCGAGCTGGACGACCGCGATGGCGGTGAAAAGCTTGGCCACGGACGCGAGCGCGAACGCGGTGTCGGGCCCGTTGGCCGCCGACGTGCGCGCGTTGGCCATCCCATACGACCGCGCGAGCACCGTCTTCCCCCGGTGCGCCAGCAGTACGGTGCCGGAGAGCTTGCCCTCGGCCGCGAGTCGCCCCAGCCGCTGGTCGAACGCGCCACCAGGCCGCAGGTCGCGCGGTATGCGATCACGGCCCGCCCCGGTCCACCCGGCATGGGCTGGTGTCGCGCCCGCGAGCGCGCCGCTGGCCACCACGGGCACGACGCCCAGCATTCCGAGCGCCGACCGGCGCGACCATCGAGATGTCGTCATGGGCGTGATGCAACATGACCGCCTGTTTCGCGAGCGTTATCGTCACGCGCGGCGGAAATGGGTCGCAGATGGTGTCCTCGTGCCCCCGCAGTCGCCGCACGTCAACGGCTACCACGTATACCTGCCCGGCTCGCCCGACGTGCTGAGGGAGCGGCACTTGGGGTTCGCCGCGAAGCACGGCGAATGGCCCTTCAGCCACTTCTCTCTGACGCCGGCGCAGGGCCAGTCCGTCGTGGAGATACGGGTAGCCGATTCGACCGCGGCCTTTACTCGGCCGGTAGTCATCTCCGCTGGTGATACAGAATGGTCCCGCGCGGGCGGCAGAGCGCCGGTGTGGTCTCGCCCGACCCGCTGCGGCTGAAGCGGCGGATGCCGCGTCAGCGAGCCCACCCCCGGCGTCGCCGATCAAGGGCCTCTGCATCGATCAAGGGCAGACGCACGCGAAAAGAAGATCGAACCACGTGCGTTTGCCCTTGATCGACGGGAGGGGGAACAAGGGGAGGCGGCGCGGAGCGGAGGGGAAGGGTCAGCTTGAGGGGGCATGATCTGCGGGTGTTCTCGGTCCGTATAGCAGGGTGCTGCGTTTAGGAGGCGCCTGGTGAACACAGACGAACATGACCATGTGTGCCTGGTGTCGGCCGCCGAGGAGATCGTGGCGGCGCCGTCGCTGTCGATCGCGCTCGTCAGCCACGACGGCGAGCAACCACCCAGCTTGCCCCCGCTGCGCCCGCGCGTGACCGGCGACGTTTCCGCCGTACGCGCCACCGACGACGTGGTCGTCTGCTACGGCGAGCAGGCGGCCGACGACATCAAGCGACTGTACGGGCTGCTCGGGCGCAGTATGCCGGCGGTGCTCGTGGCGGCGCGCGGCTTCGACGAGCGCGACGCCATCGCCGCCTTCGACCCCGGGGCGACCAGTTATCTCGTGCTCAGCCAGACGCCGGAGGTCTGTCTCGTCGGGGCTGCCGTCACCACCGCCCGGGGCGAAAGCTGCCTGAGCCATCGGGGGCCGCCCACGGCGTCGACGGCCCCCGATCGCGGGGTCAGCTGGTTACGCGGTACGTCGCGTCACCGCGTCCCTGCGCGGTCGTGATGGGTTCGAGCTTCAGCAGGTAGTTGTAGTGCCGGATGTAGCGGTCCGGGTAGTTGTAGGACTGGAACGACGCCCACGTACTGTCGGCGAGCCCGGCCACCCGTCTGAAGGTGGCGTCGGCGGCGAACGTCGTGGTGCCGTCGTTGGGCGCCAGCACGAAGTCGAACCCGTAGTGGCGCAGGTAGTAGCCCGGGTAGTTGACGGACTGGAACGAAACGTGTCCGGAGCTGTTCGCAAGGCCCGGCACCAGCCGGAACTGGGCGTCCGCCGCGGGGCTGACGTTCGGGTCGATGCGCACGTCGAGGTTGGCGTGGCGCACGTACCGGTCCTGCACGTTGTACGACTGGAGGCGGTTGATGGGCGCGTTGAGGTTCCACTTGGCCAGTACGCGGCTCTGCTCGGCGGCGGTGAGGTTCAGGATCGAGCCGTGGCGCTTGCGGTTGGTGCCCATGCCGTAGTCGGTGCGGGTGCGGAAGTTCTGCGTGCTGCCCAGGTTGGACGACGTGATGGGCATGTAGCCGCGGCCGGTGGCGTACTGGTCGAGCCACAGGTTCCACTCGTTGCGGCCGTTGAACTGCGCCCACATTGGACCCTCGACGACGTTGCCGCCGCCGGTGCCGTTGGAGATGCCCATGTGTGACAGGTTGCCGATGGTGGTCCAGGAACCAAGGATCGAGTTGCTGCCCTCGATGGTGATGTGGCCGTCGGCCGAGGCGCGGTAGTAGCGGTACCCACCCACGCTGTTCGCCACCTCGATGATCTGCGTGTCGATGATGCCCTGGCCGGATCCCCGGTCGATGTACAGCTGGGGCGTGGTGAACGTGCGGAAGTTGCTGGTGCGCACATACCAGATGCGGTGCTTGGTGACGCCGTTCATCGCCGAGTTCGTCGCCCAGTACACGACGTAGTCACCCGTGGCCGGGTTGTAGATGGCCTCGGGCGCCCAGGCGTTGCCCGCGCCGGAGATGCCGCCCGCGACGTTGATGAGCCACGGCGCCGACCAGTTCACCAGGTCGGTCGACTCCCACACGACCAGCGACTTGCTGCCGGCGTTCGCGGCGTTGCTCCACGAGGTGCCGCTGGCGATGCGCAGGTCGGTGGCGATGATCCAGTACCGGTCGCCGGCCGGGGAACGGACGAGCGCGGGGTCGCGGACGCCGCGCGTGCCGATGGTGGAGTACAGGACCGGGCCGCCGTAGTTCAGGTCGGTCCAGTTCAGGCCGTTGGTGCTGTAGGCGAGGTAGATCTGCTCGCCGGCGGCGGTTTCTCCGGTGAAGTGCGCCATCAGGTACCCGGTGAACGGGTCGAGCGCGGCCGCCTCCCGCCGCGTCGTCACCGCCCACGACGCGAGTATCAGGACGACGGCGCTGAGCATCGCGCCCATCCGTGTAGCGACTCTCGACATGCGACTCTCCACTTCAAAGGGCGGGGACGATACTTCAGAGGCTGGGCACGATCGGCTGGATCGTGCCGTCCGCGTTGAACTGCATCCGGTCGACGGCGGTTTCCCGGTTGGTGCCGTTGCCGGCTGGTACGGCGAACCGGTGGTACGCCACATACCAGGTGTCGGTGCCGGGTGCCCGTACGACGGAGTGGTGGCCCGGCCCGCGGATGCCTGCGGCCAGGCGCTTCTGTAGCACGACGCCGCGGTTGGTCCACGGCCCCAACGGTGAGGAGCCGGTGGCGTACGCGACCCGGTAGTCCTCGCTGCGGGTGTCGTTCTCAGACCACATGAGGTAGTAGGTGCCGTTGCGCTTGAACACGAACGGCGCCTCGTTGTAGCCGGATGGCGTGATGGTGCGCGCCTGGGAGGCGTCGAAGGAAATCATGTCGGCGTTCAACGGCACCACGCGCGCGACACCTTGCCCCCAGTACAGATAGGACTGTCCGTTGTCGTCGGTGAAGACCATCGGGTCGATGGCCTGGCCGCCGGAGAACTGCCCGCTGGTCACCAGCGGCCGTCCGAGCGCGTCGCGGAACGGCCCGGCCGGCGAGCTCGACACCGCGACGCCTAGTTGCTTGGCCGTGTTGCCGCTGGCTAGGCCGCCGCTGAAGTACAGGTAGTACTGGCCGTTCTTCGCGGCGACGGCGGGCGCCCACGCGGAGTTGTCCGCCCAGGACACGTCGGGCCCGTGGTCGAGGATGACGCCGTGGTCGGTCCAGTTCACCAGGTCGCTGGAGGAGAACGCCTTGTAGTAGGTGCCGCTCCAGCTCGCGTACCCGTCGGTCGTCGGGTACAGGTAGTAGCGCCCGCCGAAGTTCGCGATGTGGGGGTCGGCGAACAGGCCCGGGATCACCGGGTTCACGGCCGTCTTGGGCGCCCACGGGGCGGTGAGCCGAAACGAGCTGTCGGCGCGGAAGACGGCCGTGTCCTGGTACGTGTCCAGCCACAGCGCGAAGTCGCGGTGCCGGATTCGCCGGGCCGGGTAGTTGTGCGAGGCCAGCGAGACCGACCCGGCGACGGAGCCGTCGACCGCGCAGAACGTGGCGTCGCCGCGGAAAGTCGCGTCTCCGGTGTTGGCGTCGACGCGCAGCCGCCAGTCCCGGTGCCGCAGGAACAGCCCGCCCTTGGTCTGGAACGAGTAGCAGGACGGCGACGCCAGCCCGTTTACGACGGTGAACGTGGCGTCGAGCTTGACCTGTGCGGTGCTGGCGGCGGTGACTGCCTCCAGCTGGCCGAGCGAGTTCAGGTGCCGGGCGTACCGGCCGGGATAGTTCACGGACTCCAGCGACGCCGCCCCGGTGGGCAGCGTCGCCGCCTGTGCCGGGGCGGCCGTCACGATCACCACGAAGCCGGTCGCCAGCGCCGACAGCGCCAGTCCCACACGAGCACGCATCGCAACCTCCGATGTTAGCGTTCACACACCCGCTACAACGCCCCGTGTTGGTGTTTCGAGATTGTGTCGAAGTGTTGACGGTGGATGTCTGAATGTCAAGGAGTGCCTGTGCGATACCGTCGCGGAGTGCGACTGCAGCCGCTCACCGCCGAGCACCGGGACGCGATCCTGGCCTTCGAGACGCTCAACCGCGAGTACTTCGCGGCGTCCGTGCCCGACCGTGGCGACGACTTCTTCGCCGACTACCCCGCGCGACACGCCGCGCTGCTGGCGATGCAGGCTGACGGCACCGACCACTTCCACGTCCTGGTCACCGAGGACGGCACCATCGCGGGCCGGGTCAACCTCGTCGGCATCGAAAACGGCGAGGCCGAGCTCGGATACCGGATCGGCCGCGATTTCGCGGGCCGCGGCCTCGCGACGGACGCCGTCCGCCGGATCTGCGACCTGGCCCGTGCGGACTACGGCCTGACGCGCCTGCGCGCCGCCGCCACAGTGGACAATCGAGGCTCGCGCACCGTCCTGCTCCGCAACGGCTTCACCGTCGTTGGCGATACCACTTTGGACGGTCAGCCGGCGCTTCAGTTCGCCCGGGACCTGAGTGACTGACGGTGCGTCGGCGGCTCAGGTCTGGTCCGGGTCGTCGTAGCCTTCGTCGGCGCGTTCACTTCGCAGGTGCTCCTCGGCTCGCCGGGCGAGCGCGCCGCGCTCGGCAGCCAGGCCCGCGTACATGGGTTTGATCTTCTCGTACGCCTGCAGCGGCGGCAGCAGCGGCACGGCTGGATCGACGACCGCGTCGATCAGCACCGGCCGGTCGGCGGCCAGCGCGGCGTTCCAGGCCGGCTCCACCTCGTCGGGCGCGCTGACCTGGATGCCGCGCAGGCCCAGTGACTCCGCCCAGTCGGCGTACGGCACCCGCGGCAGGCGCTGCGAGGTGTCGAAACGGGGCTCGCCCTCGGTCTCGCGCTGCTCCCAGCTCACCTCGGCCAGGTCACCGTTGTCGAGCACGCACACCACGAACCGCGGGTCGACCCAGTCGCGCCAGCGCGCGGCCACGGTGATCAGCTCGGCCAGGCCGCTCATCTGCATGGCGCCGTCGCCCGCGAGCGCGACCAGCGGCCGGTGCGGCGCGGCCAGCTTGGCGGCCAGCCCGTACGGCAGCGCCGAACCCATCGAGGCGAGCGTGCTGGACAGGTGAGCGGGGACCCCGCGCGGCAGCCGCAGGTGCCGGGCGTACCAGTAGGTGACCGAGCCGACGTCGACGGACACCTGTGCGTCGGCCGGGAGGCGCCCAGACAGCGACCGGATCACCTGCTGCGGGTTCACCGGGTCGGCCTGCCGGGCGGCGCGCGCCTCGGCGATCTCGTGCCACCGGCGTACCCAGGACTCGACCTGCTCGCGCCAGCCGCGGTCGTCGCGGGGTTCCACCGCGGCCAGCAGCGCCCGCAGTGTCTCGCGCGCGTCGCCGAGCAGCATCGTCTCGATCGGGTACCGCACGCCGAGCCGCCGCCCGTCGATGTCGATCTGCACCGCCCTCGCCTGGCCGGGCGCCGGATAGAACTCCGTCCACGGGTCGTTGCTGCCGATGATGAGCAGCGTGTCGCAACCGCGCATCAGCTCCGCGCTCGCCGTCGTGCCCAGGTGCCCCATCACTCCGGTGTGGAACGGCAGGCCCTCGTGAAGCACCGGCTTGCCCAGCAGCGAGGCTGCCACGCCGGCGCCGAGGCGGCCAGCCAACTCGACGATCTCCTCCGCGGCGCCGTACGCACCCTGCCCGACCAGGATCGCGACCCGCTCCCCCGCGCCGAGCACGTCGGCCGCCGCCCGGATGTCCTCCTCGTACGGCACCACCCGCGCCGGCCGCAGGCCGGGACTGGTCATCACCACCCCGTGTGTGTGGGCACTCGGGTCGGGCGCCGGCGCCGTCTGCACGTCGTGCGGCAGCACCACGCACGTCGGGCTCCGCGTCGCGAGCGCGATGCGGAACGCCTTGTCCAGCAGCATCGGCACCTGCTCCGCCGTGTACGCGGTCTGCGTGAACTGCGCGCACACGTCGCCGAAGAGCCGCACCAGGTCGATCTCCTGCTGGTACGCGCTACCGAGCACTGTGGACACCTGCTGCCCGACGATGGCCACGACCGGCTTGCTGTCGAGCTTCGCGTCGTACAACCCGGTGAGCAGGTGCGTGGCACCCGGCCCCTGCGTAGACAGGCACACGCCGACACCGCCCGTGTACTTGGCATGCCCGACCGCCATGAACGCGGCCATCTCCTCGTGCCGTGCCTGCACGAAATGCGGCTTACCGGCCCGCCGCAGCGCGCCCATCACGCCGTCGATGCCGTCCCCGGAGTACCCGAACACCCGCTCGACGCCCCACGCCGTCAGCCTCTCGACCACCAGGTCCGAGACCGTCTTGGTCATCGCACGTCTCCTCCCGCGAGGCTGCCATCCCCGGTTACCCCGATGCGCCCACATGAACCCCGGCTTGGCGTTTCGGCGGTCACCGGGTCGGGCATTTCGGTCCTGGCGATCGGAGGTGGCCATGTCATGAGGTGGGACGTGGAAGCCGGCGCTACCTGGCACGCGGTGATCGTGGACCTGCTGGCCCGGTTGGACTACGCGCTGGGTGACGAGCTTCCCGACGAGATCAACAAGGCCGTCCAGCCGCTTGGCCTGGATGTCACGGTGTACCTGGTCGACCACGAGCAGCAGCGCTTGTGGCCGCTGCCCCGGCAGGGAAAGCCGCCCCCGTCACCGCTGTCGGTCGACGGCTCGATGGCAGGTCGGGCGTTCACCTCGGTCCGCACTCACGTACCGGACCGCGACGCGGTCCCGTACCGGCTGTGGGTGCCGCTGATCGACGGCGCGGAGCGGCTCGGCGTAGCCGAGGTGCTCGTCGATCCGCCGCCGGCGGATCCCACCCGGTTCCAGCGGTGGTGCGAGTCCCTGGTGGGGCTGCTGGGGCACCTGGTGGCGGTGAAGATGCCGTACGGCGACTCTCTGCAGCGGGTCCGGCGCACGCGCGCGATGTCGGCGGCCAGCGAACTGCTCACGCAACTGCTGCCGCCCCTGACGTTCAGCTCGCATCGCCTGTCGATCAGCGCGGTGCTCGAACCCTGCTACGACGTCGGCGGCGACGCGTACGACTACGCCGTGGACGGCCCCACGGCCCGGACCATGGTGCTCGACGCGATGGGCCATGGCCTGCGGGCCGGCCTCACCTGCGCTACGGCGCTGGCCGCCCTACGGGCCGCCCGGCGCGACGACCACGGCCTCTACGCCATGGCCCGCGCCGCGGACGTCGCCCTGACCGAGCAGTTTCCCGACCTGCGGTTCGTCACCGGCGTGCTGACCGAGCTCAACATGGACAGCGGGATGCTGCGGTACATCAACGCCGGGCACCCGCTGCCGCTGCTGATGCGGGGCACGAAGGCGGTGCGGGAGCTGCCCGGCGGGCGCCGGCTGCCCATGGGCATCGAGGACAGCAGGATCGTGGTGGGCGAGGAGGTCCTCGAACCCGGTGACCGGCTCCTGCTCTACACCGACGGGGTCGTCGAGGCGTACGACCGCAGTGGCGAACGGTTCGGCGTGGAACGCCTGGTCGACCTGGCCGAGCGGTGCGCCGCCGCCGGCCTGCCCGGCCCCGAGACGCTGCGCCGCCTCGCGCACACCGTGGTGGCCCATCAAGACGGTCCGCCCACGGACGACGCGACGCTGCTGCTCCTGGAATGGTCACCACAAGCCGCTGAACGGACGCAGCCATGAACGAGCACATTCCTGTACCCGGCCGGCGTCGCGAACCCACCGGTGGCCCGCATGGCGAGTTGGGGCTCGCCGTGGACGTCGACGAACGCGAGGGCCACGTACTGGTCAGGGTCCGCGGCGTCATCGACTTCTGGAGCGCCGGCCCGCTTCAGGAGCAGGTCAACACCTCTCTGAGAGGGCGCCGGCCGCACCTGGTGTTCGACCTGCGCGAGGTCACGTTCATCGATTCGACCGGGTTGGGGTTGCTGGTGTCGGTGCACCGGCGGGCGGAGGCCGGCGGCGGATGGCTGCACATCGCCCGTCCGAGCCCGCTGGTACTTCGCCTGCTGGAGGCAACCAACCTGGATCACCTCTTCCACCTGTACGCCGACGTGGACGCGGCCGCCGCGGACTCGTGATCGCCGCCCGCGGTGGGGTACAACGGGGGCATGGAGTTCGGAGTCGGGTACTTCCCCACCTATGACGGCATGCGACCCGGCGAGGTCGCCCGGCTGGCCGAGGAGCGCGGCCACAGCGCCATCTACTTCGCCGAGCACACGCACATCCCAGCCACGGAGACGGATCGGGCGCCCGGCAAGCCGCTGCCGGCCAAGTACTGGCGGACCTACGACCTCTTCGTCGCTCTCACCGCGGCCGCCGCCGCGACCAACCACCTGCGCGTGGCCAGCGGCATCTGCCTGGTCATCGAGCGTGACCCCATCATCACCGCAAAGGAGGTCGCCAGCGTCGACCACCTGTCCGGTGGGCGGCTGGAGTTCGGCGTGGGCGCCGGTTGGAACCGCACCGAGATGCGCAACCACGGCACCGACCCTCGCGTGCGCATGGCCGTGCTGCGCGAGCGGGTCGAGGCCATGAAGGAGATCTGGACGCACGACGAGGCCAGCTACTCGGGAAAGTACGTCTCCTTCGACCGGATCATGTCGTGGCCCAAGCCCGCGCAGCGTCCGCACCCGCCGGTGCTCGTCGGCGGCGCCGGGCCCACGGTGCTCGACCGCGTGCTCGCCTTCGGCGACGCGTGGTTTCCCAACTACCACGCCGAAATCTACGACCGGGTCGCGGAGCTGCGGGCCCGCGCGGATCGGGCCATCGATGTACAGGTGATGAGCGTCCCCGCGGACCCGAAGGTGTTCGAACGCCTGCGCGCGGCCGGCGTCAAGCGCGTCTCGCAGTGGCTGCCGTCCGGGCCGCGCTGGCGCGTGGAGCGCGCCATGGACACGTGGGAGGCGGCGATCACCGACTACAACCCGGAATGACGCGACTGCGCACCGCTTTTCCTTGCGGCACAGGGCATCCGGCCCGGCCGACCGTGGTGCACCATCGACGCTAGACTCCCCCAAATGTCGTCAGGCTTCGAGCTCGCGGTGGACTTCGGCACGTCGAATACGGCCGCGGTGCTGCGGGGGTCCGACGGCCGGATCCGTTCCGTGCTGCACGACGGATCGCCCGTGCTGCCGTCCGCTGTCTGCCTGGAGCCGTCTGGCCGCCTGCTGGTGGGCAAGGACGCGCTCGCCGCCGCCCACATGTACCCGGGCGCGGCCGAGCCGCACCCGAAGCGCTGCGTCGACGACGGCGTGATCCTGCTCGGCGGCCACAGCGTCCCCGTCGACGCGGCGATCGGGGCAGTCCTGAGCCACGTCGCGGCGCAGGCCCGGCGCACCGGCGAGCTTTCGCGCGTGGTGCTGACGTACCCGGCGGCGTGGGGCCCGCGGCGCAAGGCGGTACTGGCCGCCGCCGCGGCCCGAGCCGGCTTGCCCGCCCCCGTCCTCGTACCGGAACCGCTCGCGGCCGCCGCGCGCTTCGTCCACTCCGGAGCGAGCCAGCTCCCTGTCGGCTCCTGCCTTCTCGTGTACGACTTCGGCGCGGGAACGTTCGACGCGTCGGTGGTACGCCGTACGGCCAACGGGTTCGACGTGCTCGGCTCGGCGGGCCTGCCGGACGCGGGCGGGCTCGACGTCGACGCGGCGGTGGTGGCCAACCTCGGCGCGACGTACGCCAACCGCGACCCTCGGCTGTGGCAACGCCTCGCGGCACCGGGCGACGCCGCCGACCAGCGTGCCCGCCGCCAGCTGTGGGACGAGGTCCGCCTCGCCAAGGAGTCGCTGTCACGCGCCAGCTCGGCGGTGGTGCACGTGCCGGGCATCGAGGTCGACGCGCCGATCGGGCGCGAGCAGCTGGACCGCCTCGCGATGCCGGTACTGGAACGCACTGTGACGTCGGCGCGCGCCACCATGCTCGACGCGGGCCTGACGGCCGGCCAGCTCGGCGGGGTGCTCCTGGTCGGCGGTTCGAGCCGGATACCGCTGGTGGCGACGCTGCTGCACCGGGCGTTCGGCGTCCCGCCGACGGTGTTCGAGCAGCCCGAACTGGTGGTGGCGGAGGGTGCGCTGACCGCCGCCGACGCGGTACGCGCGATGCCACCCGCTGCCCCCGGCCCCTCCGAAGAGCCCACCGGGGTCCTGACACCGGCGGCGGTGCCACAACCGGGCCCTACCGCCGTGGCTGCGGGATCGCCGGACGCGGCAGCCGCCCCCGCCGCGCCTTCCCAGGGTGCGCGCCGGCGCCTGATGACCAGTGCCCCGGTCCTGGTCGCGGCGGCGGTCGTCCTGGTGTTGGCGCTGGGCGGCGTGGCCGCCAAGGTCATCGGAATCGGCGACGGAGGCGACGACGACGGCTCCCGCATCGGGAGCGGGCCGGGCGGCGGCCAGTGGGCCGGTGCCGGCGGTGTGGTGTCCGGCTCCCCGGTTCCTGGCGCGAACGGCAGCGGCGGGGCCCCGTCTGCGGCGGCCAGCGGCACCGCGAAGCCCAGGACCACCGCCAGCGCGTCCACCGGAGGCGGCTCCAGCACCGGGGGCGGCTCCACGGGCGGCGGCACCTCCACGCAGACCTCCGCGCCGGCCAGCGGGGAGGACACCAAGGCTTCGACCATGAAGTGCACGTCGTACCGGAAGATCACCCTCACCCGGGTCGCGGGATCGGGAGGCACGACTCCGGCCTTCGAGATCCGCGCCTGCATCTGGAAGACCAACTCCCAGGTGACCTTCAACTACGACTACCGCATGGACGCGGCCAGGAAGACGGGATACACCTTCTACCCGCTCGGCATGTACAAGTGCGACGCCGGCCTGCTCAGCAACCTCGGCCAGCGCTCCGGCAGCTCGACGACGCCCTACGACGACGGCGAGATCACCGGCGGCAGCGTCAAGCGTGGCCAGGCGGCCAGCTATCACGGCCAGGGCGACTTCAAGGTGTCGGTCACCGACGACAACGGCAACGAATGGTCCACCAACGGCAGCGCCGTCACCATCCGCACGGTTTGCCTCAACGAGTAACCGGGTACAGGGCGAGGACCGCGCGCACGAGCCTGCTCCGGGTCGTGGGCATCAGCCGACCGCCAGCCGGCGCAGCCCCTCCGACAGTCCAGACATCGACCCTCCACTACTACGTTGCGCGTAGCAACGCAGAACGTAGTAGTGAGGTCAACCCGTGGGCCTTGTCGCGCGGCGGCGGAGGAAGAGCAGGACGGCCGCCGCGGCCACCAGCGCGAGGCCGAGCCCGAGGAGTAGTACACCGATCAGCGTCACGGCGCCACCCGACTCGAGCGCCGCCGCTTCGCGGGAGACGCCCTGCGGTGCGGTGAGCACGACGTCGTTGCCGTCGCCGCCGCGGTACGTCAGCGTCATCGCAGCGCCACCCACGTGGACCATCGCGCCTTCGGCGAGGCCGTCGAACGCACCGTCGACCGGCTCCTCGCCCGTGTTGTCGACGACCGTGACCGCCTCGCGGGCGCCGGCCGGCGGGGTGAAAGCGCCCGCCAGGACGACCTTGCCGCGCACCCGCAGCTGCCCCGCCAGCACACCGCTCGCTGACTGGGCGTAATCGCCGTCGACGGCCAGCGGCGTGCCGTCGTCGCAGCCAGCGGCGACCGTCGCCGCGCTGGTCAGCTGGCCGACGGTGCCGCAGCCGGCGAGCGTGGCACCGCGCTCGACGCGCACCGGTGCCTTGACCACGGCCTTCGGATCGCCGAGCCGCAGCGTGCCGGCGCGGACCGTCCACACGCCGCCGGTCGCGCTCGCGCCGGTCAAGGTGAGCGTGCCGGTGCCGGCCTTGGTCACGCTCCCGCCGCCGGTGACCGCGCCGCCGTACGCGGTGGAGCGGGCCGAGCCGGCGGTCAGCGCCTTGCCGACGCGCACGGTGCTGCCGGCCACGCCCGCGAGATCCTGGACGGTCTGGGCGCCGGCGCGCGACAGGTCGAGGGTGGCACCGCTCCTGGTGAGCTCGACGCCCCGGCTCGCCGCGAGCGTGCCGGCGGCCAGCACGAGGGTGCCGCTGGCAACGGTGGTGGCGCCGGTGTACGTGGTCTGGCCGGTCAGCGTCGTGGTGGCGACGCCCGCCTGGGTGAGCGATCCGCTGCCGCTGATCCGGGACAGTGAGACGGCGGTGCGGGTGTTCTGGACAACGAGGGCGCCGTCGTTGACGACCTTGTACCGCGAAGAGATGAGCAGGCTTCCGTCACCGCCGGCCTTACCCGTGCCCAGCCGCAGCGACGCGCCCTTGCCGATCGTGGTGCTGCCGTCGTAGTTCTGCGGCGCCGCGAACGTCACCGCGTTGCCCTTCGTACCCGCGATGACCACATCGCCGCCGCCGGGCTCCTTCAGCGTGTCGTGGTAGCGGCCGCCGGAGATGGGCGCGCCGAGCGTCACCGGTCCGTTGTAGTCGAACGTCAACCGCCCGCGCACACCGCGGTGGGTGTGCAGGTTGATGTATACGGTCTTGCTGTTGCCGGGCAGGAAGAAGCGGTTGTGCGTGCCGTCGCCCCACTGCACGTTCGAGCCTTCGATGTTGACGCCACGCTTGTTGTCGTTGTGCGGCACGGTCTCGTAATTGAGTGAGGGGTCACTTAGCGACGGGTCACTGTCCGGCCCAGTGTCGGCCCAGCTGTAGACGCCGCTCATCACCACCAGCGCGCGCTTGGAGAGCGGGAAGTTGAAGTTGATGTCGTTGCCGTACTGGCGAGAGTAGAAGTCCTGGGTGATCACATGCCGGTGGCCGGTGGGCGAGCCAACGATGGCCGAGCCCTGGTTGACGATCTTGCGGACGCTGGGCAGCCGCAGCGTGTAGTACGGCGAGCCAAGGTCGACGCCCGTGCCGTTGTAGATGACGCCCGCGAACGGCTGCGCACCCGCCAGCGTGAGGCCGTCCCAGGTGAACCTGCGCTGGATGACGAAGCCCGACCCGCTGAGGATGCCCAGGTTCACCTTGCGGTGGGCGGCGATGTCGAGGGTACCGTCGACCCGGATGTTGAGGCCGTTGAGCTGAAACCCTGGCGTGCTGTACGGGTAGTGGCCGATCACACCGGCCGCACCGGTCCCTGGTCCATATTGGAGCTTGGCGCCGCGCTTGACGACGACCGCTGGCGGGTCGGGGTCGCTGATCGTGGTGACCGCGTAGCTGTCCCCGCTCCGGCCAGTGACGACCCGCTGCCGCTGGCGCGCCTTGGGCAGCGTGAAGTCGCTGTCCTTGGTGAGCACGAGCCGGCCCGAGCCCGCGATCGTGAGGGTGCCCTCGCCACTGATCGCACCGGTGTACGTGGTGGTGCCGGCGGGCAGCGTGACAACGGCGTCGCCGGTGAGCGTGACGTCGCGGTTCGCGCGGATGGCGCCGGTGACGTCGTTGGCGGCGCTCGCGGGCGCCGCCGGCGCCAGGGTCAGGACCACGACGCCCGCCGCCACCCACCGCGATACGTTCAACTCACCCCTCCAGCCCTAGCGAGATGCCGTACCGGAGGCCCCGTGGCAGGCATGGAAATAACGAAAACCTGGCCTGTACCGTCGGCGGCGTGACAGCACCCAAGATCACCGTCGCCAGCGTCACAGATCGTGACACCGTCGTCGACTCGCTGGTCGCCGCGTTCGTCAAGGACCCGGTCCTGCGGTACCTGTTCCCGGACGAAAACACCTACCCGCGGTACGCGGCCGCCTTCTTCTGGCACCTCTTCGACAAGCGGGTGCACAAGCAGTCCATCTGGACGATCGAGCGCGGCGCGTCCGTCGCGATCTGGCAGCCGCCGGGAGCATCGGAAGGCGGGAAGCCGCCGCTGCTTGAGGACGAGCAGGCCCGTGTCGACGCTTACGACGAGGCACTGCATGCCGCGCTGCCCACCACGCCGTTCTGGTACCTCGGCGTGCTCGGCACGCATCCCGACCACGCCGGCCGCGGCTGGGGCCGGATGGTCATGGCGGAAGGGCTGCGCCGCGCCGCGGCGGACGGGCTGCCCGCGATCCTGGAGACCAGCAACCCCGGCAACGTCGAGTTCTACCGCCGAGCCGGCTGGAACCTCATCAGCACCGTCGAGTCGCCGCTCCCCATCTGGATCATGCAGCAATAGGGCTATCCTTGCGTTACAGCCGCCGCGGAGGTTGTCATGCTCATACTCTTCATTGTGTTGATGGTCCTGTGGCTCATCTTGACGATCGTCGGGTTCGCCATCGAAGGCCTGTTGTGGCTCGGCATCGTCGGGATCGTTCTCCTCGTTGGAACCGCCGCGATCGGGGCGGTTCGGCGTAGGGCGCTACACCGCTAGACCCTGTCCAGTCGATCATTGCCCGCCGCAGGCCGGCAATGATCGGCAGGACAAGCGCCGAGCCGCAGCTCAACGCCGCTGGACTGGCCAGCGAGCACGTCGCCGGGGCGCACCCCGCTCCGGTGGAGCGCCGTGTCGGCGCGACCTCAGCACCCCCGACCCGAGGGCTGCGACGCAGCCGGCCGAGCAGGATGGCTGCCGCCTGAACGACGCTCGGGCGCCGCCGCGGCTGCGACATGAGCGCCCCCCGCCTGTCGCCACGTGGCTCGCCCCTCTCGCGGCCGGCCACCCCCTCCCGGAAGCGCGACCTCCGCGAACGATCGCGCAAGGCCGGGCCTCGGTCACGTATCCCCAGCGAACCACACCTGAGCGGGCTGCGGGATCAGCCGAATTCGGCAAGTTGATCCGGTTGGCCCGCTTACATGCTTACGATGCGTAATGCTGCTATCACCACCGGTATGCGCGATCTATGCGGTTCGGGCAGGGTGCGGCTGGTGAGGCACATGCGGTAGGTGCACCTTACGGGAGGGGTTGTTCTGTGCCTGTTATAGCCACTCATCACGTTCGAGGTGTGCTCCCCTCGGTGCTGGCAGGCCTCGCGGCCGCCGCGGTGGCGGCCGCGTTGCTCGTCTTCAACCCGGCCGGCGCCCGCGCCGCGCCAGCGCCGGTCGGTCTGGGCACAGCCGCGAACTTCTCCGTATTGGCCGGCTCCACCGTCACCAACACCGGCGCCACCTTCATGTCCCAGAGCCTCGGCGTTCATCCCGGGAACACGGCGGAGGGCTTTCCGCCGGGACTGGTCGGCGGCGCGATCCATCTCGCTGACGCGGTTGCCTTACAGGCCAAAAGCGACCTGACCACCGCCTACAACGACGCCGCCGGGCGGACCCCGTTCACCATCCTTCCCGCCGAGCTCGGCGGCAATACCGTCATTCCTGGCGTCTACCGGATTTCGGCCGCGCAGCTGACCGGGCAGTTGACGCTCGACGCCCAGGGCGACCCGCAGGCCGTGTTCATCTTCCAGATGGACTCCACGCTGATCACCGCGTCGAACAGCAGCGTCATCCTCGTCAACGGCGCCTCGCCGTGCAACGTGTACTGGAAGGTCGGTAGCTCGGCCACGCTCGGCACCGGCACCATCTTCGTCGGCAACATCCTGGCGCAGGCGTCGATCACAATGAACACGGGTGCGACCCTGCAGGGCCGCGCGTTGGCGCAAACCGCCGCCGTCACCCTCGACACCAACACCATCACCTCATCCGTGTGCGTCACACCGACACCAACGGCCAGCCCGACGGATTCGCCCACGGCGAGCCCAACGGCCAGTCCAACGGCCAGCCCGACGGCCAGCCCGACGGCCAGCCCGACGGCCAGTCCAACGGTCTCGCCCACGGCCAGCCCAACGGTTTCACCCACCGTGAGTCCCACGGCCAGCCCAACGGTTTCACCCACCGTGAGTCCCACGGCCAGCCCAACGGTCTCGCCCACGGTAAGTCCCACGGCCAGCCCGACCGTTTCACCCACGGCCAGCCCAACGGTCTCGCCCACAGTGAGCCCCACGGCCAGCCCGACCGTCTCGCCCACAGTGAGCCCCACGGCCAGCCCGACCGTCTCGCCCACAATGAGCCCCACGGCCAGCCCGACCGTCTCGCCCACAATGAGCCCCACGGCCAGCCCGACCGTCTGGCCCACAATGAAACCGACCGTCTGGCCCACAGTGAAACCGACCGTCTGGCCCACGGTGAAACCGACCGCCAGCCCGACCGTCTCACCCACCGTGAAACCGACCGCCAGCCCGACCGTCTCACCCACCGTGAAACCGACCGCCAGCCCGACCGTCTCACCCACCGTGAAACCGACCGCCAGCCCGACCGTCTCACCCACCGTGAAACCGACCGCCAGCCCAACGGTCTCGCCCACGGCCAGTCCAACCGTGATCCCGACGGTCGCGCCTACCGACACCCCGCCGGGAGGACCGACTGTTCGTCCGCCGGGCGGGCCGGACCGGCCCGGAGGCCTGCCGACAACCGGCAGCGGCCTGGTCCCGATCCTGATGGGCACAGGAATAGGCTTGATCGTCCTGGGTGCGATCATCCTCATCCTGTACCGCCGCCGCCTTCGCGAATCCTGATCAACGGCCCGGCCGGCGACATGCCGGCCGGGCCCTCAAGATCCGCTCCAGGTAGGCGCAACGACTCCGCTGGGCCTATCTGGGGTACCACGGCTGTCTGCCCCGCCGCGGAACCGCCCAAGGGACGGCTGCGCGCCGCGAGAGGGACAGCGGACCTGTCGAGGACGAGGACACACACGCGCCGGGCGGCGCCGCCTTCAGCGGTCGCGCCGCCCGGCGCGCCCATCTGTTCACGCGGCCCGATCGCCGCGCCGGTTCAAGCGCAGCAGCCGGGTCGGGGAACGGGACGCGCGTGCTTGACGAGCCCGTCAGGGCGTCAGGGCGGCGAGGTGGCGGGCCACCGGGCCGAGGGTGAGCATGCCGCTGCCGGCGCCCGCCAGCTCGGCCGCGGCGGGTGCCAGCGCGGCGCGGGCGCGGGCGGCCAGCTTCCGGTCGCCGAGCGCGAGGGCGGCGCGGCCGGTCAGGCACCACAGGGCCTCGAAGAGCAGGTCGTGCGGCGGTTCGGGGATGCGGCGCAGAGCGGCGGCGGCCTTCGATGGGTGGTCGCGCGTCAGCAGTACCCAGGGAAGAGCCCACGGCGCGTAAGGGCCCCACTCGGCGTCCGGATCGGCGGCGGCCGGCTCGTCCCGGTCCACGCGCAGGCACAGCAGCGCGAGCGGCAGCAGGCCGCGCTCGACGCCCGGCATGCCTGCGCCGTCGAGCGTGGCCGCCGCGTCGCGGTAGGCCGCCTCGGCGGCCGGCAGCGGCGCGCCGGTCGCGGCCAGCCGCAGCGCGCGGTACCAGGTCGTGAAGACGCCGGCCAGCGGGCGCTCGTGCCGCGCGGCGAGCTCGTCGGCGGCGTCGGCGTGCCCGTCGGCGCCCGCGAAGTCGGCGAGTGCGCTACGCGCCTGGAGGCGGACGAGGTGGCCGAGGATCTCGCACGTCGGCAGTCCATGCTTTGTGGACAGTGCGATGAGCTCGCTGCCGATCGCGTCGCGGGTGGGTGCGAGGCCGGCCCGGTGGCACGACTGCATGAAGAGCCCGTTGAGCGCGAACGCGACCAGCGCCGGGTCGCCGAGCCGGCGCGCGATCCGTTCGGCTTCGCGGGCCGCCTCGGGGCCGCGCGGCGCGCGGGTGCCCCGGGACTCCAGCGCGATCGTGGCGAGTAGCCGCGCGCGTGCGGCGTCGTGAACGCCGGCGGCGAGCGCCCGCTCGGCGGCCGCCACGACCCGTGCCGCCTGCTCGGGGTCGTCGGCGCGGGTCCAGATCGCCGGCACGTCGTACCCGCCGATCACCCGCGCGGTCAGCTCCGGGTCGCCGGAGCGCTCGGCCGCCGCGATGGTCGCGTAGCGCTGCTCGCGCGCCGCCACCAGCCCTCCGCCGCCGGCCACCGCGAGGCCGCGCAGCAGGTCGACGGTCGTCTCCAGCCGGTCCGCGGGCGCCACCGCCCGCTCGTACGCCGCCGCGGCCTCCGCCCACACCCGGTCGGCCGCGCCGGCGTCGGCCTGGCGCAGGATGTCGGTCTCCAGCCGGCGCAGCCCTGGGCCCGGATCGACGCCCAGGTGGTCGCGGAGCAGCCCGCGCGCGCGGCGTAACACCGCCAGCGCGTCGCCCTGGCGGTCGGTCAGATACAGGGCCAGGGCCAGCAGCCGCCAGGCCTCCTCGCGCCACGGATGCTCGGTCGCGTGCGCATCCAGATCGGGTACCGCGTCCGCGGCCCGACCGAGCGACAGCAGCGTGTCGGCGCGCCGCTCGACCGCGCCCAGCCTCAGCTCCTCCAGCCGTACACGCTCCGCCCGTGCCCACGGCTCATCGGCGACGTCTGCGTACGCGGGCCCACGCCACCAGCCGAGCGCCTCGTCGAGCCGGTCGAGCGGCGGCGTGCCGCTGACCGCCCGCTCAAACCGCTCGGCGTCCGTCCGGCCTCTGATCGCGTATCCGGGCCCTTCCGTGACCAGCACGGTGGGGGGCATGCGGGGTGGCCGGTCGGGCTCCAGCGCCCGCCGCAGGGCCGCCACGAACGTGCGCAGCGCGCTCACAGCGCCCGGCGGCGGCTCGTCCCACAGGTCGTCGACGAGGCGGCTGACCGGCACGACCCGGCCGCGCGCGACGAGCAGGCGCGCCAGGACTGCCCGGTGCCGCGGCCCCTTGAGGTCGATCGGCGCCCCACGCTCGTCCCAGGCGACGACCGGCCCCAACACCCCGAACACCCGATCAAGGTAGCGCGCTCATTGGTTGCTCATCCGCGGACGGCAGCCTTCGTCGCATGAACATCCCCGGATTCGAGTACGAGCGCGTGGCCGTGGACACGGGCGTGGCGCTGAACGTCGCCGTCAGCGGCGCGGGCAGGCCGGTCGTGCTGCTGCACGGCTTCCCGCAGACCCACCTCATGTGGCGGCACGTCGCCGCCGACCTGGCCGCCGACCACACCGTGATCTGCGCCGACCTGCGCGGTTACGGCGCCAGCGACAAGCCGGTCGAGGGGCCGTACGACAAGCGGACGATGGCCGCCGACATCGTCGGTATGGCCCGGGCGCTCGGCCACGAGCGGTTCGCTCTCGCGGGCCACGATCGGGGCGCGCTCGTCGCGATCCGTGCCGGCCTCGACCACCCGGACGCCGTGACCCACCTGGCCGCGCTGGACGTGCTGCCCACTCTCGACATGTGGGACGTGCTGCGCGGCGCGAGCGCGGCGGTCGCCTTCCACCTGTATCTGATGGCCCAGCCGCCGGGCCTCCCCGAGCGGATGATCGCCGCCAGCGCGGACGACTTCTTCGGGCACTTCCTCGACGCCTGGACCCGCGACCCGGCCGCGATCCCGGCGAACGTGCGAGCCGAGTACCTGCGGGCGTCCCGCGAAGCCGTACCGTCCATTGTGGCCGACTACCGCGCCTCCGCCGGGATCGACGCCGCACACGACCGCGCGGACCGCGAGGCCGGGCGCACGCTCGCGATGCCGGTGACGGTCGTCCAGCAGGACTGGGGTGCGGCGCTCGGGTACGACGCGGCCGCCGTGTGGCGCGCCTGGGCGCCGGACCTCGACCACATCATCACGTCGGCGGGGCACTTCATGGCCGAAGAGGCGCCCGCGGAGGTGGTCAAGGCGCTGCGCACCCTGCTGGCCCGGTAGTGCGCCGAGCCGCCGTCCGGGCGGCCGCGTTACTCGGGCGGTAGCGCGCCGTCGACGGCCTCGGCGCCGGGCTTCACGACCGCCGTGCCCAGCGAAGCCTCTGGGCAGATGCGACCCACGACACCGTCACGCGGCAGATGATGCGAGCTGCCCACCAGGTTTCCCATCGCAGGTGCGAGAAGCTACGCTCGGGCTGTGACGCTGTTTCGGATCGGGGAGGCCGCCGAGCTGCTCGGGGTCAGCGCCGACACGGTGCGCCGCTGGGTCGACGCCGGCCGGCTCACCGCGACGCGCGACGAGCTCGGCCACCGGGTGATCGACGGCGTCGACCTCGCCGGGTTCGTCCGCTCGCAGGGCGCCGAGCCGGAAGACCGGTCGGACGCCTCGTCGGCACGCAACAGGTTGCGGGGCATCGTGACCGCGGTCGTGAAAGACACGGTGATGGCGCAGGTCGACATCCAGGCCGGCCCGTTCCGGCTGGTGTCCCTGATGAGCCGGGAGGCGGTCGACGAGCTCGACCTCCAGGTCGGGTCGGTGGCCGTAGCGGTGATCAAGTCGACGACGGTGGTGGTGGAGCGGTCGGCGGCCCCCCATCGCGTGAGGGGCGCATCGTGAGAGCAAGAGCCATCGCGGCGCTCCTCGCCGTAGCCATGCTGGGGGCCTCCGGCTGTGGTGACGACGCGGGCGCCACCGGCACGGGCGCGGTGACCGTGTTCGCGGCGGCGTCGTTGACCGAGCCGTTCACCACGATCGGCAAGGACTTCGAGGCGGCCAACCCGGGCCTGACAGTGAGGTTCAACTTCGCCGGCAGTTCCGCGCTGGCCACGCAGATCAACCAGGGTGCCCCGGCGCACGTGTTCGCCTCGGCCTCCCCGGCAAACATGAAGGCGGTCACCACCGACGGCACGCCCGAGACGTTCGTGGAGAACCAGCTCGTCATCGCCGTCCCCGAGGCAAACCCCAGCGGGGTTACCGGCCTCGCCGACCTGACCAAGCCGGGGATCAAGGTGGCGCTGTGCGCGGAGCAGGTGCCGTGCGGTGCCGCGGCGAAGAAGGCACTCGAAGCCGCCGACGTGAAGCTGACCCCGGTCACGCTGGAGCAGGACGTCAAGGCCGCACTGTCCAAAGTGAAGCTCGGGGAGGTCGACGCGGCGCTCGTGTACCGCACCGACGCCAAGGCCGCTGCGTCCGATGTGGACGGCGTCGAGTTTCCCGAGTCCGCCGGAGCCGTCAACGACTACCCGATCGCGGTGCTGAAGGACGCGCCGAACCTGACCGCCGCTCAGGCGTTCGTGGCGTACGTCCAGTCGGACAAGGGCATGGCGGTGCTCACCGCGGCCGGGTTCCAGGAGCCCTAGTGCCCGCCCGTGCCGGGCGCCGGGTGCCGGCACCCCTTCTCATCCCCGCCGGCCTGGGACTGCTGTTTCTCGTTCTGCCCCTGGCCGGGCTGCTGATCCGCGCACCGTGGGCCACGCTGCCGCAGCGGCTGACCGAGCCGGGCGTGCTCACCGCGCTGCGGCTGTCGCTGCTGACCGCCACGCTCGCCACGGTGCTGTGCCTGATCCTCGGCGTACCCCTGGCATGGCTGCTGGCCCGCGTCGAGTTCCCCGGCCGCCGGCTGGTCCGCGCCCTCGTCACCGTGCCGCTCGTGCTGCCGCCGGTGGTCGGGGGCGTGGCCCTGCTGCTGGTCTTCGGCCGCCGTGGCCTGGTCGGCGAGTGGCTCGACTCGACGTTCGGCGTCACGCTGCCGTTCACCACCACCGGCGTGGTGCTCGCCGAGGCGTTCGTGGCCATGCCGTTCCTGGTCATCGCCGTCGAGGGCGCGCTGCGCGGCGCTGACACCCGCTACGAAGAGGCCGCCGCCACGCTCGGTGCCGGCCGCTGGACGACGTTCACCCACGTCACCCTGCCCCTTGTCGCGCCCGGCGTCGCCGCCGGCGCCGTGCTGTGCTGGGCCCGCGCGCTGGGCGAGTTCGGCGCCACCATCACCTTCGCCGGCAACTTCCCCGGGCGCACCCAGACCATGCCACTGGCCGTCTATCTGGCCCTCGAAACCGACCTGCAGTCCGCGATCGTGCTCAGCCTCATCCTGCTCGCCGTCTCGGTGACCATCCTGGCCGCCCTGCGCGACAAGTGGATCACGAGCCCATGAGCCTCGACGCGCACCTGACCGTCGACCGTGGTGGCTTCCACCTCGACGTCGAGCTGACCATCGACGCCGGCGAGGTCGTCGCGCTGCTCGGCCCCAACGGCGCCGGCAAGACCACCGCCCTGCGCGCCCTCGCCGGTCTCCAACCACTGTCCGCCGGCCACATCGCCCTCGACGGGCAATCCCTGGACCGGACGCCACCGGAGCGGCGGCCGATCGGCGTCGTCTTCCAGGACTACCTGCTCTTCCCCCACCTGAGCGCGCTCGACAACGTCGCGTTCGGACCCCGCAGGCACGGCGTCGGTCGCCGGGCCGCCCGCGAGCGGGCCGCCGCCTGGCTCGACCGGGTGGGCCTTTCCGGGTACAGCGGCCGCAAGCCCCGTCAGCTGTCCGGCGGCCAGGCCCAGCGCGTCGCCCTCGCCCGTGCCCTGGCGGTCGAGCCCGCGCTGCTGCTGCTCGACGAGCCCCTGGCCGCCCTCGACGCCCGCACCCGCCTCGACACCCGCACCGAACTGCACCGCCACCTCGCCGACCACCCCGGCGCCACGCTGCTGGTCACCCACGACCCGCTCGACGCGCTCGTCCTCGCCGACCGGCTCGTCATCGTCGAAGACGGCCGCGTGGTCCAGGAAGGCGACGCGGCAACCATCACCGCCCGGCCCCGCACCGACTACGTCGCCCGCCTGGTCGGCCTCAACCTCTACCGCGGCCACGCCACCGGCCACACCGTCAAGCTCCGTGACGGGTTCACGCTCACCGCCACCGACCGCCTCGACGGCGACGCGTTCGTCGCGTTCCCGCCCTCAGCCGTCGCGCTGCACCCGCACCAACCCGACGGCAGCCCGCGCAACACCTGGCCCGCCACCATCGCCGGCATCCAGCGCCACGGCGACAACCTGCGCGTACAGCTCGACGGCCCGATCGGCGTCGCCGCCGACATCACCCCGGCCGCCGCCGCCCACCTGCACCTGGTCCCCGGCCAGACCGTGTGGGCAGCCGTCAAGGCCACCGAGACCCGCGCCTACCCCGCCGGGTGAAACCGCGCCTGGGTCTACGTCGCCGCGACGCCCCTGATCGCCCGAGGCGGCGGTGTGCCACGATCGTGCCCATGGTGGAGCTGTCCGTACGCCCGATGACGCAGGCCGAGTACGACGAGTGGATCGAGAGGCTCGCGCGGTCATTCGCGGAGTCGCAGGTCGCCGCAGGTAACTGGGCTACGGACGACGCGATCACCTTGGCTCGTCAGGGCAACGCCGTGCTGCTGCCCAACGGCCTGGCCACCGAGGGCATGCTGCTGCTCAAGGGGGTGCTGCCGGACGGCACCGCCGTCGGCGTCGCCTGGATCGGGCTCAACCACCCGCGCGGCAACCCGGGCTGTGCCTTCCTGTACGACATCGAGGTCGACGAGGAGCACCGCGGCGCCGGATACGGGCGGGCGCTGCTCGCGGCGGTCGAGGAGGCGGCACGCTCGCACGGCAGCAAAGCCCTGGAGCTGAACGTGTTCGGCGGCAACGCGCCCGCGATCCACCTCTACGAGACGTCCGGCTACGCCCTGGTGACCCAGCAGATGCGCAAAGAGCTCAGATAGATTTGACCAACACTTAGGCTTCCGCGCCCTCGCGCCAGCCCACCCACCTGTACGACGATGGCGTGCATGCGGGTGCTGCTCGTCGAAGACGACGCCCGGTTCGCGCGGGCGCTGACCGCCGCGCTGCGTCGCAGCGGGTACGAAGTGGACCATGCGCCCACCGCGGCGGCCGCGCTCGCGGCGCCTCCGGGCGACCTGGTGCTGCTCGACGTCGGCCTGCCCGACGGCGACGGCATGGACGTGTGCCGGCAGCTGCGCGCCCAGGGCGAGGTCGCCATCATCATGCTGACCGCGCGCGGCGAGGAGCGCGACCGGGTGGCCGGGCTGCGCGGCGGCGCCGACGACTACGTGGTCAAGCCGTTCGGCTTCGCCGAGTTGCAGGCGCGGATCGAGGCCGTGCTGCGCCGCGCCCGCCCCCGCCCGGCGGGCGTGCGCGAGGTCGGCGGGCTGCGCGTCGACCTCGACCGGCACGAGGCGCGCGTGGGCGGCGAGCCGGTGACACTGACCCGCAAGGAGTTCCATTTGCTGACGCTTCTGGTGACCGAGCCGGGCGCGGCGGTGCGCCGCGAGCGCCTGCTCACCGAGGTGTGGCACACGTCGTGGCGGGGAACGTCGCGCACATTGGACGTACACATGGCGACGCTGCGCGGAAAGATCGGCGAGAGCGCGCAGATCGAGACGATCCGCGGCGTCGGATACCGGATCGTGCCCGGCCCAGCCCGCCCATAGCAGCCCCGGAGACCCGCCGTGCAGCGCCGACTCCTCATCACGTATCTGAGCCTGCTCGCCGCCGTGCTCGCGGGCCTGAGCGTGCCGCTCGGCGTCGCGGTCGCCTCCCGCAACGCGCAGGAGATGTTCATCGACCGCCTGAACGACACCGCACGGTTCGCCTCCCTCGCCGAACCAGCGCTGCGCACCGGCTACGTCCAGACCCTCGAAGCCGAGCTGCGCCAGTACGACGAGATGTTCGGCATCGCCGCCGCCGTGACCGGGCGCGACGGCCGGCTCGTCCTCACCTCGCGCGACGACCTCGACGTGGCCGCCGAGCCGGTGCGGGCTCGCGTCGAGGCGGCGCTGTCTGGCGAGCGAGCCGGCTTCGGCGGCGGACTGTGGCCGTGGAGCGACGAACCGCTCGTCGTCGCCGAGCCCATCGGCCGGGGCGGTGACATCATCGGCGTCGCGGTGACAGTGTCCCCATCGGACGCTCTGCACGCTCTCACGCTGCGCAACTGGGCGCTGCTGCTCGGCCTCAGCCTGCTCGTGCTGGTGGTCGGCGCGGTCGCCGCCGTGCCGCTGACCCGCTGGATGCTGCGACCCGTGCGCGACCTCGACGACGCCGCGCTCGCCTGGACCGAGGGCCGCTTCGGTGACCGGGTGCCCGCCGGGTCCGGACCGCCGGAACTGCGCCAGCTCACCGCGTCGTTCAACACCATGGCCGAACGGATCGCCACGCTCGTCGAGCGCCAGCGCAGCTTCGTCTCGTACGCCAGCCACCAGCTGCGCACCCCGCTCGCGACCATGCGGTTGTCGCTGGACAACCTCGGGCCGGCGGTGCGCGACGACGGCGCCGACGACTACCGGATGGTCGCCGAGGAGATCGTCCACATGGGACGGATGTGTGACGCGCTGCTCGCCTACGCCCGCGCCGAGGCCACCGCCGACGAGGTCGTCGACGTCGACGCCGCCACCGTCGCCGACGAACGGGTCGCCGTCTGGCGCCAGGCCGCCGAACTGGCCGGCGTCACACTGTCTCGCGCCGGCGCCGACCGGGCACCCGCTCGCGCCGCGCCGGAGGCCATCGACCAGGCGCTCGACGCCTTGCTCAGCAACGCGGTCAAGTTCGCTGGAGCCGGGGCGACGGTCACCGTGACGGTCGAACCGTCCGGATCCGATGTGGACATCCACGTCGTCGATACCGGGCCTGGCATGCCGCCGGACGACCTGGCCAGGGCCGCGCAACCGTTCTGGCGCCGCTCCGCGCACCAGAACGTCGAAGGCTCCGGCCTGGGGGTCACGGTCGCGGACGCGCTCATCGCCGCATCCGGCGGCAGGCTCGACCTCCTGCCGGCCGAACCGCACGGCCTGCACGCGCGCGTCCGTCTGAGGGCAGCGTCATGAGGGCGGTGTCAGCGTTCGTCGCGGTCCTGCTATTCCTTGGTACGCCCAGCGCCTGTGACGCGGCACCGGACGCGTCTTTCGACGGGCTGACCATCGCGGCCGGCGCCCCCGGCGACGTCTACCACGCGCTCGGGCAGGCACTCGCCGGTGCCGCCCGAGGCACACGGGTGGTGACGACCGGCGGCTCGCTCGACAACCTGCGCCTGGTCGCCGAGGGCGGTGCCGACGCCGGGTTCGCCACCGTAGACACCGTTACCATGGCCGCCCACGGCGACCAGCCGTTCCGCGCCGCACGGCCATTCGTGGCGCTGGCCCGCCTTTACGACGACTACCTGCAGATCGTGGTACCCGCCGACAGCGACATCGTCCGGATCACCGACCTGGCCGGCCGGACCGTGTCGACCGGCCCCGCTGGCTCGGGCAACGCGGTGGTCGCGGCACGCGTGCTGGGCCCCGAGGTGAAGACCGTCCAACTCTCCCCCGCCGACTCCGCGGAGGCGCTGCGCACCGGCAGAATCGACGCGTTCGCGGTGACCGGCGGGCTCCCGGTGCCGGCGATCCAGCAACTGTCGGAGCGACACCCGATCCGGCTGCTCAGCCTGCGCACCGAGATCGCCGACATCCAGTCCCAGCACGGCGAGCAGTATCAGGCCCGCACGATCCCGGCCAGGACGTACGGCGTGCGGACCGAGGTGGAGACCCTGGGCGTGGCCAACGTCCTCTTTGTCCGCCCTGATCTCCCCGACGACACCGCGTACCGGCTCACGAAGCTGCTCTTCGACGCGAAAGCCGACCTGGTAGCCGCCCACGCCGAGGCCCGCCGCCTGGACCGCCGCCAAGCCCCCGCCACCTTCCCCGTCCCCCTCCACCCAGCAGCCTCCCACTACTACCGCACCCAAAAACCCTTCACCTAACCCCCCCGGCCCCACCCGGGCCCGCCCTGCGCCGCGCCCGCGCCGGGCCTGGGCCCGGGCCCACCCTCTCCCCGCCGATCAAGGGCAAATGCACGTGATTGGATCTCTTTTCCACGTGCATTTGCCCTTGATCCATGCAGATCTCCTTGATCGGCGGGGCGGCTGGCCGGGTTTGGAGACGTCCGCCGACCACGCCGCCACGGCGCTGCCACCTCTCCCCGCCATGACCTGCTGCCCTCCCGGCCCGCCGCTCTCCCCGTTGATCGACGGCAGTGAGAGTCAGAGGCGTTGGAGGGTGAGCCAGTTCAGGTACCAGCCGCCTCCGCCCTTGGGGACGGAGAGGGTGATGGTCTGGCGGCCGGCCGGGAGTGTCACCGGGTCGGCCGCGCGGACCGTGCGCCACGTGCCGCCCGTGCTCACCGGGTCGACGTGCCGCCGGCCGCCGGCTGAGAACTCGATCCGCGCGTCCTTCGTGACCGCGAACGTGGCGACCCGGTAGCTGACCTGGTACTGGCCGGCCACCGGCACGTCCACCGCGTACTCGACCGAGCCATCGAGCACGCCGTACCCCGAGTCGTCGCCGAGTACAAAGCCATTGCCGGCCACTCCGTCGTATCCGCACGTCGTGGGCGTCGGCCAGTCCAGGCAGGTGTGCACATACGTCCGCGCGTCGACCTCCAGCTTGGCCCACCGGCCCGGCCGAGTGTCGGTGCCCGTGGTGCGGGTGCGTTCGGCCTGGACCGTGACCGAGCGGCCGGGCGTGTCTGGCAGCCGCACTGGCGCCGGGGCGACCAGGTCGGCGACGTCCACCGAGTACAGCCACTGGTCCAGTGATACGCCGGCCTGGCCGGGGCGCGCGTGCATGGCCGCCATCCACATCCGGCCCTCGGCGTCGACCGGGCCCAGCCGGTGGTCGTCGACGTTGCCCACGACCGTGGGCAGCAGCTTGCGCCCGAGGTCGACCGGGGTGCCGGTGCGGAACGTCAAACCGTCGCCGGCCCGGTCGACGCGGATCGGGAGCACCGTGCCGCCGAACGACAGCGCGAGCACCGCCTTGGTGCGCGGGTCCTGGGCCAGGTCTTCGATCGTGAGTACGTCGTCGGCCTGCACGATGTCGTAGTCGGGCCGGCAGGTCAGTCCCCACACGCTCTTGCCGTTGCCGGACGTGTGGTACCGGTGCTGCGCCCAGCCGGGCCGGAGCCGGCACTCGCCACGCTCCAGCCGCCGGCGCCCGTCTCGGGCAGCGTAGACGGCGAGGCGGCCGCCCTGGAAGCCGTCCATTCGGGACACCCACAGGTTGCCGAGGTGGTCGTAGAGGAAGGCTCCGGACGCGTAGAACGCGTCGTCCTCCGGGTTGCGGTCGCCGGGCACGATCGGCGCTGAGATCGGGCGGATCGCCCCGCTGGGGGCCTCGTAGCTGAACTCCTGCACGACCGTGTGCGGAAACTGGCCCCGTCCCCGGTACACGTCGAGGCCGACGGCGAACCGCTCGTCGCCGTCGCGGCCGGTCGGGTCGGCTTGTATGGCTCGCACCGATATCCGCTCGCCGTCCAGCACCGGGTACCGGTACTCCCCCATCACCGCGATGGTGAAGCGTCCCTGCCGGTCGGGCCCGGTCAATCTCAGCGCCAGGAGGCTGCCGTTGGATTCACCTCGCCCGTAGCGGGCCACCACGATGTCGCGGGAGCGTGGCAACCGCGCCAGGTCGTGCAGGTCGTCATGGTCGACCGAGCCGGCCGTCGGGGCGACCCGCCAGCGGCCACCCACTTTGGACAGCACGCCGAATCCTGGCCAGGCTCCGGGCGCGGCGTCGTCCGCGCGGCGCGTGGTGAACGCCACGCCTCCCTCTACCGGCAGCAGGTCGGTCACCGAGGGCGCCCCCGGCCCCACCGGGCCGATGCCGATGGTGCGGAACACGCCCTTCGCCGGCTGGTAGGCGCCCACGACCGTGCGGTCGGCGGTGGGCGCGCTGAGGTCGGCGGTATGGCTGAACCCGGCGATCAGCAGCGTGCCGTCGGCGGCGAGCGCCGTGCGGTAGGCCTGCACGCCGGGCGGGAAATGCCAGCCGGGCACCTCGACCCGCGCCACGTCCTGGCCGGAGGGGGTGACCGTCTCGCCGGCCATCGCGCCGAACGAGCCGGCCCGGCCGTGTACCGTCACCGTGGCGTACACCGGCTCCTTCCGCGTTTCCGGTGGTGGCGGGCGGTGGCCGTTGGGCGCGGCGGTCAGCCCGACCGCTACCACGAGTCCGCACGCGGCGACTACCCGTTTGCCTCCCACGCAGGCACGGTACCGGCTCAGGTGGCGCCGGCACCGCCCCCCGCGTGCGTCACCTTCTTGTCAGAGTCATCCAGTTCAGCTGCCAGCCGCTGCCCGCCAGCCGCAGCGTGTTGACGCCCGCCGCGAGTTGCACGGTCGGTCCGGCGACCAGCCGCCACGCCCCGCCGGTGTCCAGCGACGTCGTGTGGATCGTGCCGCCCACGCCGAGTTCGACGCGCGCACCCGCGCCGCCGCTGGCCCGGTACCCGATCTCGTACGCGCCCGCGGCCGGCGCGTACACGGTGTATTCCGCTGAGCCACCGCGCAGCGCGAACCCGTCACCGGGTACGCCATCGTCGGCGCACGCGCCGCGACACAGCACCATGTGCGCGTCGCTGTCCACGGCCATGCTGCCGTCCGGGCCAGGTGCTTGCCGCCGGGTGCTCGTGGTGCGCGTCTGCTCGGCCTGTACGCGGGCCTGTTGCCCGGCGGCCACCGGCAGTGCGGCCGGTGCCGGAGCGAATAGGCTCGCCAGGTCGACCGACGCGACCCAGTGGTCGATCTTCTGGGTGTGCCCCTCGCCCGGCGGCCAGATGTGGACGGTGAACCATGCCCGCCCGGTCTTGTCGAAGACCGGCGGTCGCTGCTCCGGCGGACCTTGCCGGGGCAGCAGGTTCCGTCCACTGTCGACGAGCGTACCGACTGTGAAGGTCTTCTGCCGCCCGGAGCCGGCGTGCCGCACCGCGAGCACGTTGCCGGTGTCCCAGGTGTCGACGCCCACGATCGTGCCGGTGGCGGGGTCTTCTGCGAGTTGGAGGAAGCCTCCGAAGAGCCCGCCGCCGGCCGCGTCGGCGCCCTGTCGCAGCGTGTAGTCGGGAGCGCAGGTCTGGCCCCAGACGGTACGGCCGCCGGCTGTGGAGGTGTAGCTCTCCGGCTGGCTCTCCCAGCGCACCGGGTCGAACGGGCATGCTGGGCCGCCCGCCCAAACCTGTACGCCGTTCGATCCCGACCACAGGTTGCCCTGCCGGTCGTAGATGCCGCCGTGCACGCCCCGGAACCCGGTTCCGTCGGCGGCGGCGATGAACGGCGCGGACACGGGGCGGATCGCGCCGGTGCGGGCGTCGTAGCTGAACTCCTGTGTGACGCTCGGGTCCAGCCCTGGCGGGACCGTGTCGGGGTTTCCGTCGTCGTCGGCGTGCCAGATGTCGGCCACCACGTTGAACCGCTCATCTCCGAGCGGGCTGGTCGGGTCGGTCTCCACGGTCTTGAGAGCGATGCCGAGGTTGCCGGGGCGTTCCGGGTTCGGCGGGTTGATGTCCGGCACCTCGGGGTAGGCGTAGTATCCGACGATCCGCGCCTGGTACCGCCCGCCCGAGTCCGGGCCGGTGACGCGCAGCGCCATCAGACCGCCGCTGGCGCGCCGCCCGTCGCCGGCGTACAGCGCGACGATCAGGTCGCGGGACTTCGGCGCGACGGCCATCTCGTTGGGCCCGCCGCACAGGCTGGTCGCGTCCGGCAGCCCCTCGTACGGCGTGCACGCCCGCTCGTCCGCATCGGAGTCCGGATTGGACCGCGCCAGCTCGGCCGCCGTCCACTGGTTGACGATCTGCCAGCGGCCGTCGCGCTTGGCGATGACGCCGAGGCTCGGCCAGACGCCCTCCGGCGGGATCCGGCGCCGGTTCAGGTACGGCGGCCACGGCACGCCGAACATGTTGGTGAACGCGACCGCGTTGCCGTCACCGATCGGCAGCACGTCCCAGGACGATGCCCCCCCGTGGAAGGTCTTGCCGTCCTCCACGAACGGCGAGACCGTGCGGGTGCCGGTCGACGTGGTCGCGTTCAGGGTGCTCCACGCGCTGGTCTTCGGGTCGTACACCCCGGCGGCCACGTAGTCGTCGGCCACGTCGGTGTTGCCGCCCTGGATCACGAACGTGCCGTCGGCGGTCATCGCGTTGAAGATGCCGTTGTGGCCCGCCGGCCAGCCCCAGCCAGGCACCGCTCTGGTGGCCAGGGCGTGGCCGGACGGGGTGGCCGGACCGAGCAGGTCGGTGCCGAAGCTGCCCTCCCGGCCGTGAATCGCCACCGTGCCCGGCTCGTACAGCGCCGGCGTCACGCCGGTCGTGTCTAGCCGGAACACCATCTGGGTGCGCAGGTTCGACGCGCCGCCCCAGAAGATGTGCGCGGTGGCGTACACCGGCTGCTGTGCGGGCCCGGTCGGGTCCGGTACCGCCACCGACAGCCCTCCAAACCCGGGCAGGTCCGGGAAGGCGTTCAGCGGTGTCGCGTCCACATTGGGCATCGGCGCGGTGCGGCCCGACGAGCCCCACCACGGCCGGTACCGGCTGGCCGGGTCGAACGAGTTGACGAGGCCGCACGCGCCTCCGCTTGTCGGCGCTGACCGGCCGCACAGCGCCCAGCCGGTCGCGTAGTTGTTCGACGCCCAGGCGTTCGCGGAGAAGAACAGCCACAGCTCGCCGGAGTCAGCGCGCACCAGCGTCGGGTTCTCGATCACCTGCTCGGCCTGTCCGCTCGCGTTGGTGAACTCGTCGAACCCGAGGTCCGGGTGGGTCTCCTGAAGCAGTGCCCGCACCGGGCCGACCAGCGAGGCGGTCGCCGGGTCGAACCGCTGCACGTTGAGTGGCCCCGAGTCCCACAACAGGTACCAGGCGGATGTCTGCCGGTCGTAGAAGATTTCTGGATCGATCGCCCACCAGCCGTTCGATGGGCAGATCAGCGGCTGGGCGGGGTGCAGCCAGTTCGGCCCGGTGGACCGGTCACCGGCGGCGACGCCGATGCACTGCTGGCCGGTGCCCGCCTTGCGGGCCACGTAGAACAGCCACCAGGCGCCGTTGATGCGGGCCATCGTCGGCGCCCACAGCCACATCCCCACCTGCGGCGGACGGTCCGCCCACGGCCCGGGGCCGCCAGGCAGAGCATCGCCCATCCAGCAGTCGCCGAGCTGGTCCGGTGCCGGTCCGGTCCGGTACGGGATGTAGGCGAAGCCCTTGTCCCACACCGGATCGGCCGGGTTACACGCCTTGGCGGACGGCGCGGACAGCGACTCGTTCGTGGACAGCGACACCCACGTGTCCCCGTCCCGCGCCAGCGTGGGATCGGCGGCCCGCAGGCTGCCCTGCGGGCGCGCGAGCGCCACCTCCGGCACCACCAGCGCCACCGTGGCCAGCAACACCGTCACGGTCATCCAGGTAATCCGTCGCATGGCTACCTCACCACGCAGTAGATGCCGAAGATGGCGCTGCCCGCCGCGACGTAGGGATTCGCACGGGTTCCCATCGCGATCGTGTATCCGCCGCCCGCGAGGCTGTTCGCGTCGCACAGCGTGGTCATGAAGTCGGTGCTGTGCAGCTCGGCGTAGAGCTCGTCGCGCCGCGCCTCGTGGTAGGCGCTCTCGTACTCCAGGTCGGCGATCCGGCTCTCCGCGGCCATCATCTCCCCCTCCAGTCTCGCGCCCTGCCGCTCGGCTGCGACGCGTCGCGAGCCCAGCATCTCCAGTTCGCCATTCCAGGTCGCTGCCACCAGCGGTCCGGTGTTCTCCAGCGTCTCCATGTTGAGCGAGTGCACCATCCGGATCGGGATGCCGTTGCCGCTGAAGATGCTCGACAGGACGAAGCCCTGATACTCGGGCTGGATCGCCTCGTAGACCAGTGCCGCGATGATGCCGCGCTGGTAGTTGATGACGCCGGCCTGGTAGCGGATCACACCCGCCTGGTAGCGGATGATCTGTTGCTGGCGCGCGACCACCCAGCGCAGCCGGCTGATCTCGCGCTGCTGGGCGACCACGACACGTTCGAGGTACGCGACGCGCGCCTGGAGCTGCCGGATGATGCTCGCCTGCCGGGAAAGCTCGGCTTCGAGAGCCTCCACATAGCTCACCAGCTTGTTGATTTGCTTCTGCTGCTTGCGAATGACGTCCTGCAGGTCCTCGATGTAGTTGCCGAGCCGCTTGATGTGCGCCAGAAGCTCCTTGTTCTGCGCCTTCAGCTGCGAGTTCTCCATCTCGATCCCCCAGGTGTATTGGGAGTACAGGCCGCTGGGGTCGGTGAACGTGGCCGGGTTGTTGGCCGAGTAGCCGTACGGGTTGAGCGACTTCACCTTCGCCGTGTCGTAGACCGGGTCGGTGGAGACGAACACGCCCGTGCTGGCGTCGTAGTAGCGCGCGTTCAGATAGGACAGTCCAGTAGACTGGTCCTCCACCTGTCCGATGAACCCCCGGTCGGTGTCCTTGTCCCCCGACCGCTCCCGCACCCGGCCGTACGGGGTGTAGAGCCGGGACGCGTCCGGCGCGCCGCCGGACGGCACCGACTGCTCGACGGATCCCGCCGGGTCGGAGATCAGGTAATCGACACCGGCTGGCGTCCGCGTCGCGATGAGTTGGCCGTCGAACTGGTACGCGCGGACCGCGGTCACCGAGGTCCCGTCCGCGCTGGCGGTCACCTCGTGGCCGGCCACGTACAGCGTGACCCGCCCGTCCGGCGCCCGGCGCAGCAGCCGCTGCCCGGAGGCGTCGTAGACGAACCCGGTTGTCCCGCTAGGCCCCGCCACCGATGCGAGCCTTCCCTGCACGTCCCACACGTACGTCTCGGTGCCGCCGCCCGCGCTCCGGGTGGCGAGGTTGCCGTTGGCGTCCCACGTGTACGTGCCGGCGCCGATGGTGGTCGGCGCGTGCGGGCGAGCGCCCGACGTCGGGTACTGGTAGCCGGTGCTCACGCCGTTCTCGACGCGCTCCAGCAGCCGCCCGTCCGGGCTGTACCGGTAGGTGTGGGCGTAGGGCCGGTCACCCGTACCGGGCTGGCCGTCCACACACGACGTCGTGGCCGGCACCGTGTGCGCCGACGTGAGCCGGCTGCGCGGGTCGTACCCGAAGCACTCCCGCCACGACTGCCCATTGTGACGAGTCACCTTTTCGCGCAGGTTGCCGGCCGGGTCGTACGCCAGGTCGTGCTGCGAGACGACGTTGCTCGCGCCGAGGTACGTCTGCCATCCGCTGGGCCGCTGGTCGGCGTTGAACGTCCAGTTCCGCGCCATCCACGTGCTGCCCCCGGGGCGTGGACCGAGACCGGCCGACGTGCGGCGTCCACGGTCGTCGTAGCCGGCGCCCCATACGTACTCGGCGAGCCCGGCCATCCGGGTCGGCAGGCCCATCGCGTTGTACTCGGTGACGACCTCCTCGCTCGGTAGGCCGCCGACAGCGGGGTATGTGGTGCGGGTGACGTGGTCGGCCCGGTCGTAGGCCAGCTTCACCTCGTACTGGCCGGACAGTCCGGGGATGCCGGCGGGCACGGTCAGGCGGCTGCCGCTCGGGCGTCCCTTGTTGTCGTAGCCGGGCACCTCGGAGATCCAGTCCCCGCCCGCGGTGTGCGTGATCTCGCGATGCGCCTTGCCCTTGCCGCCTGGCGCCGTGTCGTACACCCATTCGGCCAGCAGCGGCCCCGTCGGTGAACCCGACCGTCGGGTCAGCTTGCGGCCGGACGCGTCGTAGCTGGTGTGAATCTGGTTGCCGGCCGCGTCCGTGGCGCTCGTCTGGTTGCCGGCATCGTCGTAGGCGAAGCTGGCGTTGCCCCGGTCGGGGTCGCGCTGGCTGGTGCGCCAGCCAGCCAGGTTGACCGTGTAGTCGATGCGGTTGCCCGCCGGGTCGGTGACTGACAGCAGCCGGTCCGCCAGGTCGTAGCGGTAGGCGCTGGACGCCCAGGCTTGGCCGTCCTGTTCCTCCACGGCGACTGTGCGTCCGAGCCCGTCGACCCGCTCGCGCACCTTGCGCCCGTCCGGCCCGGTCACCGTCACGCTGTCCACTGTGTACGCGGTGGTGGTGGCGTGCGCCACGTCGTTGCCGTGGAACCACTCATTGCGCACCTCCCGCCCTAGCTCGTCGTACTGGTGCCGGGTCCGGTTCTGCCAGATGGTGCCGCTGGGCAGCGCCAGATACTTGCCCGGAGCGCCGGCCACCGCCTGCTCCACGGTCTCGTCGCGCAGCTGCCCGCGATTGTCGTACGTGGTCTCGGCGAGCAGCACCCGGCCGGAAACCGGCGAGCGTCCCTGTACCTGCCGCTCCCGCCAGAACCCGTCGTACACCAGCCACGTGTCGTCGAACGTCGCCCCTTCACAGCACCGCACCTGCGAGGTGAGCTGGCGCGACCGCACGGTGCGGTTGGGGACGTCGTACGAGAACCGCCACGACGGCTCGGCGAAGTCCACCGGGGCGTCCGGCAGCCACACGGTCTCCAGCCGCCCGAACTCGTCGTACCCGTACTCGGTCACGTTGCCGTTGGCGTCCCGTTCCCGGGACGGCACGCCGAACTCGGGATGGAAGTTGGTGATGGTCTGGTGCCCGAGCGGGTTCGTGACCGTCGTACGGATCGGGATCTGCGTGGTCGGCGCCCCGGCGGTCACCCCGTACGCCGTGGACGTCACCGCACCGGTGGGCCCGGTCACCTTCACCGGCCGTCCGAGCGCGTCGTACTCCATGCGCGCCTCGCTCCACCGTCCGTTCTCGACCAGCGTCCGCTGCCGGGTCGGGTTGCCGACACCGGGCAGCGCGCCGAGGGTGCCGCTGCCGTCGTAGTACGTCTCGCTGAGCGTCAAGACCTGAGTGCTGGCGCAGTCGCCGGCGACCTTTTTGTTCGTGGCCGGGTAGACGTACATGCTGCGGCTCGGGTCGTCGGCGTACGTGGTGATCGAGCAGCGCTCGTCGCCGGCCTGGTCGAGCCAGCCCTCTTCGAGGGTGGTGGTGGGCTGGAAGTGCGCGTTGTGCGTGGTCTGGCTGCGCCGCTGGCGGAACACGCCCGGCGCGGTCGCCACGCTCTCGGTGGTGCTTCTCGGCCCGACCCACTCGGCGTCGAAGAGGTAGTCGCCGCCGGGGTCGTGGGTGATCCGCCGCTCGTACTCGTACCGCCGCGACTCCAGCACGCTGTCGGGCGCCCCGTCGATCGTCCCGAGCTGCTGCTCCTCCAGCGTGCGACCGGCCAGCGAGCGGTGGTCCACATAGGTCGCCGAGCCGTCGAACGTCCTGACGGACTCGGGGCGCTTGCCCAGCGGCACCCAGTCACCGCTGCCGTCCTGCACCAGCATCGGATCCTGGTCGAGGCCGCGGAAAAGGCGCAGCTGGGTGCGGCTCGTGCCCTTGGTGATGGTCACGGTGCCGTATCCGCGCCACACGGCCCAGCCGGTCTCGTCCTCGTCGCGGGCGAACGCGCCGGTGTCGAACGCCCAGACGGGCTCCTCCTGGTAGGCGTAGCTGGTGGTCATGTCCGGTGAGCCGCCACCGGGCGACTCGACGACCCGCTGCACCAGCCACTTGTTGAACACGCCGGTGCGCAGGTGCGCGCCGTCCTTGACGGACTGCGGGAAGCAGTCCTGCTCGTTGGTGTCCCACCGGGGCCACGGGTTGTAGTCGGGAGCGCAGACCCTGTTTCGGAAGTAGGTGATCGAGGTGGCGCCGCCGAACGGGTTCGTCACCTTGACGATCCGGTCGTGCCGCATCGCCTTCGGGATCTGTCCACCGTGGTCGACGCGGTTGTCCCGCACCGCGTACGTGAAGCTGGTGTGTGGGTACGCGTTGAGCTTTCCGAACGCGATGGCCGCGTGCTGGATCGAGTCCAGCCGCAGCTTGAACGCCGTGCCTCGCCCCTGCTCGCCGAAGGAGTGGTACAGGTTGTGCTGCGCCACCGGCTTCCATTCGCTGCCCACCTTCACGTCGGTGCGCACCGACGCGTACCGCCGGCCGGTGAAGAACGACGGCGCGTGCACGCTACAGGCGGAGGTCGCGGTGCAGATCAGGTCGACCGGTACGTCCGGGAAGCCGGTCGAGCCGGCCGCCGGCGCCGGGCACGCCTCGACGAGGAAGCCGCAGCGCCATTGAAGCCCGAAGGTCACGCGCGCCGAGTAGCTGTTCGCGTCCCACCCCTGCCCGCCGTAGATGATCTCCTTGAGCAGGGCGCCGCGGTGGTACCCGTCGTTGCCGGCCAGCCCACCGACCGCCGAGTAGTAGTTCGACTCCCGCTCGTACAGCAGCGACTGCACGTTGCCGTCCGGGTCGGTCACGCGGTCCAGGTACCAGCGCCAGCCCTGGTCGCAGCCGCCCACCGTGTCGCCCGCGCCCCGGCACGGCTCACCGGTGTTGTCAGCGATCACCGGCACGGCCAGGACCGAGTTGGTCTGCCGGCCCGGCATGTGCCCCAGCCCGAAGTCGTACATCGTGCCGTCGGGACCGGTCACCCGCCAGCGCTGCTTCTGGTAGATGTTCGCGTACTGGGCGTCGTTCAGGCGCTCGACCTTCCACCCTGGATCCGACTGCACCCGCCACTCGGTGTGCGCCGCGTTGACCGGGATCAGCGGCCCGCTCAGGCCGTTGAGCGAGATCGTGGCGTTGTCGGACTTCCAGCACAGGTCCGCGGTGCCGATGTTGCGGAAGCACGGCTCGTACCGCCGCTCGATGAACGCGTTCGCGAAGTCGCTCCAGCCGAGGCCGGTCGCGGACGCCTGCGTGTTGGTGGCGAGCGTCAGCCCGTCGACTGCCCCGGACGAGTAGCCGAGGCCGACGGAGGGCGCGCTGCCGCCGCCGGGCGCCGGAACGTCGACCGGGTACGAGTAGCTGAACTCGCCCGAACCCGGCGACACCTGCCAGCTCCCCGACACCGACAGCGACGAGGCCGCGAAGGTGCCCTCGTCACCGCCCACGTCGGCGGTGACCGCGAAGACGGCCGTCGCCGCGCTGTCCGCAATGGACTCCGCCCTGGACTTCACGGCCGCGGCCAGGTCGACGTCGAGCGCGAGCTTGTTCGCCATCCGGTCGTTGCGCGCCGCCAGCGGTACACCCGCGATGTCGCATCGGGCCGGCACCGGGTTCACGATGGCGCAGTCCGGCAGCGCGACCACCCGCAGCCGGTCGGCGTAGCCGGCGCCGTACGCGTTCGCGAACGCGCCATAGTCCACGGTCACGTCGGCCGGCAGCCGCCCGCTGCCGAGGCCCGTCACCGTGAACACGAACCCGGAGGCGCCCACGCGCTGGGCGGCGGCCCGGTCCAGCACCCGCACAGCAGGGGCCACCTTTCCACCGCGCGGCTTCACCGCGACGGTACCGTCGCCCGCTCCCGGCTTCGGGAAGGCGAACGTCGCCGGCGGCGCCGGCCTGCTGCGGCCGAGCGGCGCCGACGACGACTCCCGCCACGGTGCGGGCGCGCCCGTCCCCGCGCCCTTACCGTCCTCCAGATCCGTTACCCAGCTGGGTTTGCCGGGGTCGGCCGCCCGCGCCGGTCCGGTCGTCACCGCGATGGACCCGCCCCCTCCAACCACCAACGCCAGTAACGCGACCAAAGTCCGCCGCAGCCGCTCCCGTGCCATCGTCAGCCCCCTGCCCGACTCATCAACTGAGATGCATGGATGTGCAGCGCCGAGAGTAGGGGCCCGCGTTGGCGCCGGGCTACGCGTCTTTACGTTCTCTGAACGTCGGAGATTTCACGCGCTTGCGGCGAACCCAGCGGCCACCGCGCGGCGTGCCCTGACATACGGTTGGCACCATGGACGCCGACCGCGCACGCGACTTCATCAGCCGCAACCACCGAGCCGTACTGACGACGTATCACAAGGACGGGAGGGCCCAGGTCTCGCCCGTGACCGTCGGCGTCGACGAAGCCGGACATGTCGTGATCAGCACCCGCGAGACCGCGATGAAGACCCGCAATCTCGCCCGCGACCCGCGCGCCGTGATCTGCGTCCTCAACGACGGGTTCTTCGGCGAATGGCTGTACGTCGAGGGCCGCGTCGAGATCGTCCACCTGCCCGACGCGATGGAGCCGCTGGTCGACTACTACCGGAGGATCTCCGGCGAACACCCGGACTGGGACGACTACCGCGCCGCGATGGTCCGCGACCGCCGTGTGCTGCTGCGCGTCACCATCACCCACGCGGGCCCCGACCGCAGCGGCTGAGTATGCTGACACCAGAAGTTACCTATCAGTAACCCCCCGGGAGGTGGCGCCGTGCCGACGCTTGACCGCCACGAAGACGTCTTCGTCCTCGACCTCGGCGACACCGAAAACCGCTTCCACCCCGACTGGCTCGCCTCGGTCGACGCGGCGCTCGACGAGGTGGAGAAGGCGGATGGACCGAGGGCCCTGGTGACCGCCGCGACGGGCAAGTTCTACTCGAACGGCCTGGATCTCGACTGGCTGTTCGCCAACGGCGACCAGTACGAGCGGTACGCCGCGAGCGTCCACGGCCTGTTCGCGCGGATGCTCACGCTGCCCGTCATCACGGTGGCCGCCCTACAGGGGCACACCTTCGCCGCCGGGGCGATGCTCTCCCTGGCGCACGACGTCCGCGTGATGCGCGCCGACCGCGGCTACTGGTGCCTGCCCGAGGTTGACATCAGCATCCCGTTCACCCGGGGCATGTCGGCGCTGATCCAGGCCCGGCTGGCCCCGCGGACCGCGCACGAGGCCATGACCACCGGCCGCCGTTACGGCGGCGCCGACGCGCTCGCCGCCGGCATCGTCGACCACGCGGTGGACGAGGACGCGGTGCGCACGACCGCGGTCGAGCTGGCCGGCTCCCTCGCCGGCAAGGCCGGCGACACCCTCGCAACGATCAAGACCCGCATGTACACGACGGTCCTGGAAGCCTTGCGTGACAGGAGCTGAGGTTACCGGGCCTGCGGTGGTCCACGCCCGCCGCAAGGAGCAGCAGGGGATCGTCATCAACGTGATCATCCTGCTGCTCGCCGCGGTCGTGGTATGGCGGTTCGGTCCCTACCCGTTCACGTCCTGACCCCGCCAGGTCGCCGGCTAGTCGGCAAGGCGGAACGCCAGCTCGCACTCCCACCTGTTCATGTCGGGTTCCTCGAGCGGGTTGGTGTGGTAGATCTCCAGCCGGCAACCCCAGCGCTGTCCCGCGTCCGTGTCGGTCACGTCCCACGCCAGGCCGTGACGCTCGGCGTGGGACAGCAGGCCGGCCGTCACGTCGAGAAGCTCGTCCGGGTGCCCCACGTTGGTCACTGTCAGGTACTGGCCAGCCGGCAGCACGCTGCCGCACACCGTCCCGTCGCCCCCGATTTCTCGCTCGACGGGCACCCCGGCCTCGACCTCCAGCTCCCTCGCCATGTCGATGACGTTGTACTTGAGGAACGGGGCGCCCGCCAGCGGGACACCGCGCTCGGCCAGCCAACCGATCACCTCGGGGATGCGGTCGGCGATCTCGGGAATGGTCTCCATCGTGACCAGCCGTTTCATGGCCACGTACGGCTGGGCCTCCCGGTGCGTGATAGCCGGCTCCACCGGCCTGATTATCGTCATGACCTGTAGACGACGCGAGACGCCAAAACTCATCGCCGCCGGCGGCACCCCTCCAAACGCGGCACGGCGTGCGTGTACGTAATGTGCCCCCCATACCTCCGGCCGCCGACTCGTTCCGCGACTACGTGCACGCGCGTGGCGCGGCGTTGTCACGCACGGCGCTATTGCTGATGGGCGACCCGCACCTGGCCGAAGACCTGGTGCAACAGAGGGCACGCTTGGCGGGCCCGGCATCAAGCCATCGCCGTGGCAGGCCCAGTGGTGGGCGTACGCCCTCCTGTTCGTCGCGCTCCTCCTGGCCGCGGGCCTGGTCGTCCGCCACCGTACGCGGCGTCGCTCAGCCCGTCTTCCGGGTGCGTAGCTGGTCGAGCGCGACGGCGAGGATCAGTACGACGCCGAGCACGGCCATCTGCCAGAACGACGAGATGTCCAAGAGGACGAGGTCGTTGGTGAGCGTGCCCATGATGAGGGCGCCAACCAGCGTCATCCACACGCGACCCTGGCCGCCGCTCAGGCTGGCGCCGCCGAGCACCGCCGCCGTTAGCCCGTACAGGCCGACGATCTCACCCGGCCGCACCCGCAGGTCGAGCCGACCAGCACGTCCTGCTCGGCGCGGTGAACGACGGTGCGGTGGTGGGCACCCACAGGGTCGGCGAGGTGTCCCGCGGGGAGCTGGTCACCGAGATTCTGCCGCAGTCCGGTGAACTGGTGCGCGGCGAGCAGGGACACCGCGGCGAGCACCGCCAAAGCCTTGCGTCGCCTCATGCGATCACACCGTCCGGGTACCGGTCGAACACCTTGGGGTCGTACAGGGGAACGATGTGGTCGGCGACCCGCCTGGTGCGTTCGTAGCAGGCGAGCCCCTCGTACATGTTCTCGTTGATGCCGAGCATCCTGCCGTCCTCGACGTTTTCGTAGTAGAAGAACGCGTCGGAGGCGACCACGGTGCCGGCCGCCGAGTCCGCCTCGACGGCGATGGAGGCGCGGTGGTGGGTGCCGGCCCACCACGTGCGCAGGCCGGGCACGACCTCGTCTTCGTCGTCCAGTAGCCGCACCCGGTCCCAGGCGTCGGTGACCAGGTGCACGAGGACGTCGCGGGAGAGGGAGGTCCAGCGGTTGTCGTGCGGGTGCTGGTGCGTGGTGTGGAAGTGGACCCAGCCCTTCTTCGACAGGCAGATCTGGGCGTTGGTGAACAGTGGGATCCCAGCGGTGGTGTAGAGCTGGAACGGCGTCGCGATGACGTGCGTGACGTCCGCGGGGCGTACACCGACCCGGTCGAGCTGCGCCTCGATGGTCTCGGTGGCGTCGCGCTCGTAGCGGGAGCGCTCGCCGAGGATCGAGGTCCAGATCTCGTTGAGCGGTGCGAGGTCGTCCGGCGCTCCGGTGTTGACCAGCGCGGTGACGCCGTCACGCTGGAGCAGCAGGACGTGGAACGACAGCGGGAACCAGTGGTCCCACTCCCCCATCCAGAACAGCTCCGGCCCCGGTATCTCCGTGCGGCCGACCGGTAGCGCCCGAACTGTGAAGCTCATGCCGACTCCGTTCGCATACCGAAACCTGGTTTCACGTCGGTGAACAGCACCTTATCGACCGCGAGGGTCTTGTCAAGGCGACGAACCTCTGTTCACATATACGAATTACAAGTGACCTTGGGGGTGGAGCTTTGGCACGCGGCGAGGCGGAGGCCGTCAAGTCGGCGCTGCGCGGGCTGGAGATCCTCGACCTGCTGACGCGGCGCGAGGCGCCGATGACCTTCACCGAGATCGCCGACGCGTTGGGCTATCCCCGGTCGAGCCTGCACAGCCTGCTGCGCACCCTGGTGCGATCAGGCTGGTCCGAGCTCAATCCCGAGACCCGCCGCTACACCCTGGGCATCCGCGCGTGGGAGGCCGGCAACGCGTACCTGCGCGCGGTCGACCTGGCCGACCGGGCCCGCTGGTACATGGAACGCGTCCGGGACGCGCTCGACGAGACCGTCCAGCTCGCCGTCCGGGATGGCCGGTACAACGTGTACGTGTCCAAGGTGGATGGCAGCCAGATGCTCGTGCTGGCGTCCGCGATCGGCCGCCGCCTGGAGGCCCACGCCACGGGGGTGGGCAAGGTGCTGCTCGCCGACCTGCCCGCGGCCGAACGCCGGTCGCTGCTCGGCGGGCAGCCGCTGGAGCGGTTCACCGACAGCACCATCACCGACCTCGACGCGCTGGAAGCCGAACTCGCTCTCATCGGCGAGCGTGGACACAGCGTGGACAACGAGGAGTACACCCGGGGCGTGCGGTGCGTCGCGGTGCCGGTGCGCGACCACACCGGGCGTGTCGTCGCCGGCATGAGCGTGTCGGTGCCGACGATCCGCTTCGATGCCGACCGTGCCGAGCAGGCCCGCTCACTGCTGGTGGCCGCCGCCGCCGAACTGTCTACGGCGCTGGGCTGGCGTTCGCCATGATTCTGCCAATGTTGTCGGGCGTGAGGTACTCCCCGATCGGCGTACTGCCCTGCAAGGCGCCGATGTACCGGGTGGACTCCGCCGGGTCGGCGGCGATCGCGGCCAGCAGCGCCGCCATCTCCGGCGGTGGCGGCTCCATCGCGGCAAGCTGAGTGGTCAGGTCGAGGTACGGCGTGAACCAGGCGTCGCGGCGGGCCACGTACTCCGCCAGCGCCTCGTCCATGCGGCGCTCGCCCGCCAGTCCACCGTGGATCGCCCCGGCGAGCGTCTCCGCGCACATGAACGCGTCCATGATGCCGGACGCCATGCACGGGTCCTTGTGGTAGCCGGCATCGCCGACGAGCGCCCACCCCGGGCCGTGCGAGGTGCGGAAGAAGTTGGGCAGGTCGGCCGTAGCCCGCATCCGCTCGACCCGGCCGCCGGCGCGGACCCGGGCGGCCAGTTCCGGCACCCGGTCGATCGCGGCCGTGTACTGACCCTCCACGTCCGTGCGGAACTCCGCGAAGTCTTTCGTCGGGCAGGACACGAACACGCACGCCAGGTCGTCGTTCGTTGGAAAGACCACGACCGCCCGGTCGCCACGGCTGTAGATTTCGCCGCCGCCGGCGGCCACTCCCCGGTAGTAGGCGTAGTAGGTCGCCGTCAGCGACGGCGTGGCGTGGTAGGGCACGGCACCGACCTCGCGCGCCACTGTCGACCGCAGGCCGTCGGCGCCCACCACGATCCGCGCCCGCTCGACGACCTGCGCACCCGACTGGTCCCGGCCGTGTATGCCGACCACGGTGCCGTCCTCGACGACCAGGCCATCCACAGTGAACCCCTCACGCACCTCCGCGCCCGCCTCGGCAGCCGCGTCGACGAGAACCTTGTCCAGCACGGTGCGGCGTACACAGTACGGGTGCCGGACACCGTCGACCGCCGGGGCCGGCGCGTTGATGGCGAAGTCGCCGAAATCCATCCGGAAGAACTCGTACGGCGGCGTGCCGGACGCGAGCACCCGGTGCAGCAGGCCCCACCCGCGCAGGATCGCGACCGCCGGCACGTGCAGCAGGTGCGTCGAAATCACGTCACTCGGAAACCGCGCCTTGTCTACCACAAGCACCCGGTGCCCCTGCCGGGCAAGCAGCATCGCGGTGGGCGAACCGGCGACCCGCGCTCCCACAACGATCACGTCGAACACCCATCCAGCTTGGTGTGCGACCGCGACCGCGTCAAACGAGCCGCTGCTCCAGGACCTGCCCCGGCCACTCGCCCACGGTGAAGGGCTCCGTCGCCGTGAACCCGGCCCGCTCGTAGTACCGGACCAGCGCCCGGTCGCCGCCCGCGTAGCAGTCGACCCGCAGGAGCCCGATCCCGCGCGCGACCGCCAGGTCCCGAGCGTGGCCGAGCAGCGTGGTGCCGACGCCGCGCCCGGCGAAGGACCGGCCGGTGACCAGCAGGTTGACGTACAGCTCAGGCTCGGTTGCGGGCGGGACGTACGCCGGGGCGGTGCCGACCGCCAGCGCACCAGCCGGAACGCCCTCCACACACGCGAGGTACAGGCTGCCGTCGTTGGCCCACCCAGTCACCGCGTCGATCCGCCGGGCCTGCGTCGACGCCAGTTCGGTGCCCCACTGCCCGACGCGCCCTCGCTCCACCAGCCACCGCACCGCATTGTCGAGCATCGCCAGCACAGCCGCGACATCCCCCGATGTCCCCGCCCTGACTTCCACGGGGTGGACGATACGCCCCCGGCTCGCGGGTGGCGTTAGACCCCGCAGCGGTGACGGGCCCGCGCGATCCTTGATCGTGGACAGTAGACTCCCCGCCCGTGTGCTGTCCATCGACGAGGCCTATTCACTGTCGCCTGAGGACGCTGGCCGCGACTTCGAGCGGGAGGCCATCGACACGCTGGTGAAGCTGATGGAGGACCACCGCGACGAGGTGGTCGTCATCGCCGCGGGTTACACCGGTGAGATGGTGCGGTTCACGGCCGCGAACCCGGGCCTGCGGTCGCGGTTCGGCCAGGTCATCGCGTTTCCGGATTACAGCCCGCCGGAGCTGGTGCGGATCACCGAGGCGCAGGCGGCCTCGCACGACTACACACGAGTGGACCGATCGTTAGGGCATGTCTCCAGGAGGCACGCCTAGGACGTGGGACGCTCGCAGGTGCCGGCCGGCGCCTCGGGCTGACCGATGTCGGCGAGGGCGATGTTCTTGTCCGTGAGGCGGGCGAGTTCCTGGAAGTCCTTGCCGACGACCAGGTCGACCACCGCGCCGCGCCGGTCCGGATCGTACTCGCGGGTCGCCTCGCCGAACAGGTACGCCCGGACGACCTGGGCGGAACCCACACCCTCGGGCCCGAACCGCACCATCCCAACACCGGACACGTCGTCGTGCTTCGGGTCATCCTTCTCGGCCTTGGCTTTGAAGCCGCGGTCGCGCAGGTCTGCCGCCACGGCCGCGGCCACTCCCGCGCGGTCGGTCCCATTGAACACGGCGATGGTGATCTTGTCTTCCTGCCGGATCTCCGTGTCGGCGTAGGGCTGGCCCGGCGCGCATCCGGCTGACGCACCGTCGGCCTGGTCGTCGGCGACGACGGTCACCAGCGCGACAATACCGCCAACAACGGCAAGGCACCCGAAAACGACTATCGCGCGGACGCGAGCAAAGGTCATACCTGTATGACGCTTGCGGGGACTACGCGGTTGCACAACGTCCTATGTAGACGGAGAAGGTGATTCCGGGCGCATTGATCGGTGTGCATGCCGCGCCGTAGTATCCAGATCAACTGGACGGCGCCGGGCACGCCGGCCACGATCCGGCCGGCGGCGCCGGTCTCGATCAGCAACGCACAGCAGGTCGCGCTGCGCGTCGTCCTCGGCAACACGGCGGGCGTCAGCTTCGTCGTCGCCATCACCGATACCGCCGGCCGGCGCGGCCATCGACGAGGGTCAGCGCGGCGTCGCAGGAGACGCGACCACGGCCTGGTTGCAGAGCGCCATGGCCCGGTGCGTGTCGATCCCGCTCGCGTACGGCGTCGGCGAGATCCTGGCCGGCAGGATGCCCGCCGATCTGCAGCGGGCCGCCGAGAACGCCGGCGGCGCGCGGCGCTGGCTGGAGTTCCTGCGCGAAGCGGGGCATCGACTGCCGCCCGGAGCCCCGCCCGTCCTGAGGCGCCGCGGGCGAGGCGGCGCGCCTTCAGGAAGCGGCGGCGTGCGGGCCCTGGATCTCGCCGGAGCCGCGTACCACCAGGCGGGTCTGTACATAGTGGGTGGTGGGCGGCCACGCCTCGCCGTCCAGGCGGCGGAAGATGAGCGACGCCGCCAGCCGCCCCATCGCCGACGGGTCCTGCGCGACCACCGTCACCGGCGGCTGCAGCAGGTCGGCGAGGGGGAAGTCGTCGAACCCGACCAGCGCCACCCGCTCGTGCAGCCGCAGCGACCGCAGGGCGCGCAGCACGCCGATCGTCACCAGGTTCTGCGCGGTGAACAGCGCGGTCGGCGCGTCCTCGCCGGCGAGGATGCGGCGCGCCGCCGCCTCCGCGTCCTCCTCGGTGTGCAGGTCGTGCGCGATGTGCTCGGGTGACGGCCGGATGCCGTGGTCGCTGAGCGCCTCCTTGTAGCCCTGGAAGCGCTGCCGCGCGGTCGCGATCGCCAGCAAGTCGCCCAGGTACGCGATGTCGCGGTGCCCGTGCGAGACCAGGTGGTGCACGGCCTGCGCCGCGCCGGCGTGGTTGTCGACCAGGACCGCGTCGACGTCGACGCCGACGGGTGGACGGTCCACGAACACGACCGGGGTGCCCGCGTTGACCTCGCCGGCGAGGTAGTGCTGGCTGTCACTGGCGGGCACGACCACGAGGGCGTCCGCCTGGCGGGTGGTGAACGCGTGGATGAGCGCCCGCTCGCGCGCCGGGTCCTCGTCGACGCTACCCGCGAAGATCATGACGTCGCGGTCGCGGGCGACGTCTTCGAGGGCCCGGTGCAGGGCGGACGAGAACGGGTTGGAGACGTCCTCCAGTACGGCCGCGATAGCCGCGGTGCGGCCGTTGGCGCGGCGCAGGCTGCTCGCGGTGAAGTTCGGCCGGTAGCCGAGCTTCGCGACCGCGTCCTGGACGGCGGCGACCTTCGCGGCCGTAACGCCGCCTTCGCCGGTGACCACCCGCGAGGCGGTCTTGGTGCTGACCCCGGCGAGCAACGCCACGTCGCGCAACGTGGGGCGCCCTCGGGGCGCCACCGGCTCTTCGGTCATCTCATCCCTCCGCGGGCAGTCTGCGTCCGCCAGGTAACGATGTCAACTCACTCGACAACGTTGTCAGATTGCTATTGACACATGGCGGAGCACAAGAGTTAACCTCCTCGACAACGTTGTCGAGTCGGTGACACGCCGGCCGCGACGGGACACCCCCCGAAGATGAAGGAGCGGACATGAGAGAGCGCACCCGCCGGGCCGCGCGTCTGTTCGCCGCCACAGCCGCCCTCAGCCTGTTCGCCGCCGCGTGTGGCGGCGGCGACGACGCGGGCGACGACAGCGTGGCGGTCTCACTGATCACCAAGAACTCGACAAACCCGTTCTTCGTCACCATGCAGGACGGCGCCAAGAAGGCCGCCAACGCCGACGGCGTCAAGCTGACCATCGCGGCCGGCAAGGAGGACGGCGACGAGGCCGGCCAGGTGCAGGCGATCGAAGACGCCATCGCCCGCGGCGACGACGGCATCCTCATCACCCCGAACGGGCCGGGCGTCAACCCGGCCATCAAGAAGGCGCGCGAGGCCGGGCTGTACGTCATCGCGCTGGACACCCCGCCGGATCCGGCCGACACCGTCGACATCACGTTCGCGACGGACAACTTCAAGGCCGGTGAGCTCATCGGCAAGTGGACAGCCGGGCAGCTGGCCGGAAAGCCGGCGACGATCGCGCTGCTCGACCTGTTCAACGACAAGATCGTGTCGGTGGACTACAACCGCGACCAGGGCTTCCTGACCGGCATGGGCATCGACACCGGCGACAGCAAGAAGAACGGTGACGAGGCGCCCACCGGCAGCTACTCCGGCGGCACGTACACGATCGTCTGCAACGAGCCGACCAACGGCGCCGAAGACGGCGGGCGCACCGCCATGGAGCGCTGCCTGGCCAAGAACCCGAACGTCAACGTCGTCTACACCATCAACGAGCCGGCCGCGGTCGGCGCGCAGAAGGCGATGCAGGCGGCGGGCACCAAGGACGTGCTCGTCGTGTCCGTCGACGGCGGCTGCAACGGCGTACAGCAGGTCAAGAACGGCGTCATCAACGCCACCTCGCAGCAGTACCCGATCAAGATGGCCGAGCTCGGCGTCCAGGCCATCAAGCAGATCGCGACCGGCGGCGCGAAGCCGGCCGTGACCAGCGGCCTCGACTTCTACGACACCGGCGTCGCACTGGTCACCGACAAGCCGACCACCGGCGTCGAGAGCATCGACAGCACCAAGGGCGCGACGCTCTGCTGGGGCACCGCCTGACGATCCTCACCCGGCCGCGGCGCAAGCGCGCCGCGGCCGGCCGTCCCGAAGGAGCGGCGTGTCCACCACACTCCAACCAGCCAGTACCGCCACCGAGCAGTTCGCGTTGCGCCGGCGCTCGCCCGTGCAGCGGGTGCAGCACCTGCTCCACTCATACCCCGCGATCAGCCCCTTCCTGGTGCTGGTCATCTCGTTCGTCGTCTTCTCCAGCATCAACCCGAGATTCGCCTCGGCGAACTCGCTGTCGCTCGTCGTGCAACAGGTGGCGGTGATCGGCGCGCTGGCCGTCGGCCAGACGCTCATCATCCTCACCGCCGGCATCGACCTGTCGGTCGGCGCGATCACGATCCTGTCCATGATGGTCGCCGCGAAGCTCGCCGAGGGTGCGGGCCTGCCGGGCGTGCTGGCCGTCGCGGTCGGCATCGGATTGGGTATCGCGGCCGGCCTGCTAAACGGCGCTCTGGTGACCCGGATCAAGCTGCCGCCGTTCATCGTCACCCTCGGCACGCTGAGCGTGTTCACCGCGATCGGCCTGCTGTACTCGCGCGGCCAGAGCGTCCAGGCATCGGATCTGCCGTCGCTGCTGAACTGGACGGGTGAGTCGTTCCGCATTGGACAGTTCCGGATCACCACCGGGGTGGTGCTGGTGGTTGCGCTCTACGTCGTGGTCGGGTTCGCCCTCGCCAACACCGCGTGGGGTCGGCACGTCTACGCCGTCGGCGACGACAAGGAAGCCGCTCGGCTGGCCGGCATCCGGGTCGACCGGGTGCTGCTCAGCGTCTACACGGTGGCCGGCGCCATCTACGGCCTCACCGCCTGGATCCTCATCGGACGCGCGGGCGCCGCCAGCCCCAACGCCATCACGGACGCCAACTTGGAGAGCATCACGGCGGTCGTGATTGGCGGCACCAGCCTCTTCGGCGGCCGGGGCGCGCTGCTCGGCACCCTGCTCGGCGCGCTCATCGTCGGGTTCTTCCGCAGCGGCCTGTCGCTGGCCGGCGTCGACGACCAGTACCGGGTGCTCGCCGTCGGCCTGCTGGTGATCATCGCCGTCGCCGTCGACCAGTGGATCAGGAAGGTACGCGCATGAGCGAGCGAATCAGGAGGCACCGCGCATGAACCCCGTGCTTTCCGCGCGTGGCATGGTGAAGACGTTCGGGCGGGTGGTAGGGCTCGACGGTGTCGACCTCGACCTGTACCCAGGCGAGGTGCTGGCCATCATCGGCGACAACGGCGCCGGCAAGTCCACGCTTATCAAGTGCCTGACCGGTGCGCTGGTGCCCGACACCGGGCAGATGTTCATCGACGGGCAGCCGGTGCACTTCAAGCGCCCGCAGGACGCGCTCGACGCCGGCATCGAGACCGTGTACCAGACCCTCGCGGTGGCGCCCGCGCTCGACATCGCCAGCAACCTGTACCTGGGACGGGAGCGGCGGCGCCCCGGCTTCCTCGGCAGCGTGCTGCGCATGATCGACAAGAAGGGTATGCGCCGCGACGCCGGCCAGGCCCTCGCCGACCTCGGCATCGGCACCCTGCAAAACATGGCCCAGCCGGTCGAGACCCTCTCCGGCGGGCAGCGCCAGGCGATCTCGGTGGCGCGCGCGGCCGCGTTCGGCAGCAAGATCATCGTACTGGACGAGCCGACGGCGGCGCTCGGCGTCAAGGAGTCCAACCAGGTGCTCAAGATGATCCAAGAGGTGCGCACGCGCGGCCTGCCGGTCATCCTGATCAGCCACAACATGCCGCACGTGTTCGAGGTGGCCGACCGCATCCACATCCAGCGCCTGGGCCGGTGCGCCGGCGTGGTGACCCCGAAGACGCACACGATGTCGGAAGCAGTCGCCATCATGACAGGCGCGACCACCCTCGCCGAGACCCCCGGGCGCGCCTAGCGAGTAACACTGGGACGCATGAGCACCCGCATGCGTGACGCGATGCTGAGCCGGTTGGCAGAGCTACGGTACGAGCCGACCGAGAAACGGGTACGGGCGGTGCTTGGCGACCAGACGGTGGTCGACACCACCCGGGCGGTACTGGTGTGGGAGCCGCGCCGGGTGGTGCCGTCGTACGCCGTTCCGGTCGACGAGGTGCGCGCCGAACTTGTGGAGTCCACATCGGATCGCCCCGACGACGGGCGACCCGTGCTGCACCCCGGCATCCCGTTCGCGGTCCATTCCACTCTGGGCGAGCCCTACGGCGTACGCCTAGACAAGCTGGACCGCGACGGGGCCGCCTTCCGGCCCGCGGACGCGGCCCTGGACGACCTGGTTGTGCTTGATTTCCAGGCGTTCGACGCCTGGTTCGAGGAGGACGAGCCGATCCACTCCCACCCGCGCGACCCCTACCACCGGGTGGACGTGCGGCCCAGCTCGCGGCACGTGCGCGTGGAGGTGGGCGGCGAGTTGCTCGCCGAGAGCACGCGACCGACCCTGGTCTTCGAGACCAGCCTGCCGACCCGCTTCTACCTGCCCCTCGAAGACGTCCGGGCCGAATTGCTGCCCAGCGACCGCGTCACCTACTGCCCCTACAAGGGCCGGGCGACGTACTGGTCGACGGCCGCGCGCCCGCACCTACTGTGGACCTACCGCGAGCCGCTGCCCGATGCCGCCCTGCTGGCCGGGCTGGTGGCGTTCTTCGACGAGCTGGTCGACGTCACCGTCGACGGGGTGCCTCGACCGCGACCCGACACCGACTTCGCAAAGGCCATTGTGGAGGAGTCCGGCATGTGAGCGTGGGCGGCGCCCTTCGCGAGGTCGCACGGTCAGGTCAGCGACATTCACCGCGGGCATGTCGCGAGGCTTGCCCTCCGTAGCCTCTGGGAGACTGTCCGCCATGAATCGGCGCCACGTCTGGGCACTGTCCGGCACCGCAGTCGTCCTCATCACCGCGATCGTCGCCGCCGCCAACCTGCGCGAGATCTACCTGTCACAGAAGGACTTCGTGATCGGTTCGCTGCTGTCGCTGGCGGGCTTCTGCTTCGGCAAGGCCGTCAACCGGACCGCCGAGGAGCGCGCCCAGTGGCTGCAGGAGAGCGGCGCCTCCGACGACCTGTCGAAGCTGGAGAGCAGCATCCATTCCACCACCGAGCGGCTGTCGGAGTTCTACTGGCGCCTGGACGACCGGCCGGACCTGCTGCGGGTGGCGGTCGACGACCTCAACAAGGCAACCGCCTACCTGTCCAGCCTGCGCCACGAGTTGGGCGCCACGGTCAACAGGCAGGAGTGGCAGATCCCCGCGACGGCCGAGGTGGCGCTCGACCGCATCCGCCGCGACCTGCACGAGGCGATCAACCGGTTGAACCGGACACGCGAACGCCTCGCACCGGCTCTCGCGGGCCCCGAGTACGAGAGGCTCTGGGATCTGTTCGACGTCCTGTCGACCGACCTGCTCAAGGCGAACCGGAACCTGGACGCCACCCGCGGCGCGCATTTGCCGTTCCCGCCACAACTCCAGGTCGAGAACGCCGCCAATTACCTGAACGCCGCCTCGGAACGCGCCGACGAGTTCACCGCGCTCCTGACCGCCCGCGGCGTGGAGATGCCCGAGACGTTCCGCATCATGTGCCGCGACCTGCGGGGTGCGATCGACGGCCTGGGCATCGTCGACCTTTCCGCCCTCACGCGCTGACGCCCCTGCCGCCGTCCCGTCCGAGGCGCGCCGCCGCGCCGCCGCCCCAGCGCCGCCGGGCCCTTGCGCCGCCGGGCCAATGCGCCGCCGATCAAGGGCAAATGCACGTGCTTTGATCTCCAATCCGCACGCATTTGCCCTTGATCAACGCAATCGCCCTTGATCGACGCACCGCGCTGGGCGCGGGAGCGCCGTCAGCGCGTGGGCAGCACGCGGGCGATGCGGATGGACGTGTTGCCGCTGCCGGCGGCCGGGTAGGCGACGCTGCCGTCCGGGTACGCCTTGAAGGCCTGGTAGTTGTGGTCCTTGACGTTGATGGTGAGCTTGCCGCCCACGGCCTTTCCGCTACCCGCGTCGTAGACCTGTGCGGCCATCGAGGAGCCCGACTGCCAAGCCAGCAGCATCCGGCCGGTGCCGTAGCTGACCAGGTGTGGATGGCTCGAACTGGCCGCTGTGGTGACGGTCTTGTCGGACGCGCCGGTGGTGAAGTGTTCGAGCCGCACCTTGCCGCCCTGGCTCCACGCGGTCCAGTAACCCTTGCTCTTGGCCAGCACGAGGTCACCGCCGAACAGGGTGCCATCGCACTTGCCGGCCGCGACGCTGCGGTACGGGTCGGGTTGAGCGATGCGGCACGCGTTGTCGGTGGCGCAGACCATCACGTAGTGCTTGGTGCGCGGATCCCAGACGATGCGCGAAGTCCAACTGTGACTGCAGCCCACTTCGAAACTGTCGCGGTGCCCGGAAGCCAGCGAGCCGTTGGCGTTGACGACCTGCATCCGGTCGCCCTCGTGGATGTCGACGCAGTTGCCGTTCTTGACGGTGATGGCGACGCCGAAGTAGGCCGCGTAGGTCTTGCCGTCGCTCGCGAGCCGCCCGTGATGCTGGTACCACCAGATGAACCGGGCGCCGTCGTCGTAACCCTGCCGGCTGCCGCTCAGGTTGGTGACCTGGCGCTCCCACACCTGCTTGCCCGAGTTGTCGAAGCGAATCATGTGCATGGTGTTGCACGGGCTGGACGAGCCGCCACACAACGGCCCGTCGCCGCAGGTGCCCCGCCGGGTGAGCAGCACGACGCCGCCGCTGGCATCGGCCTGTACGTCCTGCAGGTTGATCCCGGTGAAGCTGGTGGGCGTGCCGACGAGCTTGTCGTCGCAGTCGAGCTTGCCCAGGTACACTTTGCCGTTGGTGCCGAGCCACGCGAGCCAGGAGCCGCCGTCCGGCCTCGCCGCGATCGCCATGGGCAGCGGGTCGGTGTCGCCCTCCTGCCCGTAGCCGGTCACCCGCACTCCCACCTTCACCTCGGTGACCTTCGCGGCTGGGGCGGTCCCCGCCGGGCGGCCGCATTTGCCGACCGCCACCGCCGCTGTCGAGGTCGGGCTCGGTGTCGCGCTGGCCGCCGCCACGGGCGTGCCCGTCGGGGTCGCTCCCGGAATCGGCGCGCCACTACCGTCGGCACCGGAGGTCGCGCTCCTGCCGACCTGGCCGGCGGTGTCGCTCTTGGGAGCGGCCGCGGAGAGCGCGGCGGCGGTGCCCAGCGCCGTGGCGGCCGCGAGCCCGATGGCAACCGCGATGACGATGCGCCGCCGCATCGGCGTGCGGCCCGCGCCCTGCCCCGGCGCGGATTCCGGCGTTTCACTCATGCCTTTTGCCTCTTTATTAAATCCACGTTATGGAAAGCTTAGATTCATCACTGCGAATGCAAGCGCATTCCCGCCCGAGGACTTTACAGACTCCGCGTCGCAGGTCAACCCGGTGCCCACCGGTCAGGGCCCGCGAATGTTGAGGTTCTCGCCTGAGTCATCGGCCCGTTACCCGAGCGGCGATGCGCCGAGTACCGCGCGGCCGTAACCTGCGAGAATGGCGGGCCCTCGACGGTGGACCCTCGCCCTGGTCGTGCCCCTCCTCGCCAGCGGGTGCGGTCGCGACGTCCAGGAGCCAGAGCCATCCCCCACGCCCGGCCAAGCGGCGCGCGCCGACCTCGCGCTGACCCGGCGCCTCACGGGCCGACAAGCCCGGCTGCTCCGCGGCGGTCGGGGTGGACGGTCAGGTGGTGTGGACCGGCGCGCGCGGCGTCGCCGAAGTCCAAGGTTCAGGAAGCCGACGACGTGTACTACCGGTAGCAAACTCCGTTGCGCGCACGGTTTCGCTGCTGTCTACTGTGACCATGTCGCGACAAGCATCATCGAGAGCCTATACGGGCCGGTGGCGAGCGTAGCGCGTTCTCGACAGCGCGCTCACGCCGCCCACCCTGCTCGGGACGGGCGGCGTCTTTTCTTCTCCACAACACTTTCCACAGTGGAATCCTGCTGCGCCCTGGAGAGGCATAACCATGGGATACGAACTGCTCGCGGGCACCAAGGCACCCGTCCGGGTCTGGACCGACCCGTACGGCATCGAGCCTCAGGCGGCCCAGCAGCTGCGCAACATCGGCCAGTTGCCGTGGGTCGAAGGGGTCGCGGTCATGCCCGACGTCCACTTCGGAAAGGGCGCGACGGTTGGTTCGGTCATCGCCATGCGGCAGGCCGTCTCGCCCGCGGCCGTCGGGGTCGACATCGGCTGCGGCATGTCCGCGGTCCGCACCTCCCTGACCGCCGCCGACCTGCCGGACGACCTCGGCCCGCTGCGCACCGCGATCGAGGCGACCATCCCGGTCGGCTTCGCGCAGCGCGACCGCGAGGTCGACCCGCGCCGGGTGCGAGACCTCGACCAGAAGGGCTGGGACTGGTTCTGGCGGGGCTTCGGCACGCTGCACGACGGTGTGAACGGCCTGGAGAGCCGGGCACACAACCAGATGGGCACGCTCGGCGGCGGAAACCACTTCATCGAGGTGTGCGTCGAGCAGGGCGGTCCAGACGACGGGCAGGTGTGGTTGATGCTGCACTCCGGCTCGCGGAACATCGGCAAGGAACTCGCCGAGCGGCACATGGCTGTCGCCCGCAAGCTGCCGCACAACACCGGCCTGCCCGACCGCGACCTGGCCGTGTTCCTGGCCGGCACGCCGGAGATGGAGGCGTACCGCCGGGACCTGTGGTGGGCCCAGGAGTACGCGCGCCGCAACCGGGCGGTCATGATGGCGCTGCTGTGCGATGTCGTACGGCAGCACCTGCCGCACGTCGCGTACGGCGAGCCGATCTCCTGCCACCACAACTACGTCGCCGAGGAGACCTATGGTGGCGTGGAGGTGCTGGTGACCCGCAAGGGCGCGATCCGGGCGGGCAAGGGCGACCTCGGCATCATCCCGGGCTCGATGGGCACCGGCTCGTACATCGTGCGCGGCCGGGGCAACACCGAGGCGTACTGCTCGGCGTCGCACGGCGCGGGGCGGCGGATGTCGCGGGCGAAGGCGAAGCGCACGTTCACGGCCGACGACCTGGTGGCGCAGACCGCCGGCGTCGAGTGCCGCAAGGACGCTGGTGTGGTCGACGAGATCCCCGGCGCCTACAAGGACATCGGCGAGGTGATGAAGCAGCAGGAGGACCTGGTCGAGGTGGTCGCTCACCTCAAGCAGGTCGTCTGCGTGAAGGGATGACCAGCGACGAGGGCGTGAGGGCGGTTCCTACGCCGGCACCCGTACCGTCGCGAAAGCGGCGGTAAGGCGTTGGAGTTCGTCGAGCATGGCCACAGCGGTGGAGTGCATGCCGGCGGTCGGCTGGAGCTGGCCGTCGGCGTCGACCGCTTGGCGTAGCGGGATGCTGACGGCCTCGGTGACCGGCATCATCTTGAGCGTGGTCACCACCTGCTTGATCATCTGTACCGCGCGGAGGCCGGCTGAGGTCATGCCGTAGCTGACGAAGGCGACCGGCTTGTACTGCCATTCGTGGTACAGGTAGTCGATCGCGTTCTTCAACGGCGCGCTGAACCCGAAGTTGTATTCGGGCATGACGAAGACGAACGCGTCCGCCTCGGCGATCGTCGCGCTCCACCGGCGGGTGTGCTCGTGCAGGTAGCGACCCTCGGAAGGGTGGTGCGGCTCGTCGAGGAAGGGCAGGTTGATCTCGGCGAGGTCGGCGACGGACACGTCGAAACCGCTGTGGTCGCGGGCGATGCCGGTGAACCAGTCGGCCACGCGGCCGCCGATCCGGCCGGGGCGGGTGCTGGCGATGATGACGGTCAGGCGGGGCATGGTTGGCCTACTTCCGGCTTGCGGGCGGACGGGACGGTGAGCTTCGGGATGAGGTAGTGGACGAGCGGCCCGATCGCGATCGCGTACGCGAGCGTGCCGACGCCGACGGAGCCGCCGAGTAGCCAGCCGACTCCGAGCACGGCGACCTCGATGCAGGTGCGCATCACGCGGATCGAGTGCCCGCGCGCGGCGAGGCCGGTCATGAGGCCGTCGCGCGGTCCAGGGCCGAGCCCGGCGCCCACGTACAGGCCGGTGGCGACGCCGTTGAGCAGGATCGCCCCGGCGAGCAGCCCGGCGCGGACGACGAGGGCGTCCGGTCGGGGTGTGACGGCGAGCGTGGCATCGGCGGCGAGCCCGACGACGATGACGTTGGCGACGGTGCCGATGCCAGGGCGCTGCCGCAGCGGCCACCACAGCAGCAGGACGAGGACGGCGACGCCGTTGACGACCCAGCCGAACGGCAGGCCGGTGCGCTCGACGATCCCCTGGTGCAGCACGTCCCACGAGGCGAGGCCCAGGTCGGCTCGGATCATGAGCGCGACGCTGATCCCGAACAGGACCAGCCCTATATGCAGGTTGAGCAGGCGCCGGACCAGGTTCGTTGACATATCACCAACATAGGTCGAGGTTGGTGATATGTCAACATCGCGGTACGCTGAACCCCGTGAACGAACCCCGCTGGCTCGACGAGCGGGAGGAGCGGGCATGGCGCGGCTACCGGCGCATGCGCGCCCTCCTCGACCTGCAACTCGCCCGCGACCTCATGCGCGACAGTGGACTGTCCGAAGCGGACTATGACGTGCTGTCCAGCGTGTCGGAGGCCGAAGGGCAGCGGCTGCGCCTGACGGAGCTGGCCGGGCACATGCTGTGGTCCAAGAGTCGCCTCTCCCACCAGATCACCCGGATGCAGCAGCGCGGGCTGGTCGTCCGCGAGGAGTGCGCCGACGACGCGCGCGGCTCGGTCATCGCGCTCACCCACGAGGGGGTCCGCGCCATCGAGCAGGCCGCTCCGAAGCATGTGGCCTCCGTGCGGCGCCACCTGATCGACGTGCTCACCGACGACGAGGTGGCAGCGCTGGACGCGTTGACCGACCGGGTGGTCAAGCGCCTCACGCGGTGACGATCGCCCGGCTCCCTCCCCCTCGGGAGGGAGCCGGGCCGCTCCCCTGGGGGAGGACCGCAGCCGGGCGGTTTCCCTAGCGTCGAGGCATGGCTTACGGGCATCTGGTACACCCGGCGCGGCCACGGGGCGCGCCGGGCTTCAGCGGTACCACGGTCGCGGTGATCCAGGTCACCCGGCCGTGGTTCTGGCCACTGGGCTGGGCCGGCGCGTACCTCGGTGCGGTGCTGGCCACCCGCACGTGGCTGCCGCCCCTACACGCGGTACCCGAGTCGCTGGCCGCAGCGGCGGTGCTCGGCCCGCTGGTGTGGGGCGCGGTACTCACCCTCAATGACCGGTACGACCTGCCCAGCGACCGGCTCAACCCGCGCAAGGCGACCGCGCCGCTGGTAACCGGCGCGGTGTCCGAAAAGGACCTGGTGCAGTGGTGCGGGCTGTTCTCGTTCACGGCGCTCGCGGTGGCCGCGGCGGCCGGTCCCGCGTTCACCGTCGGTACGGCGTTGGTGCTGCTGCTCGGCTGGCTCTACAGCGTGCCGCCGATCCGGCTCAAGGCCCGCCCCGGCGCGGACGTGGTCGTCAACGCCGTAGCGGTGGGGGTACTGGGACCGCTGGCCGGCTGGTCGCTGCACCGCCCGATCGGCGACTACCCGCCCATCATGGTGGTGCTGGGCCTGCTGCTGGCTGCCGCGCTGTACCTGCCGACCACCGTGATGGACATGGACGCCGATAGGGGCGCCGGCGACACGACCTCGGCCGTGCGCTGGAATCCGTCACTGTGCTACGGGCTCGGCGTGACACTGTGGACGGCCGCGATAGCGCTGTGGCTGGCCAGCTGCCACCTGGGCGTGCTGGTCAGCCGCGACGCGTGGCCGTTGCAGGACCTCATGGCGCCGGTGCTGCTCGCGGCGTACGCGGTGTTGGCCCGGCGGCCGTCGATCCCGCGCATGGCGGTGGTGTCGATCGTGTTCGCGATCCCGGCGGCCGACTTCCTCATGGCCCTCACCTAGGAGTGGCGGAGCCGGCCCCCGGGCCCCCGCCCCCACCCCTTCCCCCCGGCACCGCGCCGCCCCCCTCCCCCCTTCCCGCGCCCGTGCGCACCTCGCCGTCGGCGTACGTCACCTTAAGCTTGGCCTGCAAGGTGCCGTACCGCTTGTAGGTGTGTGTCGGGTTGGCCTGGGTGGACGGTTTGCTGCCGTCACCGACGGACGGGCGAGGCCGAGCGCCCACCGCATCCGAGCCGCGGAAGACTCCGGCCGCTCGCCGAACTCGGCGGCCATGACGGCCGCGCAGCCGGGCGCGCCGCCGCGGCGCAGCAGCGCCGCGCGGATCGCGAGCGCCACCTGGGCCGGTGTCGGCTCGTCGGAAGGCTGTAGGTCACTGACGAAGAGGGCCTCCGCCCTCGCGATCTCGGTCACCGTGCTCACCGCCTGAAGACCGTTTCTGGGTATGACATAGAGAGTCCTCGTCACCCGACGGCGATACATCCGGGGGTTTCCCAGACGGAACCCTGACATCTCCCCGACGGTCCCAGGCGGCTGAGCCAGGGGTCACTAGGCCGGCGTGATGTTGTGGTTGAGGCGGAAGAGGTTGGTCGGGTCGTACCGGCGCTTGACCGCGGCGAGCTTGTCCCACGTCGCGCCGGGATAGGCGGCCCGGACGCCCGCCTCGCCCTCGTCGCCGAGGAAGTTGACGTAGATGCCCTGATCGTCTTGGCGCAGGGCGCCGGCGAACTCGTCGACCCACGCCTCACGGATCGCCTGGTCTTCGGCGCCGGTGAAGAACGCCGCCACGTTGACCATGATGCGCGAAGCGCGGTGCGCGAACGCCGTCTCGTCTGCCGCCACGCGGGCCATCGCGCCGCCGAGCACGCGCAGCTGCGCGACCCGCATGGGCGCGTCCGACGCGCGCAGCCACTCGACGATCGTCTCGGCCCGATCCAAGCCGACAGTGTCGACGAACAGCGAACGACCGACGGCGGTCGGGTGGTACTCCCCCTCCTCCGGCGGATACATCTCCGGGTACCGGATCGGGCGGACCATGTCGGCGATCGGGGTCGCCAGCGCCCGGAAGGGCGCGATGGCGCGCTCGCCGGCCTCGGCGTCGCCCGCGTAGCAGAGCAGGCCCATGATGATCAGCTGGCCGTGCATCTCCTCCGGCACGAACGGCATCGGCGGCGCCGGCATCACATTGGCGATCGTGCTCAGCTCGTCTGGTGCCGCCTCAGCGGCGGCCACGAAACCGGCGATCGCCTCGGGCGTCGCGGGCAGCATCAGCATGCCGCCGACGACCGCGCCGACCGGATGCAACCGGTACTGGAAGCGGGTCACCACGCCGAAGTTGCCGCCTCCGCCGCGGATCGCCCAGAACAGGTCGGGATGCGACTGCGCGTCGACTCGCAACAGCTCGCCGTCGGCGGTCACGACCTCGGCGGCGAGCAGGGCGTCGATCGTCAGGCCGTACTTACGGGTCAGGTAACCGACGCCGCCGCCCAGCGTGATGCCGCCGAGGCCCACCGAACCGGTGTCGCCGAACCCGGTCGCCAGCCCGTGCTCGCCGACCGCGGCGGTGTATTCGCCAGCGGTCAGGCCCGGCTCGGCCCACGCGGTGCGCCCCTCGACGTCGATGTCGAGCCCGCGCAGCGCCGCCAGGTCCAGGACGATGCCGCCGTCCCACACGCAGTGGATGCCGTGCCCGCCGCTACGGATGGCGAGCGGCAGCCCGGTGTCGCGTGCGATCAGCACGACGCGCGCCACCTCGGCCGCGTCCAGCGGCCGGGCGATGACCGCCGGGCGGCGGTCGATGGCACCGGAGAAAACGGTGCGGGCCTTGTCGTACTGCTGGTCGTCGGGCGTGATGACCTCGCCTTTCAGCTCGGCGCGGAGCCGCTCGACGGCTAAAGAGGTGGATGGCATGACAGAAACTCCCCGTGTGCTCGATTGACCGTCCGACAGTATCCGCCGCCTCTGACATCGTGAAGCTGACCCGCGTTTGCCTATCGCGCCGCGCGGGTAGCCGACCAGCATGGACGCCCTCACGGACGTCGCCGTACCGGTCGACGGTGGACTCCTGGCCGCGACGCTGGCGTTGCCCGCACCCGCACGCGGGATGGTGGTGTTCGCCCACGGTTCGGGCAGCTCACGGCACAGTCCGCGCAACCAGGCGGTCGCACGCTACCTGCACCAGGGCGGCTACGGCACGGTGCTGCTCGACCTGCTCACGGAGCGCGAGGAACGCCTCGACCAGGCCACGGCGGAGCTGCGGTTCGACATCGGGCTGCTCGGCGACCGGCTGGTCGCCACCCTCGACTGGCTGCCCACGCAACCAGACGTCGCTGGCCTGCCGGTGGGCCTGTTCGGCGCGTCCACCGGTGCCGCGGCCGCGCTCGTCGCCGCCGCGCGGCGCAGAGACGTCGCGCGCGCGGTCGTCTCGCGCGGCGGCCGGCCCGACCTGGCCGCCAACGCCCTCGACAGCGTCCGGGCGCCGACCCTGCTCATCGTCGGCGGCGAGGACCACCGCGTGATCGAGCTCAACAAGCAGGCCGCGGCACTGCTCGGCAGCCTCGCCCAGACCGTGATCGTACCGGGCGCGTCGCACCTGTTCACCGAGGCAGGCGCCCTCGAGCAGGTCTCCGCGCACGCCCGCGACTGGTTCGACCGGCACCTGCAGGTTTAGCCGATCCCTCCGGTGGTAATAGACATGCCCACCGGAGGTGATCATGCAATACCTGACGATCGACGAGATCGCCAAGCAGTACTGGGTGCGGCGCGGGTTCGCGCCCGAACTCGCCGCTGTCGGCCACTGGCGGCAGCGGCGCGACCTGGACGGCACGGTGCGGTACCGCCGCGACGACGTCGAGGCGCTGCTCGGGCGCCCGTTCCACACGGCGGTCAGCGCGACGGTCAGCGCGACGGTCAGCGCGACGGTCAGCGCGACGGTCAGCGCTACCGCCGGCTGATCCCCGGGGGCGGCCGCCGCGACAGCACCAGCGCCGCCGCGACCGCGAGGTATGGCACCGCGAAACCCGCGAACGCCCAACCGTGGCCGGTCGCCCCCGCGATCACCCCGTAACCGGCGTACACGGCGATCGTCGTGAGGTCGCTCAGCATCCCCGCGAACGACGTCACCGTCGCGCGGGACGAGCCCGTGATCCGGTGCTGGAGCCGGGCGTCCACGGTCACCGACGCGAGCTGGAACCCGCAGAACGCGACCGCGAGCAACACGAAGCCCGCCGGGTGCCCGCTGGCCGCTCCGACGGCCAGCAGCGAGGCGGCGGCCACCAGCAGACCCGCGAGGCCCGTCGAGGACAGCCGCTCCCCCACGCCGCCGAGCAGGCCACCGGCTGTCGCACCGGCCCAGATCAAGAGCATGAGCAGGGGCACGGTCGCATCCGACACGCCCGCGTCGCGGGCCAGCAGCGGCGTGTACTCCTCCAGCGCACCCCAAACGACGGTGACCGCCGGCACCAGCAGAACCGCCGCACGTACCGCCCGGCTGTGTCGCACCTCGGCGAGCCCGGCACGAAGCACGCCCAGGTATCCGGTGTCCGGTGCGGCGGTGTCCAGTACCGGCGTCTCCGGCAGTGGCGGATGGGTGACCGATGCCGCGGCCTCGCCCACGGCGGCGGTCATCGAATGGCCCCGTGCGCTCGGCGCGTGGGCCGCCGCCTTGACCCGGTGCTCGGGAAGCCGGGCCGCGATGGCGGCGGCGACCAGGCAGGCGAGCACGCTCGCCCCACCCACCGCGTGGTATCCGCCCGCGTCGAGCACCGGCGACGCCAGCCCCATCGCCAGCACCACCGAGACCAGGCCGGCGGCCTCCGCGCGCCCGATCGTCCGGGCGTAGCGGTCGGCGGCGCCCAGGCGGTCGAGCTCCTCGTACACGAGGGCCTCGAAGGCGCCGGAGGCCAGGGCCTCCTTCGCGCCCCAGAGCACGAAACCGAGCGCGAACGCCCAGTACGACGGTGCGACGACCCACAGGCCGAAGCCGACCGCGGACAGCAGCGGGCCGGCCACGAGCAGGGCGCGGCGCGAGAACCTGTCGGCCCAGACTCCGGACGGGACCTCAAGCACGATGGAACTGGCCGACCAGATGATGAACAGCGACGAAATCTGCCATACGGACAGGCCGGTGTCGCTGAACAGCAGCGTGTAGACCGGGTACAGCAGGATGAGATCGTCGAAGAGGCAGTACAGGTAGAGGGTGGCGTTGAGCCGCGACGTAGTCAGCATGGGACCTTCCTGAAGGGAGGAATCGGACGCTGGGCGCACGACTCCCTCAGGAGGACCTCGGGTGCTAGTTAGGCATCAACATCGCCACATCATACCGCCATCCTACGGCTCCTCGCCGTGCGGGCCGCACCCTTTTTCGTCCTGGCGCGATCGGACTAGCCGGCGGCGGCGAAGGCCGCACGGATGCCCTCGCGATCGGTGCCCGCGCACAACAGGACGTGCAGCCCGCCCCGAACGCCGCGAGAACCACACTGTCCACATGGGACCCCAGCGCACCCAGCAGGGCACCATCGTCGCCGAAGGTGACCGTCACGACCGCGACCCTGGGCCGCCCTTCACCTCCCACCGGCTGCGGCGCGGTTATCCGGCGCAGGCGCTCGACGAGCATCCGCGGCTGCCCCTCCACGACGTACCCCAGCGGACTAGCCAACCGGCTAGCCGCCACAAGGGGACTGCCCGGCCCACCGTGACCCGCGCCTGCCGGAAGGGGTCCTCGGCCACCTGGCGGTCGCCTGCCAGCGGGTACGCCGAAGCGCGACGGGGTGGGGCGGTGTCCGGAGGGCGACACCGGTAGCGTGGTGCGGCGTGCCGGCGGCACCCCCTTCTGCTCCGCCGGCAGGGCGCTCGGTGACGTATGGAGGATGGCGCATGTCTCAAGGCGGGGAGCTGTTCGCGGTGCGCGAGAGCATGGGTTCGCAGCCGGGCTTCGAGATCAAGCTGCGCGGCTACGACCAGCGGCAGGTCGACCGGTACCTCGCGCACAAGGACAGCGAGGTCGCGGCGCTACTGGCCGAGCGCGACCACGCGTTGGGGCAGGTGCAGGACCTGGCCGCCCAGCTCCAGCACACGCACGCCGAGCTGACCGAGCTGCGCCAGCGGCCCGCGCAGGTCGACCGGGCGTCGTTCCGGCACCTGGGCCCGATGGTCGACCAGATCCTCGCCCTCTCCGAAAACCAGGCCGAGGCGATCACCAACAAGGCCGTCCAGCAGGCCAACGAGGTGCGCGCCGAGGCCGACAAGGTGCTGGCCGACGCGCGCGAGCACGCCGCGCAGGCCCGGCACGACCTGGACGCGGAGGTCGCGGCCAGGCGCGCCGAAGAGGAGGAGAGCGCCGAGGAGCGCCGGGCGGCGACCCAGGCCGAGTTGGCCGAAGTCCGCGAACTGGCCGAGCGGCTGCGCGCCGATGGTGAGGCCGCGCACGAGCGGGCGGTGCAGGAGGCCACGCGGGTCCACGAGCAGAGCGTCCAGCGAGCCGAGCAGGCACGAGCCGAGGCGGAGGCGCTGGTCGAGGCCGCTCGCACGCAGGCCCAGCAGGAGATTGAGGCTGCCCGCGCGCAGACCCAGCAGCAGTTGGCGCAGTGGCAGTCCGAGGTGGAGCGGGAGCTCGGCGACGTGCGGGCCGCCGCCGAGGCTGAGCTGGCGGAGCAGCGCCGGCACGCCGAGGAGCAGAGCGGTATACACCAGCAGCAGCTCGACGTGGTACAGCAGGAGATCCGGGCGCGGCGGCAGGCCCTGACCCACCTTCAGGCCGAGATGGACAGTGCCCAGCAGCGGCTCACGCAGTGGCGCCAGGAGGGCGCCGCGGCCGAGCGCGAAGTCGCCCAACTCCAGCAGCACATGGAAGAGGTACGCCACGACCTGGCCACCGAGACCGACCGCCTCGAGGAGGTGCGCCGGTCGGTGGAGTCCGCCGAGCGGCACGCCAAGGAGATCCGGGCACGGGTGCAGCGCGAGGCCAAGCGGGTCGCCGACCTGGCCGCGGCGGCGGTGATGGCCGCCGCCGCTGGCGGCGCGCAAACCGGCGAGTACCCGATGTTGGCGCACGCCCGCCCGACAACTCCGCAGCCCGCGGAGCCGGCAGCCGAGGCGGCGCCGGCCGACGCGCCACAAGAGGTGGCGGAAGTGGTGGAAGTGGCGGAGCCGGCGCCAGCGGCCGACGCGCCGTCACACCCCGACCCGGCACCGCAGGTGGAACCGGCGCCGCAGGGTGGCGCGGCGCCAGCGGAGTACGAGGTGACGCACGCGTTCCGGGCCGCGCCGGCGACCGAGCCGGTGCGAGGCATGTTCGAACCCGCGCCGTTCAACGCGGCGCCGACGTTCGAGGCGCCCACCGTGGTGTCGGCCGCGGTGGACCGCGCGCCCATCACCAAGCCGCTGGCCGTGCCCGTAGCCGACCTGGCCGAGCCGCTCACCGAGCCGGCTGGATGGGCGCCCGTCGCGGTACACGGCGACGGTCCGCTCCAGCACGACGCCGACCTCGCGGTACCCGTCCAGCGCGCCCCGGCAGGCCACCCGATCCCCGCAGACTCCGATCACCGCTAGGCGCGCGGTTACACCGTGATGGCCACCTTCGCGCGCGCGTGCTCGACCTGGAGGTAGCGCACCGCCTCCGCCACCTCGGCCAGCTTGTAGGTGCGGTCGATCACCGGGGTGACCTCGCCGGACTCGATCAGCTCACGCAGGGCGGCCAGGGTGTCGGCGCGCGGCGGCACGTTGTTGAGCACGACCAACCGCTGCCGGACGAATCGCGCCACCAGTTGGCCAGCGATGACCAGTCCCATCGGCCCGACCACGCGCGGCCGGGCGCCGGACACGCCGCCGCCGGAGAACACCAGCGTGCCGGAGGGCGTGAGCACCCGCCGCAGGTCGGCCAGCGACCGGTTCGCGACCAGGTCGAAGACCACGTCGTACCGTTCCGGCGCGCGGGTGAAGTCGTCGTGCCGGTAGTCGACGACGTGGTCGGCGCCCAGCGACCGCACCAGGTCCACGTTGCGGGTGCTGCACACGCCGGTCACATCCGCGCCCAGCGCCTTGCCTATCTGTACCGCGAACGTCCCCACCCCACCGGACGCGCCGTTGACCAGTACCCGCTGTCCTGGTTGGACGCGAGCCGTCTCGCGCAGCCCGAGGAGCGCGGTAGCGCCGGCGATCGGCACCGTGGCCGCCTGCTCGAACGTCAAGTTGGCGGGCTTGGGCGCGAGCTGTCCCTCGGGCACGCACACGTACTCGGCGAAGGCTCCGTCGAGCTCGCGCACATCGCCGTACACGTCGTCACCGGGCTGGAAGCGGGTCACCGACCGGCCGACAGCCTCGACCCGGCCCGCCAGGTCGCTGCCCCGGATCATCGTCTTCGGCCCCCGGAAACCGAACGCCTCACGCAGCGCCAGCCGCGCCAGGTACGGGTCGCCGCGCATCAGGTGCCAGTCGCGGGCGTTGATTGACGACGCGTGTACCCGGACCAGCACCTCGCCGTCGGCGGGCACCGGCACCTCGACCTCCTTCAGCGCCAGGGATTCGGCGTTGCCGTACCGGTGCTGGACGATGGCCTTCATCGAAGCCTCCTTCTGATCAGCCATTCAGCGAACGCGAGGTTGGCGACCCAGGCGACCGCGTGCAGCAGCGCCCGGGGCAGCCCCTGCGGCTGTCCGAACGCGACGATCCACGGCCCGAGGGTCAGGACCTGTGTGCCGGCACCAATGCCGATGGCGTAGGCGCGCAGCATCCACGCCCGGTGCCGGCGGATGTCCCGCCGCCGCACCGCGACGACACTGGCCACGATGGACAGTGCCATCGCGGAGCCGAACATCAGCCGGAACGCGATCAGCAGCCCGTCGTTCGGCGGGTGCGGGTAGAACACGGTCATCCACATGCCGGACAGCGCGGCGACGAGCCCGCAGACCGCCAGTACCCGGCCGGCGGCGCGGTGCCAGCCGAGCCACCGCCGGCGCAGGCCGGTCGGAAACTGGAAGGCGCCCACCACGCAGAACAGGGTGGCGCCGACGATGTGAAGCACGACCGGCACCGGCGAGTCGACGAACCGGGCGTTCTCCACGGTGACCTGGGGGCTGGACGCCAGCTCGGTCACCCGGACGGCGCCGGCGATCACCGGCACCAGGCTGAGCGCGATCAGCGCGGCGGGTACGGGCCAGATCCGCTTGGCGACGGGGACGGCGGTAATGGTCACGGTTCGATGGTCGTCGCGGCGGCGTGCCGTTTCATCGGAACTTGGGCCGCGGGCGCACTGGCCGATGGTGCGGCCGAAAGACCGTACTTTAGGCGGAGGGACGGACGCGGTCGGTCTCGTACGCCCACATGGCGATCTCGACCCGGTTGCGAGCGCCGAGCTTGGTCATCAGGCTCGCGATGTGCGTCTTCACGGTGCTCAGCGTGATGTACAGCTCGCCGGCGATCTCGCTGTTGGTGTGCCCACGGGCGACGGCGGCGAGCACCTGCTCCTCGCGGTCGGTGAGCGCCTCGATCGGCTGTTTGGGGGGCGCGGCGGGCCCTGAGTCGGCGAAGGCCTTGAGCAGCCGGGTGGTGACGTTCGGGGCGATGAGCGCCTCGCCGCTGGCCGCCGCGTGCACCGCCTGGGCGAGCAGGGCGGGCCCCGCGTCCTTGAGCAGGAACCCCTTCGCGCCGGCCCGCAGCGCCGCGTAGACGTACTCGTCGAGGTCGAACGTGGTGATGACGACGACCGCGATGGGGTCGGCGACGGCCGGTCCGGCGAGCGCGCGGGTGGCCTCGATGCCGTCCAGGCCCGGCATCCGGATGTCGAACAGGCACACGTCGGGGCGTAGCCGGCGGGCCAGCTCGATCGCGCGCCGGCCGTCGGCGGCCTCGCCGACCACCTCGATGTCGGGCTGCGCGTTGAGGATCATCGTGAGCCCGGTGCGGACGATCTCCTGGTCGTCGGCGACGACGACCGTGACACTCATGAAGCGGTCCGCGGGAGCACCGCGGTCACGGTCCAGCCGCGGTCGGGTGCCGGGCCGGCCTCGCAGGTGCCGCCGAGCAGGCCGGCGCGTTCCATCATGCCGACGAGGCCGTACCCGGACGAGCTGGCCTGGCGGGCCGCGGTGGCCTCGCCGTCGTCGCTGACCCGCAGGCGCACCGCCGCGTCGTCGACGGCGACCCGCACCTCGATGCGGGTCGCGTGCCGGGCGTGCCGGCGCGCGTTGGTTACCGATTCCTGGGCGAGCCGGTAGATCGCGGTGCCGACCGGGGGCGGCAGGGCGTCGACGTCGCCGACCAGTTCGACCTCGACGGCGGGGCCGGGCCGGGTGCGTCCGGCGAGCTGGTCGAGGTCGGACACCCTCGGCGTGGGCGCCCGCTCGGCCGGTTCGCCCCTGCGCAGTACCCGGACCATTGCCCGCATTTCGGCTAGAGCCTGGGTGGCCTCGGCCTCGATGACGCGCAGCGCGTCGGTGGCGGCGGCCGGGTCGGCCGGCGCGGTCGCGAGGCCGGCCTGGGCGCGGATGGCCATCGCGGACACGTGGTGGGCGACGGTATCGTGCAGGTCGCGGGCCAGGCGCTCGCGTTCGAGGAGCTTGGCCTGGTCGAGCTCGCGCAGCCGGGCGCCGGCCCGGTAGCGCACAGCGGCACCGACGGCCATGGCCGCGAAGAGCACCACGGACCCGCCACCAGCCTCGCCGAGGCTGATGTCTCCGAGGGCCGCCGCGAGGCCGAGCTTGGCGTACATGATCGCGAGGCCGAGGACGGCCTCGCGCCCGGAGCCCCAGCGGAACACCGCGTAGGGCAGCAGAATCATGAACGCGAGGCTGTTCATGTCTGGCTCGGCGCCTGTGAACAGCGGCGTCACCGCGCAGGTGCCGAAGGCGATCGCCACCATGAGCAACGGCCGGGTGCGCCGCCACAGCAGCGTCGGCATCAGCCCCGCGGTGATCACCAGCGCGACGACCGGCGCGTGCAGATCGGACCAGCGCACCACCGCCTCGAGCACGACGAGCGGCACGAGCACCGCGACGAGGGCCCAGTCGCGCCACACCCGGTGCGGCGCGCCCGGCGGACGCGGCTCATCCCACACGGAGCGCAACAGACCCTGCACAGGGATCAGCGTACTAGCTCGCGCAGCCAGCGGAGCTGGCGGCGCACGTGTACGGCCTCGCCGCCCTCGTGGTGGTTGAAGGGATACACGTGGATCGTCCGGTCGGTGCCCGCGTACCGGTTGTAGGCGGCGTACACGGTGCTCGGCGGGCAGACCGTGTCGCGCAGCCCCACCGCGAAGTGCGCGGGCGCGGACGCCCGCCGCGCGAAGTTCGCACCGTCGATATAGGACAGTGTGTTTCGGGCGGCGGCCTCGGCCTCGCGGTGGATCGCCAGAAACGTCACGATCTCGCTGTACGGGGCGGCGTCGGTGATTTCGATGGCGCGCTGGATGTGACACAGGAACGGCACGGTGGCCAGCACCGCGGCCAGGTCCGGCACGAGACCGGCGGCCGCGAGCGCGAGCCCGCCGCCCTGGCTGTTGCCGGCCGCCACCACTCGCGCCGGGTCGACGCCGGGCAGTTCCCGCACCGCCTCGACGGCCCGCACCGCGTCGGTGATCAGGCGCCGGTAGTAGTAGTCGCGCGGCGAAAGGATGCCCCGGGTCATCGGTCCGGGGCCGCCGAGCGCGTTGCCGTGCGGGTCGGGGGTGTCGCCGCCGGTGCCGTACTGCCCGCCCTGACCCCGGCTGTCCATGAGCAGGTGCGCGTATCCGGCCGCGGCGAACGTGAGCCGCTCGTGCGGCAGGCCCCGCCCGCGCCCGTACCCGAGGTACTCCACGACGGCGGGCAGCGGCTCGTCGACGCCGGCGGGCCGGGTGTACCAGGCGCGCACCGGGTCGCCGCCGAACCCGGCGAACGTGACGTCGAACGACTCGACCAGGCGCAGGTCGGTCGGCTCCGGCTGTACGTCGATCAGCACCTTCGTCGCGCGTGACTCGTCCAGTGTGGACTGCCAGAACTCGTCGAAGTCGGCCGGCTCGGCGATGGTGGGTGCGTACTGCTCCAGCTGCGCGAGTGGCAGGTCGAAAAGCGCCATCAGCGCGCCTGCGCGGGGGGTGCGGTCGTTTCTCGTACGACGAGTTCGGTCACCAGGTCGATGCGGCTGGTCGACAGCTCGACGCCGCGCGCGATGTCGAGCAGCATCCGGGTGGCGGTGCCGGCCATGTCGCGCAGCGGCTGATTGATGGTGGTGAGCGCGGGACCGATCCACGCGGCGACCGGCAGGTTGTCGTACCCGATCACCGAGACGTCCCGGGGGACGTCGAGGCCAAGCTTGCGCGCGGCGCGCAGCACCCCCATCGCCTGCATGTCGGACCCGGCGAAGATGGCGGTGGGGTGGTCTGGCCTGCCGAGCAGTTCCAGGCCGTACTCGTAGCCAGCGTGGACGTAGAAGTTGCCGTACCGCACCAGGTCGGGGTCAACCAGTACGCCCGCCTCGTCATGCGCGGACCGGAAGCCGGCGACGCGCGCCCGGCTGCACAGCACGTCTTCCGGGCCCGAGATGATCGCGATCCGGCGGTGGCCGAGGTCGAGCAGGTGGCGGGCGGCGAGCAGGCCGCCGTTCCAGTTGTTGGAACCGACGGTCGGCACGGACGCGGTGGTCGCGCTGTCGGTGTCGACCACGACGAACGGGATGCGCTGGCGCTCCAACTGCTGGCGGTGGGACTGCGCGGGGTGGCAGAGCACGAAGACGATGCCCGTCGGGCGACGGCTGAGCACCCCGTCGAGCCACTGCTGCGGCGGCTGGTGCGCACCGCCCAGCTGCGACAGCACGAGATCGACCTTGGCGGCGGCCGTGACCGACTCGACGCCGCGGATGATCTCCATGGCCCATGCCGCGGCGAACTCGTGGAAGACCAGGTCGACCTGCTCGCGGCCGGTCGGGCGGCGCTTGACGCGGCGCCGGTACCGGTGCCGTTCCAGGCTCGCCTCGACCCTGGCCCGGGTCGCGGCCGCGACGTCGGAGTGCCCGTTGAGGACCTTGGACACGGTCGTCACGGACACGCCGACCTCGTCGGCGATCGTCGCTATCGTTGCGGAACTCGTCATCGAAATCTCACCCAGCATCGCCGGAAGTTTCGGCGGTCACTGTAGCACTTGATCACCGCTGGGCGGATCATCGTCTATGACTGACCCTTGACACACCTCTGACAAGGCGCCTAACTTGCCGTCAGATGTGACCGGCATGTTGCGGAAACTTTCGGCAAAGCCGGGTTAGGGGAGGCATGAGTAACCAGGTGAACGACGACGCGTGTTGGCGCGACCCGGAGCGGTCCACCACGGAGCGGGTCGATGCGTTGATCCCGCTCATGACGCTGGAGGAGAAGGTCGCCCAGCTGGTCGGTGTCTGGGTCGGTGCGGACGCGTCCGGTGGCGGCGTCGCGCCGTACCAGTCCGACATGGTCGGCGGCGCGTCCTGGGACACGCTGATCCGCCAGGGACTCGGCCAGCTCACGCGCCCATTCGGCACCGCGCCGGTCGACCCCGTGCGTGGCGCCCAGTCACTCGCGGCCGCGCAGGAGGAGATCGTCACGGCCAGCCGGTTCGGGATACCCGCGCAGGTGCACGAGGAGTGCCTGACCGGGTTCGCGACCTGGCGGGCGACCGCGTTTCCGGCGCCGCTGTGCTGGGGCGCCGCCTTCGACCCGGAGCTGGTCGGGCAGATGGCCGGGCACATCGGCCGCACGATGCGCGCGGCCGGCGTGCACCAAGGCCTTTCGCCGGTCCTCGACGTGACCCGCGACTACCGGTGGGGCCGCACCGAGGAGACGATCGGCGAGGACCCGTACCTGGTCGGGACGGTGGGCGCGGCGTACGTGCGCGGGCTGGAGGACGCCGGCGTGGTCGCCACCCTCAAGCATTTCGCCGGATACTCGGCCTCGCGCGGCGGCCGAAACCTGGCGCCCGTGCCGATGGGGCCGCGCGAGCTGGCCGACGTGATCCTGCCGCCCTTCGAGATGGCGCTGCGCCTCGGTGGGGCGCGCTCGGTGATGAACTCCTACGCCGAGATCGACGGCGTCCCCGTCGCCGGCGACGCGGAGCTTCTGACCGGCCTGCTGCGCGACGAGTGGGGCTTCACCGGCACGGTGGTCTCCGACTACTTCGCGATCCGCTTCCTGCAGAGCCTGCACGGCGTCGCCGCCGACGGCGCGCAGGCCGCGGCGCTCGCGCTGCGCGCCGGCATCGACGTCGAGCTGCCCAATGTGGATGCCTTCGGCACCCCATTGATCGAGGCCGTCAAGTCTGGCGCCGTCGATGAGTCGCTCATCGACCGGGCCTTGCGCCGGGTACTGACGCAGAAAGCCGAACTCGGCCTGCTGGACGACGGCTGGCAGGCCCTGCCCGACGAGGCCGACGACCTGGACCTCGACAGTGCCGAAAGCCAGGACGTCGCCCTGCGACTGGCTCGACAGTCCATTGTGCTGCTCCGCAACACAGACGGCATCCTGCCACTGCGCGAAGGTCAGCGGGTCGCCGTGGTGGGCCCGGTCGCCGACGACCCGATCGCGATGCTCGGCTGCTACTCGTTCCCCGCGCACGTGGGCGTGCACCACCCCGAATACGGGCTCGGGCTGGATATCCCGTCGCTACGCGAGGCGCTCGGCCGGGCGTACCCGGACCTGGCGTACGCGCCCGGCTGCGAGATCACCGGCGACGACACCTCCGGCATCGCCGAGGCCGCCGCGCTGGCCGCCGACAGCGAAGTATGCGTGCTGGCGGTCGGCGACCGCGCGGGGCTCTTCGGGCGCGGCACCTCCGGCGAGGGCTGTGACGCAACCGATCTGCACCTGCCGGGCGCGCAGCGCGAGCTGGTACGCGCGGTGCTCGCCACCGGTACCCCGGTGGTGCTGGTGCTGCTGGCCGGCCGCCCGTACGCGCTGGGTGACGAGGTAGAAGGCGCCACCGCGATCGTGCAGGCGTTCTTCCCCGGGCAGAGCGGCGGGCAGGCGCTCACCGAGGTGCTGACCGGTGCGGTGAACCCCTCGGGACGGCTGCCGGTGAGCGTGCCGCGCGACGCCGGCGGCGTACCGGCCACGTACCTGGCACCTCCGCTGGGCCGCCGCACCGACGTGTCCTCTGTAGACCCGACACCGGCGTTCCCGTTCGGCCACGGCCTGAGCTACACGACGTTCGAGTGGCGCGACGCCGACGGGCCCGCCGAATGGCCGGTCGACGGTGACGTTCACGTGAAGGTGACGGTCGCCAACACCGGGTCGCTGGCCGGCACCGAGGTCGTGCAGCTCTACCTGCACGACCCGGTCGCGCAGGTCACCCGTCCCGTCGTACGGCTCGTCGGGTACGCGCGGGTGACGCTTTCGCCTGGCGAGCGCGCCCGGGTGACGTTCGCGGTGCCGGCGGACGCCGCGTCGTTCACCGGTGTCGGCGGGCGCCGCATCGTCGAGCCCGGCGAGGTCGAGCTGCGCTTCGGCCGCTCGTTCTCCGACATCGAAGGCACTGTGCCGCTACGCCTGGTCGGGCCGGAACGCGAGGTTGGCCACGACCGGAAGTTGCTCACCCATTCCACAGTGGAGACAGCATGAGCACACCCACGGTGAACGCGCCGCCACCCGGCGCGGTACGCCCCGAGCCGGCGCTCGCCGCGGCCACCCGCCGCGTGAAACCGCCCAAGCGCACCTGGCGGCAGGCGCTGCGGCGGGATTGGCAGCTCTACTCGCTGGCGATCCTGCCGCTGCTGTTCTTCCTCGTCTTCCGGTACCTGCCGATGCTCGGAAACGTCATCGCGTTCCGGCGCTTCCAGCCCGGCGGCAGTGTCTTCGGCGAGTACTGGGTCGGCCTGCGGTACGTGAAGATGTTCCTGAACGACCCGACGTTCTGGGAAGTCTTCACCAACACCCTGATCCTCGGCGGGCTCGGGCTGCTGATCTGCTTCCCGCTGCCGATCGTGCTGGCGCTGCTGCTCAACGAAGTGCGCACGCGCTCCCTGAAGCGGTTCGTGCAGTCGGTGTCGTACCTGCCGCACTTCCTGTCCATCGTGATCGTGGCCGGCATGGTCATGCAGATCCTGTCGGTCGACGGTGTGGTCAACCAGGCCGTCAAGGCGTTCGGCGGTGATCCGATCGCCTTCCTGCAGGAGGCCGGCTGGTTCCGCACCATCTACGTCTCCTCGGAGGCGTGGGCGACCGTCGGCTGGGGCACGATCCTCTACCTGGCGGCGCTCACCACCATCGACGAAGACCTGTACGAGGCGGCACGGATCGACGGTGCCAGCCGCTGGCGCCAGACCTGGCACGTGACCCTGCCCGGCATCCGGCCGACCATGGTGACCCTGCTGATCCTCAACATCGGCACGTTCATGGCGGTCGGCTTCGAGAAGGTCCTGCTGCTGTACAACCCGCTGACCTACCCGACCGCGGACGTCGTGGCCACGTACCTGTACCGGGTCGGCATCGTCTCCGGCAACTTCAGCTACGCCGCGGCGATTGGCCTCTTCGAGGCCTTGATCGGGCTGACGCTGGTGCTGTCGGCGAACTTCATCTCCCGTCGCACAGTGGGGGCGAGCCTGTGGTGACCATCGACTCCAGCAAGATTCTCGCCAAGCCGGCCGGTCCGAAGCGCCAGCAGGTCACGCGCGGCTACCGGATCTTCCAGGTGGTCAACGCCATCGTGCTGACCGGCGTCGTGGTGGTCACGCTGTACCCCTTCCTCAACATCGTGGCCCGCTCGTTCAGCGACCACGCGAACGTCGTCGCCGGAAAGGTGAACCTGCTGCCCAAGGGGTTCAACCTGAACGCGTACGAGGAGGTGATGAGCGACTCGCTGTTCTGGACCAACTACCGCAACACCCTCTTCTACACCTTCACGGCCACGGTCATCGCGATCGTGCTCACCACCTGTTACGCGTACGTGCTGTCCAAGCCCCAACTCAAAGGCCGCGGCTTGCTCGTCGGCGTCGCGGTGTTCACCATGTTCTTCAGCGGCGGCCTGATTCCCAACTACATCCTGGTGACCAGCCTCGGGTTGAAGAACAGCGTCTGGGCGATCGCCCTGCCCAACGCGATCAGCGTCTTCAACCTGCTGGTGATGAAGGCCTTCTTCGAAAGCCTCCCCACTGAGCTGGAGGAGGCCGCCTCCGTCGACGGCCTGTCCACGTACGGGATCCTGTGGCGGATCGTGTTACCACTGTCGAAGGCGATCGTCGCCACGATGGTGCTTTTCTACGCGGTGTCTTTCTGGAACTCCTGGTTCTCCGCGTTCCTCTACATGGACAGGCAGGAGTTGTGGCCGGTCACCGTCTACCTGCGCAACCTCATCGCGGGCGCCACCTCGACCGCGTTCGGCGGCAACGCCGTCGCCGAGGGCGCGGAGGCGCTGCAGATCGGCGCCACCGTCAAGGCGGTCGCGATCGTGCTCACCACCCTGCCCATCCTCCTGGTCTACCCCTTCATCCAGCGGTACTTCGTTTCCGGCGTCATGCTCGGCGCCGTCAAGGGATGACCCACCCCGGAAAGGAATTCCCATGGTCTACCAACCGTCCCGGCGCCAGGTTCTCGCCGCCGCCGCGGGCCTCGTCGCGCTCGGTCTCGCCGGCTGCGGCGGTGACGACTCGAACGAGTCCAGCGACCTCGAGGGCAAGCGGGTCGGCGCGATGGAGAAGTACGGCGTCGGCGACCAGTTCAAGGCGACCGAGGCGCTGACTTTCTCCGTGCTGTACAACAACCACCCCAACTATCCACTGAAGACCGACTGGCTGTTCTGGTCCGAGCTCGGCAAGCGCACCAACATCAAGCTCGACCCGGTCGCCGTGCCGCTGAGCGACTACGAGCAGAAGCGCAGCGTGCTGATCGGTGCCGGCGACGCGCCGCTCATCATCCCCAAGACCTACCACCCGGCGGAGAACTCGTACGTCTCCTCGGGCGCCATCCTGCCGGTCAGCGACTACCTCGACCTGATGCCCAACTTCAAGGACAAGGTCGAGAAATGGAAGCTACAGCCGGAGATCGACACACTCCGGCAGGCGGACGGCAAGTTCTACCTGCTGCCCGGCGTGCACGAGAAGCCGTGGGCGGACTACTCGCTGGCCGTGCGCACCGACATCCTCCAGCAGCTCAACCTTCAGATCCCGAAGACCTGGGACGAGGTCTACACGATGCTGAAGGCGATGAAGCAGGCGCACCCCGCCCTTTACCCGTTCTCCGACCGGTGGAGCAAGCCCACGCCCGGTGGCCCGCTCTTCAGCCAGATCGGCGCGGCCTGGGGCGCGCCCGGCGGCTGGACCTACCAGCACGCCACCTGGGACGCCGACGCGAAGAAGTACTTCTACACAGGCGCTAGCGACAAGTACAAGGGCTGGGTCGAGTACCTCGCCAAGCTGGTCGCCGAGAAGCTGATGGACCCGGAGAGCTTCACCCAGGACGACGACATCGCGCGCCAGAAGCTGGCCAACGGCAAGTCGTTCGTCATCAGCACCAACGCGCAGACCCTCGTCAACGACTACCGCAAGGACCTCGCGGCGACCCTCCCGAGCGCGAAGCTCGTCAAGATTCCGGTCCCGACCGGCCCGCTGGGTGAGATCAACCCGGCCAGCCGCCTGGAGAACGGCATCATGATCTCCACAAAGGCCAAGGACAGCAAGAACTTCGTCGCCATGATGCAGTTCATCGACTGGCTCTGGTACTCCGACGAGGGCCAGGAGTTCGCCAGGTTGGGTGTCGAAGGCACCACGATGGTCAAGGGCTCCTCCGGGCAGGCGGAGCTATCGCCCAATGTGGACATGGTCGGCCTGCACCCCCAGGCACCCAAGCACCTTCAGAAGGACTTCGGCTTCGGCAACGGCGTGTTCGCCTACGGTGGCAAGCCGGAGCTGGTCCAGGCGTTCTTCTCCGACGAGGAGAAGGAGTTCCAGGCGGTGATGAACGCCCGCAAGCAGGCCGCGTTCGTCACCCCGCCGCCGGCGCCGTTCACCGACGAGGAGCGCGAGCAGGCCACCCTCTGGGAGACCGGCCTCAAGGACTACGTCTTCCAGCAGACCCTGAAGTTCATCCTCGGCCAGCGTCCACTGTCCGAATGGGACGCCTACGTGAACGAGCTCAAGAGCAAGAACATGGACGCCTACATGGAGCTGGTCCAGAAGGCGTACGACCGCTACCAGAAGGAACACGGCTGACCGTGCGCGTCATCGTTCCGGAACACTCGTCCGGCCGGTTGCCCGGCGCCTGGCGCGCCTGCGTCGGCACCGGCCGGTTCGAGCTCGCGCTACGCAAGGACTACCAGGACTCCCTGGCGCTGATCCAGCACGAGATCGGGTTCCGGCACATCCGGGGCCACGGCCTGCTCAGCGACGGCGTCGGCGTCCACCGACCGTACGAGTACGACGGTGCCCGCCACGTGCGGCACGCTTTCACGTACGTCGACCAGGTCGTCGACGCGTACCTGGACCTCGGCATCGCGCCGTTCCTGGAACTGGGCTTCATGCCCGAAGACCTCGCCTCCGGCGACCAGACGGTCTTCTGGTGGCGGGGCAACGTCACCCCGCCCCGGTCGTGGACCGAGTGGGCCGCGCTGGTGCGGGCGACGGTGGCGCACCTGGTCGACCGTTACGGTTTGGACCAGGTGCGCCAGTGGCCAATCGAGGTGTGGAACGAGCCGAACCTCAAGGATTTCTGGCAGGGCGCCGACCAGGACGCCTACCACCGCCTGTACGAGGTGACCGCCCACACCGTCAAGGAGGTCGACGCCTCCCTTCAGGTTGGAGGGCCGGCCATCTCCCCCGGCGCCGACGAGTGGATGGATCGCTTCGTCGAGTTCGTCACCGCCCGCTCGGTGCCCGTCGACTTCGTCAGCCGGCACGCGTACACGTCCGGCCCAGCACAGCACGTGCCGTTCGGCACCTACCAGACCCTCGCGCCCGCCACCCAACTGCTCGCTCAGTTCGCCCGCCCGCGCGAGCAGCTGCGCGGCACGCCACTGGCCGACCTGCCGGTGCACATCACCGAGTTCAACTCCTCCTACCGGCCCGACAACCCGGTGCACGACACGGCTTTCCACGCCGCCTACCTGGCGCCCGTCGTGGCGGCCGGCGGCGACCTGGTGGACTCCTTCTCGTACTGGACGTTCAGCGACATGTTCGAAGAGGTGGGCGTCCCCACCGCGCCGTTCCACGGCGGGTTCGGGCTGCTTACCCACCGCCAGATCAAGAAGCCGACCTTCCACCTGTACGCCTTCATGGCCCGCATGGGCGACCAGGTCCTCGCGCGCGGCGACGACCACCTCGTCACCCGCGACGCCGCCGGGCGCGTCACCGTCCTCGCGTGGGCGCCCGTTCGCGAGGACGGACACACCCTCCGGCTATCCCTGCCGCTGCCCGGCGCGGTCTCCGCGTTCGTCCTGCGCTCCTCGGTCAGCGAGGAGGCCGGCAACCCGTGGCGGGCCTGGTGCGAAATGGGCCAGCCCCGCTCGCCGCGCGAGCGCGAGCTCGACGCGCTGCGCGCGGCCGCTGAGCCGGCGGTCAGCCATCGCGCCCTGCCGGTCGCGGGCGGGCGCGCCGACCTCGACCTCGCCCTCGACCGGCACGAGGTCACTCTGGTAGAGATCACCCCGGTAGTCACCGACGAAACACCGCCGTGGTGGGACCTGTCGCGCCTGCACCAGGAGCATTCATGAGCACCGTCGCCGCGCGCCGCTACTTCGGTGAGGGGCCACTGTCCCGGATCGCCGCCTTCGTGTACACCGTGCTGGTGGTCGAGGTGATGCTGGTGGCCGCCACGCTGCCCGGCCTGGTGCCGCTGCTGCTGCTCGACCGCCACCCGTCGAACGTGCCCCTCGCCGCGCTCTGCGCCCTGCCGCTGGCGCCCGCCGTCTCCGCCGCCGTCTACGCGATCCATCACCGCAGCGGCGACCTGACCGACCTGCACCCGGGGGCGCGGTTCTGGCGCGGGTACCGGCTCAACCTGGTCGCGGTGTTGCGGATCTGGGTGCCGTGGCTGGCCTGGGTGGCGATCGTCGGCGTCAACCTCGCCTACTTCGGCGCGGCCGGCGTGCCCGGCTGGTGGGCGGTGCTGCTGGTCGTCATCGCGGTCGCGGCGACGCTCTGGCTCGCCAACGCGCTCGTCATCGCCTCCCTGTTCAGCTTCCGCACCAAGGACGTCGCTCGCCTCGCCGCCTACTTCCTCGCCCGCACGCCCGGCGTCGCACTCGCCAACGCCTGCCTACTGTTGGTGGCGGCCGGCGTCATCGTCCTCGCGTCCGAGGCGGTGCTCGCACTGCTCGGCGCGGTGTTCGTGATGGCGTTGGTGCGCAACAGCCGGAAGATGATCACGCAGGTCCAGGAGGAGTTCGCCGCATGAGCCTGCCGGTCACGCCCAAAGTGCCCTTCGGCGGGGACTACAACCCGGAGCAGTGGCCCGAGGAGGTGTGGACGGACGACTACCGGCTCTTCGACACCGCCCGCATCGACACCGTCACCCTCGGCGTCTTCGACTGGGCGCTCACTCAGCCCGCCGAAGACGTGTACGACTTCGGGACGCTGGACCGCGTCGTCGAGCGCGCCGCCGCCGAAGGCAGGCAGGTCTGCCTGGCCACCGGCACCGGCGCCCACCCGGCGTGGCTCGCGCGGGCGCACCCGGAAATCACCCGCATCGACTTCGAGGGCCGCAAGCACCGCTTCGGCGGACGCCACAACTCCTGCCCCAGCTCGCCGGTCTTCCGCCGGCTCTCCACCGAGATGGCCCGCCGCCGAGCCGCTCGGTACGCCGGTAACCCGGCCGTCGTCGCCTGGCACGTCGGCAACGAATACAGCGGCGCCTGCTACTGCGACCTGTGCGCGGCCGGCTTCCGTGACTGGCTGCGCAAGAGGTACGAGAGCCTGGACGGGCTCAACGCCGCCTGGTACACCAGGTTCTGGTCGCACACGTTCTACGACTGGGACGAGATCGAGCCGCCCTCGGCGCTGACCGAACATTGGCGCGGGCCCGACCACACCGCCTTCCAGGGCATCACCCTCGACTACATGCGCTTCATGTCCGACGCCATGCTCAACAACTACCTGGACGAAAAGAACGCCATCCGCGAGTCCAGTGTGGACCTCCCCGTCACCACCAACTTCATGGGCATGTTCCGCGGGCTCGACTACCACCGCTGGGCGCCGCACCTCGACTTCGCCTCCTGGGACAACTACCCACCCGACGACACCTCACAGGCGCGCATGGCGTTCACCCACGACCTGATGCGCGGCTTGAAGGACGGCCAGCCGTTCTGGCTCATGGAGCAGACGCCCAGCTTCACCGCCTGCCGCGACGTCAACCCCCTCAAGCGCCCCGGCACGATGCGGCTGTGGAGCTGGCAGGCGGTGGCCCACGGCGCCGACGCGGTCCTGTTCTTCCAGATGCGCGCCTCCCGCGGCGCCAGCGAGAAGTACCACGGCGCCGTCATCGGCCACAGCGGGCGCGACGACACCCGCGTCTTCCGTGAGGTGGCCGAGCTCGGCGCCGAACTCGACACGCTCGGCGGCGCGGTCCTTGGCGCCCGCACGCCGGCAAGGGTCGCGATCCTCTTCGACTGGGACAGCTGGTGGGCGCTGGAGATCTCCGACGGCCCGTCCCGCCTCGTGAAGTACCAGTCCGTCGTGCTGGCGTACCACCAGGCGCTGTGGGAAGCCGGCGTCGACGTCGACGCGGTGCCGGTCACCGCCGACCTGTCCCGGTACGACGTGGTGGTCGCGCCGGCGCTGCACATGCTCAAGGGCGACATCGCACAGCGACTCGAAGAGGTGGCCGCGCGGGGCGGATCCGTCGTGACGACGTTCCTGTCTGGGCGCGTCGACGAGCACGACAACGCCTTCCTCATGGACGTGCCCGGCCCGCTCGGCGCCCTGATGGGCGTACGCGTCGACGAGTGGGACGCACGCGGCCCTGAGGTCGTCAACCCCGTGCGCCTCGGCGACCTGGTGGTCGAGGCGCGGCTGCTGTTCGAACTCGTGATCCCGCAGGGCGCCGAGGTGGTCGGCGAGTACCAGGCCGACTTCTACGCCGGCACGCCCGCCGTCACCCGCAACGCGTACGGCACCGGCGAAGGCTGGTACGTCGCCGCCGGCCTCGACCAGGCGGGCGTCTCCTGGGTGATGCGCCAGGTGCTCGACCGGCACGGCCTGTCGGGCCCGTACCCGGACGTGCCCGACCTGGAGACCGCCGTGCGGGTCACGCCCGACGGGACGCGGCTGCTGTTTCTGCTCAACCACAACGCCGCACCGGTCGAGGTGCCCGCCCGGGTGGGCGGCGTCGACCTGCTGACCGGCACCCGCGTCGAGGTCGGCCAGCTCCTGACCCTGGACGCCCGAGGCGTCATGATCCTCCGCCAGTAACGAGCGGTCGGGGCGGACGACGATGGTGCTGACGGTCCGGTGGTTCACGCTGACCGACCTGCGGCCGCACGCGGGCCAGTCAGGGTCAGATCCACCGCCACGCAGGCGTCGGCGCGAGGGAAAGTAGGTTGCATCGAAGATCTGGGGGCGCGACGCTTCCCGGTGTGCAGATGCATGCCAACCAACTGACCGTATCGCCGGAGACGGTGCGCGGATTGGTCGATGACCAGTTCCCCCAGTGGCGGGGCATGGCCGTGAGAAGCGTCGCTTCGCAGGGGACTGTCAACGCCATCTTCCGCGTTGGCGACCATCTTGCGGCTCGGTTTCCCCTACAGCCGGGCGACGTCGAGGCGACGCGGCGTTGGCTGCAAGCCGAAGCGGAAGCGACCGGCGAGCTGGTGGGGCGTACGCGGTTCCCCACACCCGAGCCGGTCGCACTCGGTAACCCCGGGCCGGGCTACCCGCTGCCATGGTCCGTGCAGACGTGGATACCCGGCGTCGTTGCCAGCGACGATGACCCAGGTGAATCGACCGCGTTCGCGCACGACCTCGCTGAGTTCATCGACGACGTACGCGCCATCGACACCCGTGGTCGGACCTTCGACGGCAGCGGCCGAGGAGGCAACCTGCAAGCGCACGACGGATGGATGGAGACCTGCTTTCGGCACAGCGAGCAGCTCCTAGACGTTGCGCGGCTTCGCCGAATCTGGGCAGCCATGCGGAATCTGCCGCGCGGCGAGACCAAGGACGTGATGAACCACGGTGACCTGATTCCGGACAACGTGCTGGTGAGCGGCGGACGTCTAGCCGGGGTTCTGGACGTCGGCGGCCTCGGACCAGCCGATCCGGCTTTGGACCTCGTGGGCGCCTGGCATCTGCTTGGGGCTGGACCTCGACGGACGCTCCGTGAGGACCTCGGGTGCGACGACCTCGAATGGCAGCGCGGCAAGGCGTGGGCCTTTGTGCAGGCGATGGGGCTCGTCTGGTACTACCGCGAAAGTAACCCAGCGATGAGTCGGACCGGCCGACGCACGCTGGAACGTATCGTCACTGACGCCTGGCGAGTGCCGCCACGAGGATCTTCCCGATCCGTCGCGGATCCAGGCTGACGTCGGATCTGGCGTGTCACGCGCCGCGAGGGTGTTCGCTGAGTCGAAGGTCGTTGCGAGCGCTTCTTGGCATCGGCCCAACGGGCGCGCTGTCTGGTCAGCGGTGACTGACCACAATGACCTCCTCGCCCTCGCCATACGGTGGCTCAAAGCTGTCCAGGTAGCGAGCCAGTAGCCCATCGGTAATCGGGAACGCGGCATTGGCGTCGAACCGCTCAGCTCGCCCATGCAGACGTGCCCGCAGCAGTGCCGGGTCGACCTGAAGGTAGATCAGACGCCAGCCCCCGCCGGCCTGCTCGATCAGGTGTTTGTACTCCTGCCGCCGTGAGCGTTGCCAGAAGCTAGAGTCGACGACGACGTTGCGGCCCTCCGCAAGCAGTGAGAGCAGCCGCTCTCGCACGGCCTCTCTCGCCACCTCGGTATGCTGCTCGTACTCGCCGGGCCGGTAGTCGATGCCGTAGCGGCCGAAGCGGTGCCAGATCTCCTCATCGATGGACAGGCGTACATAGCCCTTGGTTTCGAGGTCCTTGGCGTACGTGGTCTTGCCCGAGCCCGCTATCCCGCACATGAGGACTACCTCAGACCGCCCAGGGCGCAGACCGTCGTTCATTCCCATGATCGCCATGGTGCACGGACCGCGAAGGTGTTGTCATCCGCTATTTGACCGTGCGGCTGCCAAGTTGGCCCTTGGGACGGCATCCCCGCGTCGGGCGGCTGACGAGCCGGTCAGTAGATGCGGCGATTCTTGGCGTCGGGGACGCCGGACTTGCGGAAGAAGTACGTGTTGATCTGGTCGCGCCACTCCTCGGCCGATCGCACCTGCTCGTCCAGGCGTTCCCGTACCCGCGCGTCCACACCGGGGTCGACGAGGTGACCGACCACGCTCCACGAGTCACGAATCCGCGCCGCTTCGTCGGCTCCGTCGAAGTGGGTGTCGTAGATGTGCTGGATGACGGTCGAGCCGCTGCGCAGTACGTGCCCGTACGGGACGTGGTGGAAGAAGAGCAGCAGCTCGTCGGGGCACTGGTCGAGCGACTCGTAGACGTCCGCCCACGGCTGCGGGTACTGGCCGGTGAAGCCGGTGCCGGTGGCGCGGGTGCGGTCGACGCCGACCCCGTCGCGGTCTGCGAAGTGGTAGGTGCCCCAGGACGTGTACTCGTATCCGTCGACGTCGGGACCGTAGTGGTGGCCCGGCCGCACCATGAAACCCACGCCGAGCGGTGCGGTGTACTTCTCGTAGGTGTGCCATGAATCGTCCATCATGGCGCGCAGTGTCTGCCGCAGTTGCGGTGGGGCGGCCGGGAACGTGAGGCCGATCCACTCGTCGAGGATCGCCAGCGGGTCGGCGTCGGGTGCCCAGGCAAGGCGTCCGAAGGCGTAGAGGTTGGCCTGGGCGAGCGGGTGGCCGGTCCAGAACGGATCGTCGCCCACGTTGGAGACGGCCACGAGGCCGCCGCTCTCGGCGATCGCGGCTACGGCCGGGCCGTCGTCCGCGTGGAGACGGAACCGCAGCATCTCACTCCACATCGGAGCGAGATAGCAGACATGCCGCTGCTGGCCGGTGTACTCCTGGGTGGCCTGCAACTCCACCGCGAGGCGGGTGCCGGGCATGGCCGCGATGACGGGCGAGACGGGCTCGCGGGTCTGGAAGTCGATCGGACCGTGCTTGACCTGAAGGATGGCGTTGTCGTGGAACTGGCCGTCGAGCGGCGCGAAGTGGTCGTACGCGGCGCGGGCCCGGTCGGTGGAGCGGTCACGCCAGTCCTGGCGGTGGTTGTAGACGAAAGCCCGCCAGTGCACCACTCCCCCGTGCGGCGCGAGCGCGTCGGCGAGCATGTTGGCGCCGTCGGCGTGACTGCGGCCGTACGCGAACGGGCCGGGCTGCCCCTCGGAGTCGGCCTTGACGACGTATCCGCCGAAGTCGGGGATCGTCTCGTACACCCGGCTGGTGGTCGCGGCCCACCACTCGCGCACGGACGGGTCGAGCGGGTCGGCGGTGGCCAGACCGCCGAGCATGATGGGCGAGGCGAAGTTGACGGACAGGTGCACGCGGATGCCGTACGGGCGCAGCTCGGCGGCGATCGCTGCGACCTCGCCGAGGCGGTCGGTGAGCAGGTGTGCCTCGGTAGCGTGCACGTTGACGTTGTTGACGGCTACGGCGTTGATGCCGCAGGAGGCCAACAGGCGCGCGTAGTCGCGTACCCGGCGAAGGTCGGCGCGGAGAGCGCCGCGCTCCCAGAAGAGCGACCCACCCGCGTAGCCGCGCTCGACCTGGCCCATCACCGGGTTTACGTGGACATTGTCCCAGTGTTCGACCATGCGCCGCCGCAGCGCGGGCCGGTGCTCCTCGACCGGCCGGTCGGCGTTGAAGGCCGCCTCGCCGAGCCGGACCACGTGGAAGAAGCCATAGAGCAGGCCGGCGGGCGCGTCGGCGACGACCGTCGTGACGCCGTCGCTGCGCGCGAGCGCGAACCCTTCGTCGCCGAGTGAGCCCGGTGTGGCCGCGATCGACAGCGCCAGGTCTGGCGACGACGAGGACGGCGATCCCGCCGACGCCACCTCGGCCCGGATCGTGTCGACGAGCTCGCCGTCGCCGTGCACCGCCACGCGCCGCGAACCGACCGCCCGGAAAGCCTCCGCCGGCAACCAGGCCGGATGAATCCCCGTCACCCGACCAACCTACCGGAGCGGGCGACCACCCGCCCCCGCTTGAGGACCAGCTCACGCGGCGGCCGGGTGACGACGGCCTCGGCGGGTGTGCGGGCGTCGACGACGACCAGGTCCGCCGGCGCGCCGGGCCGCAGCCCGTACCCGGGCAGCCCCAGCAGTGCCGCGCCGCCGTACGTGGCCGCCTCCAGTGCCAGCTCGATGTCCTCGTCGCGGCGGAAGGTGTTGCGATAGGCGAGGTGCATGGCCCGTTCCAGCATGTCGCCGCTGCCGTACGGGCCCCACAGGTCGCGGATGCCGTCGTGTCCACACGCGACGGTGACCCCGGCGGCGGCCAGCAGGTCGGCGACGCGTTGCTGGGTGGCGCCGTCGGCCTGGCCGAGCCCGTACGCGTGGCTGACCGCGACGCGGCCGCCGAGCCCGGTGGCGACGGTGCGCTCGGCGATGAGCTCGAGCTGCCAGATGCCGAGCGTGCCGCCGTCGTGCAGGTGGATGTCGACGTCGGCGCCGTGCTCCTCGGCGAGCCCGAACACCACGTCGAGGTGGCGCACGGGGTCGCGGTCGAACCCGGCCGGGTCGAGGCCGCCGACGGTGGCCACACCGGCTTTGAGGGCCTGGTCGAGCAGGTCGGCGGTGCCGGGATTCGCGAGGATCCCGTACTGCGGAAAGGCGACCTGTCGCACGGTGATGGCCCCACCGAGCCGCTCGACGGCGGCGTTTACGGCGTCCACACCGGACAGCCCGAGTGCCGGGTCGATGTCGGTGTGGCTGCGCACGTGCGTGGTGCCCGAAACCGCCATCCGCTCCAGCAGCGCGGTGATCCGGTCGATGTCGGGCACGCCGACCTCGCCGCGGCGGCGGCGCTCGGTGGCGATCCGGTCGCTCAGCGCGTCGCCTGCCGTGTGCGGCACCCACGGACCGCCGTAGAGCGTCTTGTCGAGGTGGCAATGCGACTCGACGAGCCCGGGCAGCACCAGCCGCCCGGACACGTCGAGCACGTCGGCGTCCGGCACGTCGACCCGCCGTTCGATCCGCTCGATGACTCCCGCTCGGATCAGTACGTCCATCGGGCCGTCGCTGCCCCATGGCCGGCCGCCGCGCAGCACCACGTCGTCCATGCCCTGCCCCTCCCCCGGGTCGGTGCGTCGCCGGGGGCGGACGGGGTCAGGTGGTGCTGCCGGTGACGTTGCCGCCGGACTTGGTGACGTAGTAGGTGAGGGTCGTGCCGCTCCAGAAGTGGAACGTCAGCGTGACCCGCGCCCCGTCGTTGACCTCGGCGAAGAAAGCGGATGTCAGTGTAATCGTGTTGGCGGTGTAGTTGGGAGCGAACGCGACGTCGAACTCCTTGAAGGAGGTCCAGTTGTGCGGGCCGGCGTTGCTGCCGTCGGCGTACTTGGCCTCCATCGTGGCGAGCTGGTCGCCGCGGAACTGTGCCGGCACCGCGAACGAGCTCGTCGTGCCGCTGGCATTGGACAGCACCGGCGGGTCGTACGTGATGATGCTGATCCGCCACGGCACGCCCTGTGAGAAGTGGGCCTGGAGGTTCGTGTTGACGCCGTACGCTCGGTCGCCGACGAGCCGGGTTACCGCCGAGGCGGTCAGCGTGAGCTGGCTGCCGGACACCGTGTAGTCGGTGCCGTTGGCCAGGTTGGTGCTGCCCTGGCTCAGCCGCTGGAAGGTCGTGCCGTTCAGGTTGAGCGTCAGCGACTTGCTGGTGATCGAGCCGGTGCGTGGCACGTACACCTGGTCGCTGGACGCGGTGCCGGAGCGGGTGGTCCAGCTCGACTTGATCTGCGCGATCAGCTCCGGGTCGCTCCATTGGAACGAGGTGCGGCCGAAGTGCTGGCCGTTGTCCCACAGCATGGTGGTGAGCTGCCTGCTGCGCGCGTAGTAGCCGAAGAACTCGAAGAACTTCAGCTTCTCGCCCTGCTCGATGGTGCCGGTGTGGCGGTCGAAGCCGAGCAGCCCGTACTCGCCGATGATGACGGGGATGTTGCGCGAGACGAACGCGTTGTAGACGCGGTCGAAGGCTCCGGTCAGGTCACTTTGGACGGTGGAGTCGAAGCGGGTGCCGCCTGCGACGTTGACGCTGAACGGCCAGTAGCCGTAGTAGTGCACGGTCGCGATGAGGTTCGGGTCGTTGGTCGAGGTGAACCACGAGAGGGCGGGATCGACCCGCGCCGCGTCGGCGGAGGTGTGCAGGGTCGGGATCACCAGCAGGCGCGAGGCGTTTCCGCCGCCGGACTGGCGCACGATGCTGCGGAACGACGTGTTCAGCTCGTTGAGAAGCGTGATGCTCTGCGCCTCGTCGGACGCGCCGGTGAACTGCGGTTCGTTCACGCTCTCGAACACGAGGCGGGAGGACGAGTCACGGAACGCGGCGGCGAGCTGTGTCCACAGTGCGTTGTACCGGTTGAGCACGTTGGTGCGGTCGGTGGGCATCGTGTTGATCCACTGCCACGAGTCGTGGTGAATGTTGATCATCACGTAAAACCCGTCGGCGAGTGCCCAGTTCACGACCTCTTTGACCCGGTTGAGCCAGGCGGCGTCGATGGTGTAGCTCGGGGCGGCGCCGTGGTGGTTGCTCCAGGTCACCGGAATGCGGACGCTCTTGAAGCCTTGGGCGCGGATGTTGTCCAGCAGCGCCTCGGTGACCCGCGGGTTGCCCCACGCGGTCTCGTCGGCGCCGACCGCATCGAGCGAGTTGCCAAGGTTCCAACCGGGCTGCATGGCGGCGACGGCGGCCATCGCGTTACCCGCCGGCGGCGGAGTGGTGGGCGGGGCCGACGTGGGTGGCGTGGATGTGGGTGGCGCACTGGTGGGGGTCCCGCCGACGTTTCCGGTACACGCCACACCGTTGAGCGTGAACGACGTCGGCGCAGTGTTGGTGCCCGACCACGCCCCGTTGAACCCGAACGAGACCGTGCCGTTCGTGGCGATCGTGGCGTTGTAGCCGGCGTTCACAGCGGTGGCCTGGCTGCCGGACATGGTCACCGTGGCGTTCCACGCCTGGGTCACCCGCTGCCCCGACGGGAACGTCCACACCAGACTCCACCCGTTGATCCGGTCACCGAGGTTGGTGATGGCGACGTTTCCGTTGAAGCCGCCTGGCCACTGGCTGGCGGTGGAGTACGCCACCCGGCAGCCGGCAGCCGCCTGGGCGTTGACCGCGACCGTGATACCGAGGCCGACGAGCAACGCCGTGACCGCGCCGGTGATCACCCCAACGCGGCGCAAGCGACCGATCCGCGAGCCAGCCATGACGCTCCCTCCAACACATGCCACCGGGCACGCAGATTAAGTCGGGGCGTCAAACTTTGTCAATCGTCAGCTGCCGATATGGTTATCCTCCAGCGCGCGCAACAGATCGATCACCCGGCGCAGCGCGGTGCGTACCCGGACGACCCACTCGTCGTCGCCGAGCAGGATCACGGCCTCGCCGCCGAGGAACGCCAGGCCCACCAGACCGGCCAGATCCGCCGGGGAGAACGGGCCGAGAGACCCGAAGCGGGCCTCCGCCTCCAGGGCCACCTCTTCGAGTACCTCGAACCAGCCCCGCATCATCGACAGCACCTGCTGCGCCACCTCGGTGTCCGACCAGCCCGCCGCGATCATCTCCTGGAGCACCCGCACGTACCCGGACGCCAGGTCGTCCTCGAGAAAGTCGCACGCCTGCTCGTACCGCTTCCACAGCGGCTCCGACGCCGCGTACATCTCCCGCTGGCGCCCGACGAGCAGTTGGTTCTCGTGGTCGAGCAGTGCGAGCACCAGGCCGCGCTTGCCCCCGAAGTGGTAGTGGATCTGACTGAGCGGCATCCCGGCCTTGTCGGCGACCTTGCGGGTGGACAGACGGGCGTACCCGTCGGCGAGCAGGCACGCCCGCGCGGCCTCCATGATCCGTACCGCTGTCGTCATCAGGACTCCCTCTTGTTCGGTCGGTCGACCGAATGATAGCGTGCCGAGATATTCGGTCGGTCGACCGAACGATCATTGCCAAGGGGGACCGTCATGGCACGGCGCATCCTGGTCCTGGGGTACGGAACAGTCGCTTACCTGCTCTTTCTCCTCGTCTTCGCGTACACGATCGGTTTTCTCGCCGGGGTCGGCGTCCCGAAGGGCGTCGACGACGGCGACCGCGACCCCGCCTGGGCAGCGGTCCTGGCCGACGGGGCGCTGCTGGCGCTCTTCGCGGCGCAGCACAGCGTGATGGCGCGGCCGTGGTTCAAGCGGCGCTGGACGCGGATCGTGCCGGCCGCCGTCGAACGCAGCACGTATGTGCTGGCCGCGAGCCTGGTGGTGGCGCTGCTGCTGTGGCAGTGGCGACCGCTGCCGGAGACGATCTGGTCGGTGGAGGCGGGCTGGGCGCGCGCCGGGCTGTGGACGCTGTACGCCGCCGGGTGGGCGGTCCTGGTGAGCAGTACGTTCCAGATCGGGCACTTTGACCTGTTTGGCCTCCGCCAGGCGCTCGCCCGCGCCCGCCACCGCGCGTACGCCGAGCCCGGATTCCGGCAGTCGCTGTTCTACCGGCTGGTGCGGCACCCGATCATGGTCGGCTTTCTGGTCGCGTTCTGGGCGGCGCCCGACATGAGCGTCGGCCGGCTGCTGTTCGCCGCCATGGCGAGCGCCTACATCCTGGTCGCGGTCCGGTTCGAGGAACACGACCTGCGGCGCGAGCTCGGCGACCGGTACGCGCGGTACGCCGACGAGGTGCCGCGGTTCGTGCCGCGCATGCCCGACGCCATGGCGCAGCGCGGCGCACACTGAAGGATCGGAGGCGAACCATGCGGGCACGGCTGGCGGACAGCGAAGGCTTCGTCGAGCGCGGTGGAGTCAAGATTCACTACGAGGTACACGGCACCGGTGGGCCGACGATCCTCCTGATGCCCACATGGACGATCATCCACAAGGGCTTCTGGAAGGGGCAGGTGCCTTATCTGGCACGGCACTTCCGGGTGGTCACCTACGACGGGCCCGGCAACGGTCGCTCGGACCGCCCGCTCGACCCGGCCGCCTACGGGCAGGACGCCCAGGTGGCGTACGCGCTGGCGGTGCTCGACGCCACGGGAACCGACCGCGCGGTGCTGGTGGCCCTGTCCATGGCGGCGAACTGGGCGCTCGACCTCGGCGCCAACCATCCGTCCAGAGTGCACGGCACCGTCCTCATCGGACCGTCGGTGGGCCTGGCACCGCCTTCCTCCGAGCGAGCCGCGCATATCGCGCTGAGCGGTCCCGCGCCCGACGTCGAACGCTCACGGGTGCCGCACGTGCGGCCAGACCCGGCTGAGCACTGGGTCAAGTACAACCGCGAGTACTGGGAGAAGGAGCACGAGGACTTCCTCTGGTTCTTCCTGGGCCAGTGCTTCCCCGAGCCGCACTCCACCAAGCAGATCGAGGACGGCGTCTGCTGGGGCCTTTCCACGAATGGCCAGGTGCTCGTGGCCAATAGCAAGGCCCGGATGCCCGATGCGGACACTCTTTCCGACTGGTGCCGGCGGCTGGCCAGTCCCGTACTGCTCATCCACGGCGACGACGACCGGATCAGCCCGCTGCGGCGCAGCGAGATCCTGCGCGAGCTGACCGGCGGCGAACTCGTCACGCTCGCCGGCGCCGGGCACGTGCCGCTCGCCCGCGACCCGGTACGCGTCAACCTGCTGATCGGCGAGTTCGCCGCGCGGTTCCGGACAGCCGCTCCGCCGCCACGCACGTGGATCCGCGGACGGCACCGGCCCAAGCGGGTGCTCTATCTGAGCTCGCCGATCGGGCTCGGCCACGCCCGGCGCGACATCGCCATCGCCGCGGCCCTGCGCACCCACCACCCCGACGTGCGGATCGACTGGCTGGCACAGCACCCCGTCACCCACGTGCTCGAACGGGCCGGCGAACACGTCCACCCGGCCAGCGCCTGGCTCGCCAACGAGTCCGCCCACATCGAAGCCGAGGCCGGCGAGCACGACCTGCACTGCTTCGAGGCGTTGCGGCGCATGGACGAGGTGCTGCTGTCGAACTTCATGGTGTTCCACGACGCGGTACGCGAGACCCCGTACGACCTGGTGGTGGGCGACGAGGCGTGGGACGTCGACCACTTCCTGCACGAAAACCCTGAGCTGAAGCGCTTCGCGTACGCGTGGTTCACCGACTTCGTCGGCTACCTGCCGATGCCCGACGGCGGCGAGCGGGAAAGCCTCGTGACCGCCGACTACAACGCTGAGATGATCGAGCACATCGCCCGGTACCCGCGGGTGCGTGACCGGGCCATCTTCGTCGGCGACCCGGATGATGTGGTTGGCGACGCGTTCGGCCCCGGCCTGCCGCGGATCCGCGACTGGACCGAGCAGCACTACGACTTCGCCGGCTACGTAACGGGTTTCGACCCTGCCGGCGTCGCCGACCGCGCGGCGTTGCGCGCCGATTTGGGGTACGCGCCGGACGAGCGGGTCTGCGTCGTGACGGTCGGTGGCTCGGGCGTCGGCGAACACCTGCTGCGACGCGTGGTGGGTTCGTTCGACGCGGCCGCCGCGCGCGTGCCCGGCCTGCGAATGGTGGTCGTCACCGGCCCGCGCATCGACCCGTCGTCCTTCCGTCCCGCCGAACGCTTGGAGATCCGGCCTTTCGTGCCTGACCTGCACCGCCACCTCGCGGCCAGCGACCTCGCCATCGTCCAGGGTGGACTCACCACCTGCATGGAGCTGACCGCTGCCGGCAGGCCGTTCATCTACGTTCCGCTGCGGCACCATTTCGAGCAGCAGATCCACGTCGCGCATCGGCTGCGCCGGCACGGCGCCGGCCGCCGCCTCGACTACGACGACATCGACCCTGACACGCTCGCCGACGCCATCGCCACCGAGATCGGGCGGGAGGTGAGATACCGGACCGTCGACGGCGGTGGCGCCACACGGGCCGCGGGCCTGCTCGCCGACCTGTTGTGATCCGGATTAGCTCAGCGACCGGTCGGGTACGGGAGCGGCATGGATGACCGGACACAGCGGCGCGCCGACCACCTGCTCCCCGAGGAACAGGCGGCCGGCAGCGACGACGCCGAAGCGCAGGCCGAGGCGATCCTCGACGACTCGGACGCCCGAGAGGCGTACGCCGAGACCTCACCGGACCTGCGCATCGACCACCGGCGGTCCGCCGCGGACCCGATCCCTGAGTGACTGGTCAGCTGGCTAGGCGTGAGCGCAGGAGCTGCTTGCCCTTTTCGGCGCCCTTCCGGCTCTCTTCCTGGGCTCGCCGGAAGAAGTCGGCCAGCTCGGTGTCGCCGTCTCGCTCGGCGTCCTGGATGTAGGTCTCCAGGCGCAGCGCGTTGTCCAGGCAGGCCTCGGTGAACCAGATGATGTTGTAGTCCTTGTCCTTCGTGCCGGTGACCTGACCGGTCTCCTGGGTACCCGTCATCGTGTCCTCCTTGATAGGTCCGATGCAGATAGCACTACCCAGGTCCGCGTCGATTAGTCGCGCGCGTCGAGTTGGCCGGCGAGGCGCGGCGGCGCCACCACCCGGTAAGCGTCTTCGCACAGCTCGGCCAGCTCCGCCCAGTCGACCGGTCGGTCCAGCCGGATGCCCACCCAGCCGCGCCCACCCACGTACGGCGGCCGGAAGAACCGGTCCGGATCGCCCGCGACCAGCTCCTCCTGCCCGCCAGGTGGGGCGGCGCACCACAGGTGCGGGAAGTCATTCTGGTGGTGACCGTCGATCCACAGCGTCACGAACGCCTTCTTGTCGCGCACGAACCAGGTCGGTGCTCCGTGGCTGGGGCGCTCCGTCACCTCTGGGAACGCGAGGCAGATCCGTCGCAGTTCGGGCAAGGCGTCCATGCGGACCGACCCTACTCTCCCCCATGCTCACTACTGTGATGTAACTGTCCGTGAGTCCCCATGATTCGGAGTGGCTCATGCCGCGAGCTGGAATAGTTCGGGGCTACCCGGTCAGGTATTTCTAAGCTTTTCCGGAAGCCCCTGTGACCTGCGATTTCGTTGTCTCGACAGGCCGCCGGATGGCCCCATTCCGTGATCCGCGTTGAACCAGCACCCGGTGGGCGCCGTACTCGCAATCAACCAAGGCATCGATGTCCAGCTACGAGGAGTGATGATGGGATTGCGTGCGTACCGCAGGAGCCAAGGTATCCAGGGCCACCGGCGCAAGGTCATCGGTGCCGTGGTTGTCAGCGGTGTCCTGGTCGCTGCCGGGATCGGTGGCGTACAGCTCGCTTCCGCCACCACCACCCCGAAGGCCGCCGATCTCATTACGGTGAACGGCCAGCAGTTCGACGTGTCCCAGTGCGAGCAGTTGGAGATCAACGGCGAAGAGGTGATCTGCGACGGCGCGGAGCTGGCCCCGGAACAGGAGCAGGACGCCAATGAGGCGGCCCTCGCTTCGGCTCAGGCGCTCGAGGCTTCCTGCGACGAGTTCGCGGCGGACGTACAGGCCGTCGAGGACGGGCAGGCGGCCGAGGACGAGCAGGCCGCCGAAGAAGAGGCCGCCGAAGAAGAGCAGACCGCCGAGGAGGCTCGGGCGGAACGCAAGCTCCTCGCCAAGAAGTGGTCCGCGGCGATGGATGCCGCCGAAGAGAAGCAGAACGCGGCAGGCGAAAACGCTGCAGGCGAAAACGCTGCAGGCGAAAACGCTGAGGACGAGAACGGCCAGAACGAGGAGGCCGCCGCGGAGGCCGTGACCTCGGCCCAGGCGACGCTGCTGCAGGCCTGCCTCGCGCTGGCCGACGCCAAGGAGGCCGCCGGCGTGGCCGACAACGGAGCGGACCAGCAGGGCGCCGAAGAAGCGAACGGCGCGGACGAGAACGCCGAAGAGCAGGACGCCGAGGCGAAGACGACAGAATGAGCTGAGCAAGAACGACGTGAGGCGCGATCCCGGAACCCCGGGGTCGCGCCTACGTCATTCCCAGGTGTCAGGCCGCCGGCTTCCCAGCGGCGTCACCTACCCGCGAGAGCGGGTTCGAGGTCGGGCTTGCCCGCTGGCGGCCGGGCGTCGTCGTGCTGCCTGAACAGTTTGCTGGGCCACCACATCAATCGACCCACGTCCAGCAGTCGGCCCTGGCGGGGCTCGTCGAGCATCCGGTACGACAAGGTCGATCCCGGCCGGGCCATGGACCGGTGGCACGAGAGTAGGCGGTCACAGCAGCATAAGTTCGAGTCCGATCAGGATGTCGAGGACCCCGCACCATTCGGCGTACGAGCGCGCGACCGTCTTGTCCCGGTGCAGGTGGACGAAGTCCCAGATCCCGTGCAGCAACCAGCCTGCGCCCACGATGTACCGCCCGAGGTCGGGGTCCACGGCAAGCCCGACGAGCGCGAGCACCCCGAAGCCGACCATGCCCAGCGCCTGCAACTGGAGCTCGCGGGACCGGCGCAGGTCGCCGTCGATCGCGCCCCACAGGAACACAAGCAGGGCCACGAGAACGAAGAACACGGCCGGCGACACCACGTCGAGCAGCTTGAGTCCGAACAGTACGGCTGAGCCGCCGATCAGGATCGGCCAGGACGCGGCGCGCTTGCGGAGCTTGGCCACGAGGACGTACAGCAAGGGCAGGATGGGCAGGATCTCGCCCATGGCGGTCACGGTGCTCGATGTATCGCTGCCACCCGCGGTGAGGACAGCCAGTGCGACGGCGGCGGCGGCGGGCCAGCGCCGCAGGATCCAGCGGATCATCGGGGATTCTCCTCCAATACGGGGCAGGGGTATTCAGACTCGCGATACCGGAGCGCGGCCGGTAGTGCCGTATCCACACCTGATCTCCTGACATTTGTCACGCGCTGCCTGGGCGGCTGAGCTGCGAGAATGGCCAGATGCGGGGGTTGCGCTGGTACACGTGGTCGGCGGTGGCCGGCATGGCGGCCGTGGTCCTGGTCCTCGCCGTTGGCGGGTGGCTGCTCGATTCCGGGACGCCCGGATGGGCGCGGGCCACCGGTGCCGTCGCGCTGCCGGTCACTGTCGGCGCGACCACGGTCCTGCTGAGCCGTCGCCTGACGGGCACAGTGGGCGCGGACCTCGGCGCCAGGTGGCTCGCCGCGGCCGGAGCGGGTGCCGCGGTGCTCGGCGCCCTCGTGCTCGCCGACCGGAACTACGGGCTTTGGGCGGTCGCACCGTCCATCGTGGTGTCTGCCGCGGCCACGTTTCTGCCGCCGCGACGCCAGTGGATCGCCATCGCCGTGGCGGCCGCCGCGCTGGCGGTACCAGGGGCGCTCGTCAGCCTGGCCACCGATGACGGCGAGCTGCCTTACGCGGCCGCGTTTCCGGCCGGTCTGCTGGTCTTCACGGCGTGGGTGACTGTCGGTCCGCTGTGGGTGTGGGACGTCGCGGAGCGCCTGCATCGCGCACGCCGCGTCGCGGCGGAGCTCGCGGTGGCGGACGAGCGGCTGCGGTTCGCCGCTGACCTGCACGACATCCAGGGCCACCACCTGCAAGTCATCGCGCTCAAGAGCGAGCTCGCGGAGCGGCTGGTCGCCGCCGACCCGGCGCGGGCCGCCGCTGAGATGGCGGAGGTGCGTCGGCTCGCGGCCGACGCGCTGCGCGACACCCGCGCGCTCGTGCAGGGGTACCGTCGCACGACGCTCGAAGACGAGATTGCCAACGCGACGCGGGTGCTCGCGGCGGCCGACATCGACGCCCGGATGGACGTGGCACCGGCTCCGGACCGGCTCTCCGAATCCAAGCGGCACCTGTTGGGACTGGTGATGCGCGAAGCGACCACGAACGTGTTGCGCCACAGCCGCGCGGCGCGCGCCGACGTCGAGTACCAGATCGAGGGCGAGCGCGCACGGCTGCGCGTGAGCAACGACGGCGCCGGACCACCCGGCGCGCCCAGCGGGCTGGAGACGCTCGCGGCGCGGCTGGAGGCGGCCGGCGGCGAACTGAGCTGGCGGTACGACGGCGGCCGATTCGTCGTCGCGGCGGCCCTGCCGGTGGGTGCGGCATGATCCGCCTGCTGCTCGCCGACGACGAAGACCTGATCCGGGGCGCCCTCGCGGCGCTGCTGGCCCTGGAAGACGACATCACCGTGGTGGCCGAGGCGGCGACGTCCACGGACGCGGTGCGGCTGGCGCTGGAGCACCGGCCCGACATCGCGGTGCTCGACCTGGAGATGCCGCCGACCGACGGGCTGAGTGCCGCGACGGAAATCCGCGCGGCGCTGCCGACCCGCATCGTGCTCGTCACGCGGCACGCCCGTCCGGCCGTGTTGCGGCGCGCGTTGGCGGCCGGCGTCACCGGCTTCGTGCCGAAGACGACGGCCGCGAGCCGGCTCGCGGAGATCCTGCGCGACGTCGCCGCCGGCAACCGTTACGTAGACCCGGAAATCGCCGCGTCCGCGCTGACCGAGGGCGCGTGCCCGCTGACCGATCGGGAATTGGAGGTGCTGCGCGCCTCCCGCACCGGCGACTCCGTCAACGAAATAGCCACGCGCGTCCACCTGGCCCCCGGTACGGTCCGCAACTACCTGTCCGCGGCGATGGGCAAGCTCGGCGTCAGCTCCCGGCACGCCGCTGCCCACCGCGCCTGGGAGGAAGGCTGGATCTGAGGTGCTCGCTCCCCCGCCGGATCTGACGTTGGAGGCGCCGGCACTGGGACGTCGATGACCCTCTCGACTACCAGCCGGTCGGATGGGGCAGCCACCACTACCGGCTCGGCGACCAGTGGTTCGTCACAGTGGACGAACTGGAGATGAAGCGGCGCACGCGTGGCGAGCCGCTCGACGGGGCCTTCGACCGGCTGCGGCGCAGCCTCGCCGCCGCGCGCGGCCTCGCCGAACAGGGTCACGCAGGGTGGCCCTTTACAATAGTGTGCGCCACACAGTATCGTGTGATGCATGCCCGAAGATGAGCTGCTCGCCACGCACCTCCAGGAGCTGCGCAGAGGCACCGTCGTGCTCGCCTGCCTCCTCATCCTCCAGCGGCCGAACTACGGGTACGCCCTGCTCGACCTGCTCGAGAAGTACGGCTTCGCTGTCGACGCCAACACCCTCTACCCGCTGCTGCGCCGCCTGGAGAAGCAGGGGCTGCTGACCAGCGATTGGAATACCGACGAGTCCCGGCCGCGCAAGTTCTACCGCACCAGCGCCGACGGCACGGCACTCGCGCAGACCCTCAGCCACGACTGGGACGAGCTTGACGCCGCGTTCCGCAGCCTGAAAGGCGAGTCATGACCCTCACCGACCGATACGTCGACGCGGCCCTGCGCCGCCTGCCCGCCCGCCAGCGCCCCGACATCGAGCGCGAGCTGCGCGCCTCCATCGCCGACGCCGTCGACGACCGCGTGGACGGCGGCACCGACCCCGACGCGGCCGAGGTGGCCGTGCTCACCGAGCTCGGCGACCCGCAGCGGCTCGCCGCCGGATACGCCGACCGGCCGCTGCACCTCATCGGGCCCGCGCTGTTTCTGGACTACACGCGCCTGCTCGCCATCCTGCTCGCGACGGTGCTGCCGGCGGTCGCCGCCGTGGTCGCGCTCATCCGTGCCATGGACGACGCGGACGCCGGGACGGTGGTCGCCGACGCGTTCAGCGCGACGTTCACCGCGGCCATCCACATCGGATTCTGGACCACGGTGCTGTTCGCCGTCATCGAGCGGTTCCCCGGGCAGCATTGGCAGATCCGCACATGGACACCCAACGCACTCCCCGAGCCCCCCAGCCGCCGCCTCAAGTACACCGAGCTCGCCCTCGAAACCGCCGCGACGGTCCTCTTCAGCACTCTCATCCTGCTCACGCCCGTCGTGAGCACCGAGAAAGACGCCAACGGCGACCCGATCGGCCTGCTGGCGCCGTGGCTGTGGGACACCGGCGTCGTCTACGGCTTTATCGCGCTGGTGGTCGTGGCGCTCGGCTTCTCGTTCGCCCGGTACTACGGCCGGTGGAACGTGCCGATCGCCATCGCCCGCGGGCTGGCCACGATCGCGTGCTCGATCCTGCTGATCGCGCTCGCCGCCAACGACCGGATTCTCAATCCCGAATTCATCGCCGCGGCCGGCTGGTCCGGCGACGTGAACCGCTGGGTCTACATCGGAGTCGTCGCCACCTCGATCGGCACGCTCGCGCACGCCGTCGTCGAGGCCGCCAAGCAGGTCCGGAAAGGGTGAAGAAAATGAAGGCGATCGTCTACAACGAATACGGAAACGCGGACGTGCTGCGATACGCAGATGTGGACACCCCTTCGATCGGCCCCGAAGACGTACTCGTACGAGTACACGCCTCGTCCATCAACTTCGCCGACCACACCGTCATGCTGCACGGCTTCCCGAAGGTCGCACGCCTCGCCACCGGCATCCGGCGGCCCAGGGTAAACATCCTCGGGCGCGACATCGCCGGCACCGTGGCCGCGGTCGGCGCCCAGGTCACCGAGCTGGCGGTGGGCGACCGGGTGTTCGGCGAGGTCAACCAGCGTGGCTTCGCCGAGTACGCCGCGGCGCGGGCGGCGCACCTGGGCCGGATACCGGACGGGGTGAGCTTCGAGCAGGCGGCCACGCTGCCGGTCGCCGCCACCACCGCCCTCCAAGCGCTGCGCCTCGGCGGCGCCGGGCCGGAGCGCACCGTGCTCGTCAACGGGGCGTCCGGCGGGGTCGGGACGTTCACGGTACAGCTCGCCAAGGCTCTCGGCGCGCACGTCACCGGCGTGTGCAGCACCCGCAACGCCGACCTGGTGCGCTCCATCGGCGCCGACGAGGTCGTCGACTACACCCGCGACGACATCACCAAGGGCGCGGCCCGCTTCGACGTCATCGTCGACCTGGCCGGCGGGTACTCGCTCGGAGGGATGCGCCGGCTGCTCAACCCCGGTGGCGTCTTCGTGGCGTCCAGCGGCACCGGCGGGCGCGTGCTCGGCTCGCTGCCCCGACTGGCGGCCATCGCCGCGATCGCGCCGTTCCACCGGCAGCGCAAGGTGCGGGTCGCCGTCACCAAGCGCAGCATCGCCGACCTGGAGCACCTCGCGGGGCTGGTCGCGGACGGCACGCTGGCACCAGTCATCGAGCGCACGTACCCCCTGACCGAGACCGCCGACGCCATCCGCCACCTAGAAGCCAACCACGCAAAGGGCAAACTAGTCCTAACCATCTAACCCCACCGCCCCGCGCGCCGCGGCCGCCTTGGCTGCCGCCTTGGCTGCCGCCTTGGCCCGCCGCCCTGGCCGCCCCCTCGCCGCCCGCCGGCCGCCCCTCTCCCCGCCGATCAAGGGCAAACGCACGTGGTTCGATCTCTTTTCCACGTGCGTTTGCCCTTGATCAACGCAATCTTCCCTGATCGGCGCCCGCCGCGAGCGGGTGCCGACGCACGTGGTTCGATCTCCCTCCACCCGCGGCCCTGGACGCCTCCCCGCCGCCGATTGGCGTCACGGTCGCTCGCCGAGCTGTGCCCACAGACGACGCTCCACCGGCGTCGGTGGCACGTGCCGGGCCAGACGCTCGGGCGAGGCGGGCGGCGGCTCGTCGACTCGCGGCAGGTCGGGGTCGGGGTTGGGCACGGGCCTTCTGGGCAGCTCGTGGCCGACTCCGAAGTAAGCCGCACCCACGTGCGAGCAGCCCGCGACGAACTCTCGGGCGATCATCCGCAACCACCGCATCCACATACCGTGCCGCCTCACTATCGCGTGGCGCTTGAGTGCGGCTGAAGTCAGGTGGCGCGGCGCGCCAGCACGATCTCCCGGACCTCCAGCGCGGGCACCCCTCCGCGCTGCTGCGCCAGGTCCGTGCGGCCGGCCAGGATCGCTCGGCGGGCGGTGGCCGAGCGGAGGACAGCCTGGTGACGCACCACGTCGCCGGGTTGGGCAGCGGCGCCGAAACGGGCGCCGCGTACGGCGGCAAGCAGCACCTCGGCCGGGCCGTCGGCCTCGAGGTCGGCCAACCAGAGCAGGGCCGCCGTCTGGATCAGGGCTTCCAGCAAGAGCACCGCCGGGTACGGGCCAATGCCGGCGGCGTAGCACGGCTCACGGGCGCTGATCACGGACACCGCCTCCAGCTCGATACCGGGTCGCACGCTCACCACCCGATCCACCAACCGCATCGGGTACCCGTGGGGCAGCAACCGGAGCAGGTCATCCATCGTGGACCGCCCGCACGTCCACGACGCAGTGCCCGACCCGCGCGCCGATGCTGTCCAGCGCCACCACGCGCGCCCTGATCACACCCGGGGATGGGGACTGCTCAGGCACCCGTTTCACGTCGAGGAGCGCCACGTCGCCCGGCCGCAGTGGCGCCGCGAACCGGGCCTCCACGACCGCCACCAGCGTGACGGGCCCACCCAGCAGCCCCGCGACCGCCTGCCTGGCCGACTCCACCAGAAACACCCCCGGATAGATGGGTTCGCCCGGAAAGTGTCCAACAAGGTACGGATCGTCGGCCACGATCCGCTTGACGGCGGTCGCCGCGGCCCCGCCGTCGCGCACCGCCAACGAGTCGACCGCCCGCAGAAACGTCGTCACCAGCGCACCGGGATCTCCTCGTAGCCAGCCAGCCGCATCCCCTGCTGCCACCGCAGCTCTCCGGCGGGCACGGCGAGCCGCAACGACGGGAAGCGGGCGCACAGCGCCCAGAACACGATCTGCAGCTCGGCTCGGGCGAGCGCCGCCGCGAGGCAGAAGTGGATGCCATGGCCGAACGTCAGGTGCTGGTTGGCCGCGCGGGCCGGATCGAACGCGTCCGGGTCGGCGAACACGTCGCCGTCCCGGTTGGCCGCCCCGATCGCCACCAGCACGGTGCTACCGGCCGGCACCAGTACACCGCCGAGCCGCACGTCGGCGACGGCGATCCGTAGCTGCGCACCGTCACCCGGCGGCGCGTACCGCAGCAGCTCCTCCACCACCGGGTCCACCGTGGACGGGTCCTGGCACAGCGCGGCGTACCGGGACGGCGAGCTGAGCAGCGCCACGGCGCCGTTGCCGATCTGATTGCCGGTGCTTTCGTGCCCGGCGAACAGCAGCAGCAGCGCCTGCGACACCAGCTCGGAGTCGCTGAGCCGGCCGCCCTCGTCGCGCGCGGCGATGAGCGCGCTGAGCAGGTCGTCACCGGGCCGCGCCCGCTTGACGGTGATCAGCCCGCCCAGGTATCCGCGAAACTCGTCGCGGGCCGCGCGGATCTGCTCCGGCGGGTACGCGGTGAGCCCCGACATCCGCGTGGACCAGTCGGCCAGCCGGTCCCGGTCCACATCGGGCACGCCGAGCAGCTCGGCGATGACGAGGATCGGCAGCGGCTTGGCGAGGGCGGCCCGCAGGTCAGCCGGCGGCCCGGCGTCCGCCATCGCGTCGAGAAGCTCGGTGGTCAGCTCGGCGATGCGCGGCCGCAGCCCTTCGACGCGGCGTGCGGTGAACGCCTTGCTCACCAGCCGCCGCAGCCGGGTGTGCTCGGGCGGGTCGGCGCTCATCATGCTGTCGTCACGGGCCATCGGCACCGGGGCCGCGGCGCCGGGCCGGTTGCGGTTGGCGGAAAAGCGCTCGTCCGACAGCACCAGCCTGGCCTGTTCGTGCCGGGTCACCAGGTATGCCTGGCCGCCGGTCGGCATGGTCACCAGCGCGGGAGACGCGGTGGACCGCAGCATCGTGAACTCGTCCGGCGGCTGTACCGGGTCCACCCGGTCGAACGGATACCGCAACACACTCACTGGTACGCCGCCTTCACCTCGAAGACCCCGTAATGTGGACGCTCGCCACTGCGATCCTGGTACGGGCGGAGCGGCGAGGTCCGGCCCCGATGGTTGGGGCCGGACTCCCACGCCTGAAACGCGGCCAGGCTCTCCCACTCGCTCCAGACCACATAGGACCGGGGGTCGGCGACGTCCTGGAGAAGCTCGTTGCGTGTCAGGCCGGGCGTGCCCTTCATCTGCGGGCTGACCTCGTGATAGCCGCGCTCGACCGCGTCCGGGTCGCCGTCGGGAGCGCGGTAGAAGATGAGCACCCGGGCGGCGCTCATTCCGCTACCGCCAGCGGCTTGGCGAGGTCGACGGCCATCGTCATGGTGGTCATCGAGCCGCCAGTGCGATACGGGTGCAACCGCCGGCGGTGCTCCAGGTGCTGGTCGCTGCGCTCGAACACCCGAAAGCTCGGCTCGTCGACCCAGTCGCTGATGATGTAGTACACGGACTCTTCGTCGTTGCTGCGCAGCAGCCACTGCCCGAGGTTGGCCGGGTCACCCGTCACGGCGTTCCCCACGCCGCGCCAGGCCTCCTCGAAGGCCGCCTCCTGGCCGGGGGCGATCTGCGCGCGCAGCAGCACCCGGAAGACGGGCTTGGTGTCGCTCACGTCTTACTCCTTCCGATGTCAGACCACGGTGGACACCAGCGCGGCGTTGCACAGCAGGGCGAGCACGGCCAGCGCGGTGCGGACGAGGTTCCAGTTGCGCCAGCGCATCCGAGGGTCGACCGCCGCCCAGTCGGCGGGCGGGCGCTGCGGGTCGAGCCGGCTGACCCACTTGTTGATGGGCACGTTCTTGGTGATGGAGACCGCGACGGCGGCAACCAGCAGTGCCGCGCCAGCGGCGGCGAGGCCACGCGCCGCCGCATTGGGTGCGGTGGCGGCTAGCGCCACGTCGGCGGCCAGCCCGGTCAGCAGCGCGATCGGCATGAACGGATCGAACCGCGTGACGAGGAACTGGTGTACCGGGATATAGTCCTTTGTAGACAGGGCGAGCAGCAGTGGCGCGCCGCCCAGCGCGGAGATCATCAGACCGCCGGCGGCCAGCCCGCTGCCCATGAGGGCCAGCGGCAGCAGTACCCGGATCATGCCGCCTCCGCCTCCAGCACCCGCTTGATGTTCGCCATCTCGACGGCGGTCTGCTGGTTGAGGAAGCGCTCCGCGCCCCGGTCGTCGACCGGGGCGGCCGGCGTCACCGCGAACTCCTGCACCCAGCGCAGCTCGACTCCGTCGGCCACCTCGCGGTAGGTCCACGTCAGGTTCATGTACTCAAGCAGCGGCCCCGCTTCGACCCGCCGGGCGCGCACGGTGCGGCTGTCCGCGTCGGGCGTGCGCTCGGAGACCCAGGTGTGCTGCTCGCCGTGCTCGTCCGGGTGCGTGGTGAGCCGGAACCGCACGGTGCCGCCGTCGTCGCGCAGGATCTCCGCTTTGGCGTACTCGGTGAACAGGCTCGGCCAGTTGGCGACGTCGTTGGTGCGCCGCCAGACCAGGTCCATGGGCGCGGCGATGACCACCGCGTTGTCGGTGCGGCCGGGCATGTCAGGCCGCCGCGGCGAGCTGCTGGTTGATGTAGTCAACGACGTCACGCGGGGTCTTCATCCTCTCCACGGCCTCGTCCGGCACCGGGATCCGGTAGGTCTCCTGGAGGCGGGCCGCGACCTCCAGCACCGCCAGCGAGTCGAAGGCCAGGTCGCTGAACGTACGGTCGAAGATCTCGCCCTCCAGTTCGGCGGTCTGCTCGTTTCCGACGCAGGCCCGCATGATGTCGCGCAGCTCCTCGTTGGTCAGCAGGTTCATCGGGTTGCTCCCTCCATGGTGGATACCGAGTGCAGGACGACGGCCGCGTTGAACCCGCCGTAGCCGCGGGCGACCACCAGCGCGCAGCGCACCGGTGCTCGCCGCGGCTGATCCAGGACCAGGTCCAGTGGATGGCCGTCGGGGGGTCGCACGTTGACGGTCGGCGGGATGAGGCTGTCACGCATCGCCAGCACGGCGCTGACGGTGTCCAGGGCGCCGGCACCCGCGTACAGGCGGCCGGTCATCGTCTTGGGGGCGGTCACCGGCACCGCGTGCGCGCCGAACACGGCCGACAGCGCCTCGGTTTCGTGCCGGTCCAGCGCTGGGACGCCGTACGCGTCGGCGAAGACCGCGTCCACCTCGCCCGGCTCGATGCCGGCGTCAGCGAGCGCGAACTCGATTGCCCGCCGCAGGGTCGGCGGGCGGCGGGTGTGCGGTGGCGGGTCGAAGGTGGCCGCGTACCCGCTGATCCGAGCGTAGACGCGAGGGGCGCCCCGGGCGCGCGCGGCCTCCGCGTCCTCGACGACAAGGATCGCGCCGCCCTCCCCCGGCACGTACCCGCGGGCGCGGGCGTCGAAGGGCAGGTACGCGTCGTGTGGGCGGGTGCCGCCGCTCATCCGCTGGTTGGCCATCTGCGCCACGAGCCCGGCCGGGGAAAGGGAGGCGTCTGTGCCGCCGCTCAGCACCAGCCGGGCGCCGCCGCGGCGAAGCTGCCGCCGTGCGCTACCGAGCGCGTCCAGGCCGCCCGCCTGCTCGGTGGCCACCACGCCGCAGGCGCCTCGCAGACCGTACCGGATGGACAGTTGCCCAGTCGTGGCCGCGTAGAACCACGCCACCGACATGAACGCGCCGACGCTGCGCGGGCCTTCGCGCCACAGCTTCTCCAGCTCGCGCTGCCCGAACTCGGCGCCGCCGGACGAGTCCGCGGTCACCACCGCCAGCTCGTACTCGGGCAGCGCCGCCAGGTCATCAGCGGTGAGTCCGGCGTCCGCCAGGGCGTCGTCCGCGGCGGCGAGCGCGAAGTGCGTCATCCGGTCGGTCTGCGCCCGCACCCGCGGCGGCACGCCGGCCGCGTCGAAGCCGCGCACCTCGCCGGCCAGCTTCACGGTGTATCCGCTAGGGTCGAAGCGGCTGATCCGGTCGATGCCGAGCCGGCCCGCGAGCGTGGCTTCCCAGTACGCGGGCACGCCCACGCCCACGGGGCTGACGACCCCGATCCCGGTGATGACGGCCTCGCTCATGGGCGCCCGCCGTCACGGTCGAGCATCACGGCCGTCTGGAAGCCGCCGAAGCCGCTGCCCACGCTCAGCACCGTGTCGACCCGCATCTCCCGTGCCTCGTTGGGCACGTAATCCAGGTCGCACTCGGGGTCGGCGGAGGTGTAGTTGGCGGTCGGCGGCACCACACCGTGCTCGATGGACAGCGCACAGGTGAGTAGCTCGATCGCACCGATCCCGCCGAGCGAGTGGCCGATCATCGACTTGATGCTGCTCATCGGTACCCGATAGGCGTGGTCGCCCAGCGCCGACTTGACCGCGGCGGTCTCGTGCCGGTCGTTCTGCCGCGTGCCGGAGCCGTGCGCGTTGACGTAGTCGATGCGTTCGGGCGCGAGCCGGCTCTGCCGCAGCGCCACCCGGATCGCCTCGCCCAGCTCACGCCCGTCCGGCTTGAGCCCGGTCATGTGGAACGCGTTGGCGCGGCTGCCGTACCCGGCGATTCCACAGTAGACGTGGGCGCCGCGGCGGCGGGCCCGCTCGCGCTCCTCCAGGATCAGCACCGCGGCGCCCTCGCCGAGCACGAGGCCGTCGCGGTCGGCGGAGAACGGCCGGCAGGCGTGCTCCGGGTCGTCGTTGCGGGTGGACGTGGCGTGCAACGCGTCGAAGCAGGCCACGGTGATCGGCGAGATCGGCGCGTCGGTGGCGCCGGCCACCACGATGTCGGCCGAGCCTTCCTCGATGAGCTGGCTGGCGTACCCGACCGCGTCCAGTCCGGACGTGCAGCCGGTGGACACGACCGCGACCGGTCCTTCGGCGCCGCAGTCGAGCGCGACCTCCTGCGCCATCGTGCTCGGCACCATCGTCTGATACAGGTAGGGCACCGCGTAGCTCTCGTCGCACAGCCACCGCTGCCCGCCGTCGCTCGTCACGACGTACTCCTGCTCCATGAGGATCGTGTTGCCGACCGCGTTGCCGATGCTGACGGCGGTGCGGCTGACCGGCAGATCAGCCACCTCAAGGCCGCTGTCGGCCAGCGCCTCCCGGGCGGCGACGACGGCGAACTGGGCCGCCCGGTCCATCCGCCGGATCTCCTGTGGCGTCAGGCCGGCCGCGCGGGCGTCGAAGTCACACTCGGCCGCGACCCGGCAGCGGAAGGCTGACGCGTCGAACAGCGAGATGGTGCGGCTGGCCGGCTTTCCCGCGACGAGGAACTCCCAGTACGGCTTGACGCCGACGCCACCGGGCGCGACCACGCCGAGCCCGGTGACGACCGCGCTACGCGGCGCCATTGAGGCCGCCGACCTTGGGATCCTCGCCCGGACCGGTGGTGGGCTCGGTGTCGACGTGCCCGAGCGCCGGGTCCGGTGCGAGCGGGCTGGAGTGGAACACCACGAACGCCGGCTCGGTGCCGCGGTTCTCGATGCGGTGCCGCGTGTTCATGGGCACCATCACCGCCTCACCGGCCACGACGTCGAGATGCTGGTCGCCGCTCGTGACAAGCCGCACGCTGCCGCTGACGACGTAGAGGAACTCCTCGGAGTATGGGTGGTAATGCTCGGAGACGCGCTCCCCGGGCGCAAGCGTGCCCACGCCCATGAAGCCCGACTTCGCGCCGACCGTGAGTGGGCTGAGTACCACACGCAGGTCGCCGCCGCGCTTGCGATTGGCCGCCACCTCGCCGGCCTTGATCTTCCTCACCGTGGCGTCCATAGTGCTCAGTCCGCCGTCCATGAGTAGAAGGGCGTGGCCATCGAGTCCTTCGGCTCGCGCCACGAGGGGTGGTAGGGGCGCATGTAGGCCGCCAGCTTCGTGTTGACGTCCTGGAACAGCGGGTGGCTGCGGTTGCGGTACAGCGGCTCTGTGATCTGCTCGCCGGACTCGATGAGATGGAAGTACAGCTCGTGGAAGTGGAACAGGGTGCGGCGGCGTACACCGATGAGGTGCGGCAGTTCGGTCGCGTCGGACTCGGCGAAGAGACCGCCGACCGCTTCGGCGTCCTCGGGACGCATGCGAGCGACGATGAGCGTACGGGACATGCCGGAATACTGTGCGTACGCGTTCAAGGACCGCTGGAGTACCAGTGGTCGGTGCCGGCTCCACCGGTTCTGGACGGGACGGCCGGACACTGAGTAAACCCACTACGTCCTGTCCCGGAGGCAACATTGCGTGTCCTCATTTCGCCGCACGCCGTCATGACCCACCTGATGCCGATGGTGCCCCTCGGCTGGGCGCTGCGCGCCGCCGGCCACGACGTGCTCGTGGCCCTTCCCCAGAACATGTGCGCGGACGCCGGCAAGGTCGGCCTCAACACCGTCGCCATCGGACCCGACTACGACGACGTCCAGTTCCTGCGCGACCGGCTGCCCGGCGACGCGCTGCCGATCGAAGTGTGGGGCCGACCGGACGAGGAGTTCTGGGGCATCGCCGGGGTCAGCCACACCCGCATGATGCGGGGGATGCTGGATGAGTACCTGGCTTTCGCCCGGCAGTGGCAGCCCGACCTGATCGTGACCGACCCGATGTTGCTGGCCGGGCGGATGGTGGGTGCCGCGCTCGGCATCCCGGTCGCGGTGCACCGCTGGGGCATCGACCCGCTGACCCGCGGCTTCGAGCAGTGGGCGCGCCGGCAGTCCCGGTCTGACTGCCGGCAGCTCGGCCTCCCGGAGCTGCCCGGCCCCGACCTGATCCTCGACCCGTGCCCGCCCAGCCTCCAGATACCCGGCATCCCGCCGGGCCGGCCACTGCGCTACGAGCCCTACAACGGGCTCGGCTCGATTCCGAAATGGGCCCTGACCCCGCCCACCAGGTCGCGCGTGGTGATCTCGATGGGCACGCACATGCCGGCGCTCAACGGCCAGACGCTGATCGACCGATTGGTCAGGGCGGTCGCCGGGCTGGATGACGTGGAGGTCGTACTCGCGGTGCCGAGCTGCGCGCCGGAGCTGCTCGACCTGCTCGGCGACAAGCTGGTGCACGTGGGCACGATCCCGCTCAACCTGATCCTGCCCGGCAGCGCCGCGGTGGCGTTCCACGGCGGCACGGGCACGGCCCTGACGGCGTCCCGGCTCGGCGTCCCGCAACTGGTCGTTCCCCAGTACGCCGACCAGTTCCCGTACGCCGAGCGGGTGACCGCGGTCGGCAACGGCGCTGCGATCGACACCGCCGAGGGGCAGCGCGACATCGGCGTGATCCGGGAGGCGTTCCGCACCCTGGTCGAGTCGCCGGCGCCGAAGGCGGCCGCGCGACGGGTAGCCGAGGAGGTCGCCGGGATGATCCCGGCCAGCCAGATCGTCACCGAGCTGGAGCGGATGGTCCGCGTCCGGGAGAGGAGCGCGGCGTGAACGTCACCGAACCGTCCACATTCGCCTTCGATGGCGTGCGCCAGGTCAACGCGTTCGTGGTGTCCGGCAGCGTGCGTGTCGTCGGAACGGAGGAGCGCCGCGCCAAGGTGGAGGTCGCCGAGATCGCACACGGGCCGATGCACGTGGAGCGGCACCGCAATGGCTTGCTCGACATCCGGCATCGCCGGCGCACCTGGAAGCAGGTCGTCGGCGGCGTGCTCCGCCCCCGCCGCCAGCCCCGCGTCGAGCTGTCCATCGCGGTACCCCGGGACGTCCCCGTGAACCTCTGGGTGGTGTCCGCCGCCGTCGTCGTGTCAGGCCTGCGCGGGTCGCTGGAGGTCCACGGTGGACACGGCGAGATCTCGCTGGCCGACGTCTCCGGCTTCATCGACGCGAGGACCGTATCGGGCGCCATCGAGGCCGTCTGGAACTCCGGCAACGTGCGGATCAAGTCGCACTCCGGCGATGTGACCCTCGCCGAGTGCGCGGGGCACTCGGTGCAGGTGACCACGCACTCCGGCGGCGTCACCGTCGACAACCGGCCGCCCTCGCGCGGTGACGTGTCGGTCACCACACACAGCGGCGACGTCCTGCTGGCCCTGCCCGAGCCCGCCGACGTGATGGTCAACGTCAGGTCGACCAGTGGCCGCATCGAGAGCCAGTTCCCCGAGATCGAGCCGATGGGCCCGCGCGGGGCGCGCGCGGCGCGGGGCACCCTTGGCACCGGGGCGTCCTCGATTGCCGCCACGACGGTCACCGGTGACGTTTCGCTCGTGCGGCGGGGCGCCACGGTCGCCCGGACCCCCTCATGACCTCTTCCGTGCTGTTGCTGGGGTTGCTCGGCGAGCGGCCCCAGCACGAGTACGAGCTGATGCAGTCGCTGGAGAACCGGTTCGGCGGCCGGTACAGCCCGTCGCCCGGCACCGTGTATCCGCGGCTGCGCAGGATGGTCGACGACGGGCTGGTCGTCGTGCGCCAGGCGTGCGGCCGCGCCGTGTACGAGCTGACCGACGCCGGCCGCGCGGAGCTGGACCGGCGGCGTGCCGAGCTGGACCGGGTCGAAGCCAGCGCCGGCGGCTCGCTGCGCGGCCTGACCGACGTGATCCGCGACGACGTGCGGGCGGCCGTGGCCGCCCTGCACCGTGAACTCCGTGCCGGTGGCGAAGCTCAGCCCGGCTCGTAGATCCGATCTTCCTCAAGAGATGAACGGTCGGCGCACCCGGGGTGGTCGAGCACGGACGCGGCGTCCAGGTCGGCCGCCCCGGCGCGCATCGTCGCCGCGAAGGACTCCGCCGCGGTCGCCGTCACCGGCAGGCCCACGCCCAGGCGCGCCGCATCGTCGACGGCGAAGCGCAGATCCTTGTGCATCAACCGGGTGCGAAACGCGGGCGGGTCGTAGGCGCGGCGGCGCATCAGGTCGGCGCGGAACGCCATCGGCAGCGAGCTGAACCCGCTCTCCGCGATCGCCTCCAGCAGCTGGTCGCGGTCGAGCCCGGCCGCCACGCCGTAGCGCACCGCCTCGGCCAGCGTCGCCACCTGGGCGCCGAGCAGCAGGTTGAAGGCCAGCTTCATCGTCGCCGCCATGCCGGCCGGGCCGACGTGCAGGACCTGTTGGCCGAGCACGTCGAGCAGCGGGCGCACGGCATCGACGTCGTTGGCGTCGCCCGCCGCTAGTACGCGCAGGTTCCCGGCCCGCGCGAGCGCGGCGTTGCCGAGCACGCAGGCCTCGACGCGGCGCGCGCCGGTGGCGGCGACCCGTTCGGCGCACTCCCGAGCGAACGCCGGGGACACAGTGGACGTGTCCACCACGATTACGCCGTCGCCGAGCCACCCGCCGAGCTGCTCGAACAACACCTGGCGTACCGCTGGCTCGTCACTCAGGCTGAGCAGCAGCGTCCGCGCGCCGGTCGCGGCGTCCGTGGGTGAGACCGCGCCGCGGGCGCCGGCCACGACGAGCGGCTCGGCCTTGGCTGCGGTCCGGTTGTATACGGACACGTGGTACCCGGCGCGCAGCAGCCGGCTGGCCATGGCGGCTCCCATGCCGCCGAGTCCCAGCACGGCCACGGTCTCGGTCGGTCCCATCAGATTCCCCCGTCGACGGTGACGACGCTGCCGGTGACGTAGCCGGCCAGCGGGCTGGCGAGGAAGAGCACCACGCCGGCGATCTCGGCGGGCGTGGCGAGCCTGTCGAACGCGGTCGCGGCGCGCAGCCGGTCGTAGATCTGCTCCGGAAGTCCGGCAAGTGGCTCGGTCTCCACGACGCCGGGCGCGACCGCGTTGACGCGTACACCCATCGGGCCGAGCTCCTTGGCGAGCGCCCGGGTGAACCCGACGACACCGGCCTTGGCGGCGCCGTAGTGCGTGCGGGTCGCGAGGCCGCGCAGCGCTACGGCCGCGCCGACGTTGACGACACTGGCGCCTCTGCCGAGCAGCGGCAGCACGGCCTGGGTGACCCGGTACGCCGCGGCGAGGTTGGTGTCGAGCACATCCTGCCACTCCGATGTGGTCACCTCGTCGAAGAGGGCCGCCGCGTCGATGCCGGCATTGTTGACGAGGATGTCAACCCGGCCGAGCGCTTGGCACTCCTCGCCGAAGCCAACGGCGGACGAGGGGTCGGCGAGGTCGGCGCGCACCGTGCGGTGCCCCTCGCCGTGCTCCTTGAGCAGCCGCTCGGTCTCGGCGGCCGCCGCCTCGTCCGCCCGGTACCCGGCGAGCACGGTCGCGCCCGCGCCGGCCAGGGTGAGCGAGACGGCCCGCCCGATGCCGCGCGTCCCGCCCGTGACGACGGCTGTGCGCCCGGCGAGAGTTCTCACGACAGGACCCGTCGCTCGAACAGGCGCAGTCCGCCGAACAGCAGCGCGGCCAGGACCGCCACGCCGGCGCCCAGGTGGGCCCACGCGGGCATGTGCGGCAGTTGCGGCGTCAGCGCGTGTCGCAGCCCTTCGGAGGCGTACACGAGCGGGTTGACGAGCACACCGACCTGTAGCCAGGGCACCGCCTGCAGGCTCTGCCACGGGTAGTACACGCAGCCGAGGAAGCTGAGCGGCACGACCAGCACCCCGTACATCATGCCGATCTGTCCGGGCCGGACGATCGAGCCGAGCAGCAGCCCGAGCGCGCCGGAGGTGAGGCAGATGACGAGCGTGACCGCCGCCAGCAGCGCCCAGTTGTCGACGTGGACGCTGACCGGGGTGGCCGGTACGAAGTACACCAACGGGTAGACCACCAGCGCGGCGATGAGGCTCTGCACGGCGCCGAAGAGCACCTTTTCGAACCCGACCGCCCACACGGGAAGTGGCGCGGTCACCCGGTCCTCGATCTCTCGCGTCGCTCCGAAATCGACGGACAGCGGCATCGCCACCGAGGAGACACCGGTGAAGAACGCGCAGGTGGCGACCACACCCGGGATCATGACGGTGGCGAAGCTGCCGCCGTCCGGACCGCTGAACGCCTGGTTGATCTTCGGGAAGACGTACGCGAACACGAAGACGAACAGCAGCGGCTGCATGATGGTCTGCATGACGAACCCGACGAAGTCGCGGGTCAGCACGCGCACGTCGCGGATCAGCAGGCCGCGGAAGGAGCCGAGGTAGCTGGCCAGTCCGATCCGCGGCAGCGTCACGGGCGCCGCCGTCTCGGCGGCACGCCGGGTGATGACGTCACTCACGAAGATCCCTCCCAGTCAGCTGGATGAAGACGTTTTCCAGGGACGGCGCGGTGATGGACACGTCCCGCAGGCCGTGGCGCATGGCGGCCTCCACCAGGCGGCCGACGGTGTCGCCGCCGCGGGCCAGCACGCGCACCTTGCCGTCGACCGGTTCGGCGCTGTGCACGCCGGGCAGAGCGCGGAGCGCGGTCGCCAGCCCTTCGGCGTCGCGCTCGACGGCGACGGCGACGATGGTGTCGGCGTGCAGGCCGCTCTTGAGCGCCTCGGGTGAGTCGACGACGAGCACGCGGCCGTGGTCGATGATGGCCACCCGGTCGCAGAGCTCGTCGGCCTCCTCCATGTAGTGCGTGGTGAGCAGCACGGTCACGCCTGTGGCCCGCAGGTCGCGGATGAGCTGCCACAGCGCCAGTCGGCTCTGCGGGTCTAGGCCGGCGGTCGGCTCGTCGAGGAAGAGCACCGCCGGACGGTGCGCCACCGCTCGGGCGAGCTGCACCCGCTGGGCGAGGCCTCCGGAGAGCGTGCGCGGCAGGGCCTTCGCCCGCTCGGTGAGGGTGAACTGTGCGAGCAGTTCGTCGGTGCGCCGCCGCGCGTCCGAGGCGCGCATGTTGAAGAACCGGCAGTGCAGGTACACGTTCTCGTACACCGAGCAGCTGCGGTCGAGCGTGTTGAACTGGTTCACCACGCCGATCGCGCGCTTGACGCGCACCGGCTCCGCGGCCACATCGACGCCCGCGACGGTGATCCGGCCCGACGTCGGCCGGATGCGGGTGGTGCACATACCCATCGTGGTGGTCTTTCCCGCACCGTTCGGGCCCAGTAGCCCGAACACCTCGCCGGGCACGACCGTCAGGTCGATGGCGTCGGCGGCGGTGACCTCCGGCGTACGGGGACGCGGCCCCGGATAGACCTTCGTTGCCTTCTCTATGGTGACGACCGGGGTCACACGGGCCTCCTGCTCAGGTCGCCGGCGCCCGGTCGGCTGACGACCGGAGCGTCGAGATACGAGTCGATCGCGCGCTGGTAGTAGGTCGGCCCGAAGCCGAACTGGTTGATCCGCGGCACGAGCCGCCGCAGCTTGTCCACTGAGATCGGATAGTCGGTCGCGACCAGCACGTACCGCCACCGGGCGGCCACGTCGAGCCGGTGCTCCAGGTAGGCGACGATCTGCTCGACCGGCACCGAGACGCCGGTGGCCACGTTGACGACGTCGCGCCGCGCGGCCGTGCCGAGCAGGGTGTCGACGATCTCCACCGCGTCGGTGACAGCGATGAGGTCGCGGTGGGCGCCGCGGTGCAGCCGCGCCTCGCCGAAGCCGATCTGGCTGGCCAGCGTGGGCACGAGCTGGTGCGGCGGCTGGCCCGGACCGACCAGGTGCGCCATGCGCACCACGAGATAGTCCAGGCCCGGGGTCGCTTCGAGTTGGGCTTCCACAGTGGCCTTGTGCCGCCCGTAGGGCGAGCGCATGGCGGGCCGGTCGTCCTCCCGGCCCTGGCAGTGCGAGGCGCCGTACATCTCCGCGGACGCGGTCGAGAAGTACAGCAGTCGGCGGCCGGTGCGCAGGCACTGCGTCACGGTGGTCCGCAACAGCGCCAGCTCCCGCGCGTACTCCTCGGGGGCGACGCACTGGGTACTGGAGACACCGGCCGCGAACGCGACGGTGTCATGGTGGCGGTCGGCGATCGCCTCCAGGTGTGAGGCGATGAAGCCGCTACCGACGATGTCCATGCCATGCACGGTGTCAGCCGCCGCTCGAAGGGCGCTGGTGCCGCCCTTGAACCCCGCTCAGCCCAGGTGGACGCGCAGGTGCTCGGCCACCCGTGGTGCCTCGTCGAGGGCGCCCGCATACCCGGTGTGCCCGTCGGGGCGTACCAGGATCAGGTGGCCCTCACCGGCGGCGAGCCCCAGGCGTTGCCGGACCGGCGCGGCGGCCGGGACGACGAGCGTGGTGGCGCCGATCCGCCCGCCGGCCACGGCCGCCGCGGCGGCCGCCGCGGCCGGGCCCGAGCCGTCAGCGAACGCCAGCGCGACCCAAGATCCGCGCCGCAAGGCCGCGAACAGGCCGGGCCCCGTCTCATCAGGACGGACATTTGGTATCCGCTCGCCGCGCGCCCGTCCCCCGGACAGCGGGGAGTCGGGGTAGGCCAGGTCGAGCTGGCTGCGCTTGTTGCGGCGGATGCCGGCCACCACCAGGTCCGGGTCGGGCGGCTCGTGCTGGCCGCCCCAGTACGAGCGTTCGGTGTGCGCCAGCAGCCGGTGGGACACCGGCATCCGTTCCGCCTCATACGTGTCGAGCAGCCGTTCCGGTGCCTTGTCGCGTACCACGGCCGCGAGCTTCCAGCCGAGGTTGACCGCGTCTTGGATGCCGGTGTTCATGCCCTGGGCGCTGACCGGCATGACCGTGCGGGCGGCGTCACCGGCGAGCAGGAACCGGCCCGAGCGCAGCCGGTCGGCGACGCTGTTGTGCAGGCGGATCCGCCAGTTGAAGCAGGCGTCGAGCAGGTCCAGGGCCGGTTCGCCGCTGCCGGCGCGGAACAGCGCCCGCAGTTCGTCGACCGTGGGGGCGTCCACGTGGGACGGATCGGGGTCGGTGGTGCTCATGAACAGGCGGCGCCGGCCGTCGGGCAGCGGCAGGCTGCCGAGCGTGCCCAGCGGCCCGAACCACAGGTGGCCGGTGGTGGGGCCGCCCAGCTCCGGGGCGCACCGGGCGTCGACCTGGACGAGCTGGGTGCCGGGGAACCGCTTGGTGTGCCAGCCGAACCCGAACGGCTCGCGGAGGTTGGCGTGCGAGCCCTGCGCCAGCACCACCCACTGGGCGCGCACCTCGCGGGTGCCGCCGGTGCCGGCCAGCGTGACTGCGGCGGTGTCCGGTGCCGGGTGGCGGGCCGCCGTGGCCGCCCACCCGCGCTCGACCCGCACGCCGAGCCCGGCGAGCGCCTGTGTGAGCAGTCGCTCGGTCTCGGGCTGACCGATCAGCAGCGGCAGCGGGTACGGCGAGTCGGGTTCGCTGACGTCCAGCTCGACCGTCTCCCGGCCGAAGACGTGGTAGACGCGGTGGCGGAACGAGACGCCGGCCCGCTGGTATTCCGCCACCGGCAAGCCCATCGTGTCGAAGAGCTCCAGCGTGCGCTGCCACACCGTGCACGCGCGGCTGCCGGGGCGCGGCTCGGGGCGGCGGTCGACGACCCGGCAGGTCACGCCGCGGCGAGCCAGCTCGACCGCGCAGGCCAGCCCGACCGGCCCGGCGCCGACCACGAGGACGTCGGTCTCTTCGACGGCGGCGCTCACAACGCCACCCCGGTCCGCAGTGGACGCAGGCCGGCCAGCTTGGGGAAGAGCCGGTCCCAGGCCGCGCCGTCGCCCTGCCAGTGCACGGTGCGCGGCTGCGGCACCGGCAGGCCCGCCATGTAGAGCCCGTCGGCGAGCAGGGCCACCTCCCCGCCGAGCGCCGCGACGTCCGGCAGTGCGGCGTCGCGGGCCCACAGCAGCGCGAACCGGTGCCCGGGGTTACGGTCGCGCAGCACGTCACGCAGCTCCACGAGCTGCTCGTGGGTGAACGTGTCGTAGGGATCGCGCCGCACGTACAGCACCGCCCGCGCGGATCGGGTCGTGGTGCGCCAACGCCCCAGCAGGTGGTCGGCGCGGGCGCGCAGCTGCGGGTAATCCTCCGCTACCAGTTCGGGGCGCATGAGACCGTCCGGACCGGACCTGAAGATGTGCCGCACCCGAAGCCCGCTGGGCTCGTCCCGCACATACCTGCGGTCCTCGGTCACCACGAGGCCGTCGCGCTGGAAGAAGTCGGCGAAGTCGGTGCGCAACACGTGCGCCAGGGCGGCGTGGTCGCTGATGTACCAGTCGAACACGTGCGCCTGCTGCCGCCCGGTGAGCCGGCGCAGCTGGGCTGTCACCTCACAGTCGAATCCCAGCCCGATGTAGTTGTCGAACACGACGCCTCCCCACGGCCCTGACGGACGGGCACCGTCACCGTGCGCCGCGCCACTGTGGACTCGCTCGAATGCCGATGGAGGCGGCACCAGCGATCCTCGACCCCGGTGCCGGAGCATTCGCCGCCATGGGCAGCACACTCTTTCGCCGCGTCCGCGTCTTCGACGGAACCCAGCGCCTGGACGCCACTGACGTGCTGGTGCGTGACGGCCGGATCGCCGAGGTCGGCGGTCGCGCGGTCCGGGCCGCCGGCCAGCGGTCCGAAGTGGTCGACGGGCAGGGGCGGCAGACGCTGCTGCCCGGCCTCATCGACGCGCACACGCACATCGTCGAGGGCGCGCTGGCTCGCGCGCTGCGGTTCGGCGTGACCACCGAGCTGGACATGGCGAACCCGCCGGTGCTGATTCGCGCCGCCAAGACGGAGTACGAGGACCCCTCCACGCCGCCGACGGCCGACGTGCGCTCCGCGGGGGCGGCGGCGACGGTACCCGGAGGGCACGGCACCCAGTTCTTCCCGGGCGTGCCGACGCTGCGCTCCCCCGGCGAGGCGGCCGGTTTCGTGGCTGACCGGGTCGCCGAGGGCTCGGACTACCTGAAAATCCACTACGCGGACGGCGTGCCACGCGGCCGCGGCCCGGTGCCGGTGCTCGACCCGCCCACCGTGGCGGCACTCGCCACCGCCGCCCACGAGCGTGGTCTGCTGGCGGTGGCACACGTCGGCACCCTCGCCGCGGCCGTCGAGGCGCTGACCGCTGGCGTGGACGGTCTGGCGCACGTGTTCGCCGACGCGCAGCCCGCCGACCCCGACACCGGGCCGATCGCCGAGTTCGCGGCGCTGGCCGCCGAGCGGCAGGCGTTCCTCGTCCCCACGCTCACGATGATCGACATGTACGCCGGCGGCACCGGGATCTGCGATCTGGCCGACGATCCGGCGCTTGCTCCCCTGCTGTCCGACGAGGACAGGCAGCTGCTGGGCCGGCAGCGTTCCGGCGCCAACCCGGCCCTGCCCCTGTACCCGGAGAGCGCCGCGACAGGGGTACGCGCCGCGGTCGCGGCCGGCGTGCCGATCCTCGCCGGCACCGACATGGTCTTCGCCCTGCACGGGGCCGCGCTGCACCGGGAACTCGAACTGCTCGTCGCCGCCGGCCTCAGCACCGCGCAGGCCCTGACCGCCGCGACCGCCACCCCGGCGCGGGCGTTCGGGCTCGACGACCGGGGCCGCATCGCGCCAGGGCTGCGCGCCGACCTGCTGCTCGTCGACGGCGACCCGCTCGCCGACATCCGGTGCACCCGGGCGATCGCCGGCGTGTGGCAGCGCGGCGCGCAGGTGTCCGCCCGACCGGTACTCGCACGGTGAAGGAGGCCCTGATGATCCGAGTACTGATCGCGACCAGCGCCGGCACCTCGCACGTCGGCAAGGTCGCGCCCGTCGCCACCGAGCTCGTGCGGCGCGGCGCCGAGGTGGCCTGGTACGCCGGCGACCGGTACCGCGACGCGGTGCTCGCCACCGGTGCCCGGTACCTGCCCGGCTCCGGCGAGGCGCTGCCCGAGATGGACGCCATCGAGGAGCGCCACCCCGAGTTGGTGGGGATGCCCGAGCACAAGCGCGGGTCGTGGTGGCTGGAGCATGTGATGGTCGGCCCAGCCGGCGCACAGTACACCGAATTGTCCAAGGCCCTGCGGGAGTTCCCCGCCGACGTCGTGCTCGCCGACTCCACAGTGCTCGGTGCCGGGCTGCTGCACGAGATCGAGCAGCCGTTGTGGGCCACGCTGAGCGTCGCGCCGATGGCCATCCCTGACCCGGACGTGCCGCCGTACGGGCCTGGCTGGCAGCCCGGCTCCGGCCCGCTGTACCGGCTGCGCAACGCGCTCGCGAGCCGGATCGGTGAGGGCCTGATGATGCGCGACCCGCTGCGTCGGATGAACGCGATCCGGGCGGAGCTCGGCCTCGTGCCGGTGCGCTCGCCGTTCGCCGCCAACGCCACCCCGTACCTGTACCTCCAGGCCACCACGCCCAGCTTCGAGTACCCGCGCCGGGAGCTGCCGCCCCAGGTGCGCTTCGTCGGCCCGCTGCTGCCCGACCCGCCTCCCGACTTCACCCCGCCCGCCTGGTGGTCCGAACTGGACCGACGCCGCGCTGTGCTGGTCAGCCAGGGCACGGTCGCCACGTCGACCGGGGGCATGGTGGAGCCGGCGGTGCGGGCGCTGGCCGGCACCGACCTGCTGGTCGTGGTCACCGGCCGGGGCACCGCACACCTCGGCGCGCTCGGCGACAACGTGCGCACCGCCGAGTACCTGCCGCACGACGCGCTGATGCCGAAGATGGCCGCGGTCGTCACCAGCGGCGGGTACGGCACCGTGCAGCTCGCGCTGAAGCACGGGATACCGCTGGTGACCGCCGGCGCCACCGAGGACAAACCCGAGGTGTGCGCCCGGGTCGCGTGGTCCGGCGCCGGGGTGTTCCTGCGCGGCGGGCGCCCGAGTCCACAGCGGATCGCGGCGGCGGTGCGGCAGGTCCTCGACGACCCCTCGTACCGGCGGCGGGCCCGCGCGCTGGCCGACGACTTCGCGCGACACGACGCGCCCGCCGAGATCGCCCGGCTGCTGGCGGACCTGGTCGCGGAGCACCGGCAAAACTCGCCCGCGGCAGGGTGAGGGATGCGCCTCTACCTGCTGCGCACCGGGACGATCCGTGCGATCGAAGCTCCGGTGCCCGCGTACCTGCTCGTGGACGGCGACGGCGCGACCCTTGTGGACACCGGCTACCCGATCGACCTCGGAGCGGACCCGGACGGCTTCGTGACGGTCTCGCCAGCCGAAAACCTGCTGACGCAGCTCGAACGGCTCGACGTCCGGCCCGCCGACGTGCACCGCGTCATCTGCACCCACCTCGACCCCGACCACGCCGGCAACCATGACCGCTTCCCCGACGCCGAGTTCGTCGTGCAGCGGCGGCACCTCGACGCCGCCCGGGCCGGCGACGTCGACCGGATCGAGCTGATCCGGGACCGCTGGGACGCGCCCGGCCTGCGATACCGCCTCGTCGACGGTGACGTCGAGCTGTCACCGTGCCTGCGCCTGTTGGCCACCGACGGCCACGTCCCCGGCCACCAGTCCGTGCTGGTGCGGCTGCCGAACACCGGCGCGGTGCTGCTGGCCGGCGACGCCGTGCCGATGGCTGGCTGCGCCGACGCCGAGCGCCGTCCTATCACACCATTCGATGTGGACGGGCCGGCGGTGCGGCGCAGCACGGCCAGGCTGGCGGCGATCGCGGCGGAGACCGGCGCGCTCGTGGTGTACGGGCACGACGCCGCACAGTGGGCCACCCTGCGCACGTTCCCCAACTGCTACGACTAGCGACTGATACGACTAGGAGCGCCGATGCGGTTTCCCTTCGACACCAGCAGGCTGTACGAGCCGCCCACCGAGTTCGCCTGGCTGGTGCGGCACCGCCCGGTCGCGCCCATCGTGCTGCCCACGGGCGACCCGGCCTGGCTGGTCTGCGGGTACGAGGAGGTACGGGTGGCGCTGAGCGACCCGCGCTTCAGCCGCGCCGCCGCGACCGCCCCGGACGCGCCGCGGATGCGGCCGCTGCCGCCGGACCGCCGTGGCATCCTGGCCATGGACCCGCCCGCGCACACCCGGCTGCGCCGGCTGGTGGCGCGGGCGTTCGCGGCGCGCCGCGTGCGGGAGATGCGCGGCGACCTCGAGCACGTCGCCGCGGACCTGCTCGACCGGCTCAGCGCCGCCGGGCCGCCAGCAGATCTGGTACCGGGATTCGCGCTCCCCCTACCCATCACGGTGATCTGCGCGCTGCTGGGCGTGCCGCCGGCCGACCGGGCAACGTTCAGCGGCTGGACCGACACCATGCTCACGCTGACCGGGTCCACAGCCGACGAGGTGGGCGCCGCCCGCGCGGCGATGAACGGGTACCTCGCCGACCTGGTCGCCAAGAAGCGCCGCAACCCGCCGGCCGCCAACCCCGACCTGATGGACGAGCTGATCGCCGCCCGCGACGAGGAGGACCGGCTCAGCGAGGAAGAGCTCATCATCTTCGCCAGCACGCTGCTGATCGCCGGCTACCACACCACGTCAGCGGCGATCGTCAACAGCGTCGTGGTGCTGATGCGGCACCCGGAGCAGTACCGCAGGCTGGTGCGGGAACCCGCGCGCGTCCCGTCCACGGTGGACGAGCTGCTGCGGTACTCGGCCGCGGCCACCAACGGCGGCAACCTGCGCGTTGCCGTCGAGCCGGTGACGCTTGGCGGAGTCGACATCAAGCCGGGTGAGGCCGTGCTGCCGGCGATCATCGCGGCCAACCGCGACCCCGCCGTGTTCGCCGACCCCGACCGCTTCGACCCGGACCGCGCCGACAACCCGCACCTGGCGTTCGGCGGCGGCGTCCACTACTGCCTGGGCGCCAACCTGGCCCGCCTGGAGCTGGAGGTCGCCCTGACCGCCCTGACGACCCGGTTCTCCGCCCTACGCCTGGCGGTGGACGAGGCGGAGCTGTCCTGGGACGACCGAGCCGTGATCAAACGCCTCGACCGCCTCCCGGTAGCCTGGTGACTAGGGCTGTCCCCTCCTCTCGCCGATCAAGGCCAAACGCACGTGGTTCGATCTCTTTTCCACGTGCATATGGCCGCGATCGACGCGCTTCTCCTTGATCGCCGCACGGCCCGGGCTTGAACCGACGCCCGCCCCGGCGCATCGCGCCCGCTGGCCACGCCGCGCACCCGCCCGCTCAAAGTCGCCGAGTTGAGGTCGCTATTCGTCCCAACTCGGCAACATCTCGCCGTCAAGGGCCCGGCGTCAGATCAACCGTCCCGGCCGAAGCCGCGTCACGGCCGGGCGTTTCGACCCGCGCGTCGTCGTCCTCGTGACCGCCGCGCCGCTGTCCCGGAAATCGCAGTGTCCGCCCGCTCGAAGACGGCACATTCCGCGAATCGCGTGCTCGGCCACGCGCAATCGCCGGCGCCAAGGGTCGACGGCGCTCCAGGACCTACCCAAGGCGCTCAACGCCAGCCACCCACGCCTAGACCTGCGAGCGCACACCCTCCTGCGTGTTCAAGGACGGGTGCGTGCGCCCACCGACCACGGGATCGGCCCAACGCCGCGCGCGGCGGACCCCAGCTGACGGCTCGATCAAGGAAACCCGCAGGGATCAAGGGCAAACGCACGTGGAAAAGAGATCGAACCACGTGCGTTTGGCCTTGATCGACGGAAGGGGGCGGGCGCGGACGGGCCTGGGGGCGGAGCGGGGGCGGAGCGGGGACGGAGCGGGGGTTAGATGCCGCCGTCCACGTCCAGGGTTTCGCCGGTCAGGTATGCGGAGAGGTCGCTGGCCAGGAAGACGACCGCGCCGGCCACCTCGTCGGGGGTGCCGAGGCGGCCGAGCGCGGTCAGCTGGCGGTACCGTGCCTCGATCTGGGCACGCTGCTCGGCCGGCATCCGGCGCTCCACGTCGGTGTCGATGACGCCGGGCGCCACCACGTTGACACGGATCCCACGCGGTCCCAGTTCCTTGGCCAGCGACCGGGTCAACCCCACGAGGCCCGCCTTCGCTGCCGTGTAGTGACTGCGCAACGGCACGCCTGCCCGCGCACCCCGCGATCCGATGTGGACGATCGAGGCGCCCGGGCCGAGCAGCGGCAGGCACTTCTGGGTGACCAGGAATGCGCCGGTGAGGTTGGTGTCGAGCACCCGGTGCCACTCCTCCAGCGGCAGCTCCGCGAACGACACGTGGCTGATGACCCCGGCGTTGTTGACTACCGTGTGCAGCGTCCCGACGCGTTCCCGGCACTCGTGCACGAGCTGGTCGACCTCCACCGGGTCGGCGACGTCGGCGCGGATCAGGTGGTGCTCGCCGCCGATCTCCTTCAACTCTGTCGCCAGCGTGTCCACAGCCTCACCGGGCGTGCGATAGCAGGCGACGACCGTGGCGCCGGCGCGCGCCAGGCCAAGCGTGATGGCCCGTCCGATGCCGCGGGCACCGCCGGTGACGAGCGCGTTCTTGCCATTCAGCAGAGCGTCCATACCGGACACCGTCACACCGCCGGGTCTAGGAGGCATCCAGGACCGATCGTGCTTGTGTGGACCGGACTACCAGCGAGGTCCTACCGGGCGGGCGCACCCTCGATGCATGACCGTACTAGCTGGCACTCGCCGCTCGCGCGGGTCACACGCCCCGAAGCCTCCCTGTAGCCACCAGTCGCTACGGTCGCTGCAATGCTGGCCCGCGCTGCGCGCGGGCGGCTCGGGCGCTGAAATCCGCCCTGTAGCCGCCAGTCGCTGCGGTCGCTTCGCTCCCTGCGCTTGGTGGCGGCTGCGGGCGGCGCGCCCTCACGGCTCCCTCCACTTGGTGGCGGCTGCGGGAGGCGGCGCATGACCCTGCGCACCGCTGTCGTCACCGGGGCCTCTGCCGGCATCGGGGAGGCGTTCGCGGAGGCGCTCGCCCGCAACGGCGTGGGGCTGGTGCTGGTGGCGCGGCGCCAGGAGCTACTGGAACGGGTCGCCAACCGGCTGCGTGACCGCTATGGCGTACACGTCGAAGTGCTTGCCGCGGACCTGAGCGAACCGGCGGGCCGCGCCGTGGTCACAGCACGATTGTCCGATTCGGATCATCCGGTCGATCTTCTGGTCAACAACGCCGGTGCGGGCTCCGGACGGCCGAACCTGCTGGCCGATCAGCCACCGGACCACCTCGACGACACCATCGCGTTGAACGTGACCGCGCTCGTGCAGCTCACCAGGGCGGCCGTTTCCGCCATGCGGGAGCGGCGGTCCGGCGCCGTGCTCAACGTCGCGTCGGTCGCGGCGTTCCTGCCGCAGCCGCAGGGCGCCGTGTACGCCGCGACGAAGGCGTTCGTCACGTCGTTCACCGAGACCGTGCACTGCGAGATGCGCCAGTTCGGGGTGCGGGTGGTCGCGGTGTGCCCGGGGTTCACGCGGCGCGGCGACGCCGCGGAGCGGGGTGGGATGCGGTCGTCGCCGATGCCGGCCTTCCTGTGGCTGGACCGGGAAGCGGTGGTGCGGGACGCCCTGGCGGCGCTGGCGGCTGGCCGGGTGGTCAGCGTGCCGAGCGCGCGGTACCGGCTGCTGCTGGGCGCGGCCCGGCTGCTGCCCCGCCGGGCGCTGCGCCGCGGCTTCGAAAGGCTCTGGGCGGCGCCCCGCTGAGCGTAGGCTGGCTCGCGTGGATCAAGAAGATCGCATCGCCCTGTTCCTGGACTACGAGAATCTCGCGTTGGGGGCTCGCGACCGCGGCGGCATGACCTTCGATTTCCGGCCCATCGCCGACGCCCTGGCGGAGCGGGGGCGGGTGGTGGTGCGCCGGGCGTACGCCGACTGGTCGTTCTTCGACGAGGACCGCCGGATGCTCACCCGGTCGCACGTCGAGCTGATCGAGATGCCCCAGCGGATGGGCGCCTCGCGCAAGAACGCGGCCGACATCAAGATGGCCGTCGACGCGGTGGAGTTGGCCTTCGAGCGCGAATACATCTCGACGTTCGTCATCTGTACGGGTGACAGCGACTTCACCCCGCTGGTCCACAAGCTGCGCGAGCTCAACAAGCGCGTCATCGGGGTCGGTGTCGAGAACTCCACGTCCGCGCTGCTTCCGCCCGCGTGTGACGAGTTTCTCTATTACGACCGGCTGGAGGGCGTCGACATTCCGGCCGCGCGTGGCCGGCGCGCCCGGCCGGCACGGCCGCCCGAGCCAGACCCGCGGCGGGTGGAGCAGGAGCCAGAGCCGCAGCCGGACGCTGCAGAGCCGGCCCGCGACGTCGATTCCCTGGCCGTCCTGGTCGCCCAGACGGTGGCGGGCCTGCAGGGCAGCTCCAGCGGTGCGGTGACCGCCTCGACGCTTAAGCGGACCCTGCTCCGGAAGGACCCGACGTTCAGCGAGTCCGACTACGGGTTTCGGACCTTCGGGGAGCTGCTGCGGCACCTCGCCGAGCACAACGTGATCGAGTTGGCTGAGGGGCCCGCCAAGGGCGACCCAGAGGCGTCACTGCCCGAACACGGCGATCGGGAGGCGGCGTTCGCGCTGTTACGCTCCGTGGTGCTCGACCTGACCAGCGGAAAGGGCGCACTGGCGCTGTCCGGTCTCAAGAACCAGGTACGCAGGGCGCGGCCGGACTTCAGCGAGAAGAAGCTCGGCTACCGCAGCTTCCTCCAGTTCTGCAAGGCGGCCGCCACGAGCGGGTCGGTCCGCCTGGAGTGGAGCCCCGAGGCCGACGACTATCTGGTCACGGCATAAGCTGGCCGCTGACCCAAGGAGTTCCGATGCCGCTTACCCCGGCCGATGTGCACAACGTCGCCTTCAAGAAGCCTCCGATTGGCAAGCGGGGGTTCGACGAGGAAGAGGTCGACGCCTTCCTCGACGAGGTCGAGCGCGAGCTCGCCCGCCTGATCGAGGAGAACAACCAGCTGCGCGCGCAGGTCGAGCGCGGCGGCTCCTACGGCGGCCTGTCCGCCGGCTCAGACGACGAGCCGCGTATGGTCGCGGAGCTCAGCCGGATGAAGTCGCAGCTCGACCGGCTCCAGCGCGACGCGGCAGCGGCCGACCAGGCCGCGCGGGCCATGCAGGCCGAGCTCGACCAGGTGCGCGGCATGGGCGGCCCGGCCGGCGGTGCCGGCGGCGACAGTGACCAGGCCGTACGCGTGCTGATGATGGCCCAGCGCACGGCCGACGACCACGTCGTCGACGCACGGCGCGAGGCCGAAGGGCTGCTGTCCGACGCCCGGGCCAGGGCCGCCGAGGTCACCGGCGACGCGCGCGCCAAGGCCGACGCGCTGGAGCGCGACGCGCGCCAACGGCACCAGGAGGCGATGGGCGGCCTCGACGCGAAGCGCACCGCGACGCTGAAGCACATCGAGGAGCTCGAAAACTTCGAGCGCGAGTACCGCACCCGGCTGATGGCCTACCTGGAGAGCCAGTTGCGCGACCACGGCGCCCCCGGCCAGGCGGCCCAGGAGCAGCTCACCTCTTAGGGCAGGTGGGCCACCTGAGCGGCATACACCAATCCGGAACCGAAGCCGATCAGCAGCGCGCTCGCGCCGTGCGCCACCTCGCCCGACTCCATCAGCGCGTCGATCGCGAGCGGTATCGACGCGGCTGAGGTGTTTCCGCTGTATCGGATGTCGCGGGCGACCGCGACCTCGGGCGGCAGAGCCAGCTTGGCCGCGATGGCGTCGGTGATGAGCTCGTTGGCCTGGTGCGGCACGAACGCGCCGAGCTGATCGATCCGCAGCCCGGCCCGCTCGACCGCGGTGCGCGCCACCTCGCCGAGCTGACCGGTGGCCCAGCGAAACACCCGCCACCCCGACATGCCCAGCACCGGCCATGGGGTGGCCGGATCGCGCAGGTCCCGCGTCCAGTACCCGGTCATGCCGACGGCGGTGCGGCGGGACCCGTCACTGCCCCAGACGACCGGGCCGATCCGCGGCGTGTCGGACGGGCCCACCACCACGGCGCCCGCACCGTCGGCGAACAGGAACGCGGTCGCCGGGTCGCCGTGGTCGAGGATGTCGGTCACCCGCTCCGCGCCCAGCAGCAGCACGTACTCCGCGGAGCCGGCGCGGACCAGGTCGCTGGCCAGCGCAAGGCCGTAGCAGAAGCCCGCGCACGCGGCGCTGATGTCGAGCGCGCCGGCCGGCTCGACGCCGAGCTGGTGTGCCACCTCGGTGGCCAGCGCCGGCATCTGAGTCAGGTGCGTCGTGGTGGCGGCGATGACGCAACCGACGTCGCCCGCGCTCACGCCCGCGGCGGCAAGGGCCTTGCCGGCCGCTTCCAGCGACATCGCGGTCAGCGTCTCGTCCGGTCCCGCGTACCGTCGACTGTGGATGCCCGAGCGGCGCTCGATCCACTCCGCCGTTACGCCGATCCGCGCGGCGATCTCGTCGTTGCCGACCACGCGCCGCGGGCGGTACGCGCCGACACCCAGTATCCGGCTACCCCTGCTCGTCACCTCTCGACCGTCGCAGCGCGGGCTCGGGTGCGGGTCGAAGACCGGTCCACCGGCGGCTCGATCCGGGTTCGAGCGGCGCGTGTGAACCTGCGATCAGCGACCGTCGACAGTGGGAGGTGGGCCGATGCTGGCCAGCATCGCTGGTGCCGTCGCGGTGATCTGCACCGGCGTGGTGTGTGGCGTCTTCGTGGCTGTCGCGGTCAGCGTGGTGCCGACGCTGGCCAGCCTGCCGCCGGAGCGCTACGTGGAGATACACCAGCGGCTCGGCCAGGGCTACCACCCGCTGATGCCGATCGTCGTGCTCGGCGGGCTCGTCGCCAACCTGGCGGCGATCCCGCTGGCCGCCGGAGCGGCGCCGCGCACCGCGTACGCCACGGCCGTCGTGGCGCTGCTCGGCGTGCAGGTCGTCTCGCACCTGCGAAACGAGCGCATCAACCGGCGTGTACGTGCCGTGCGGCCACTGGCGGTACCGGTCGGGTGGCCGGACCCGCGCCCGGCGTGGCGCGGCTGGCACCTGGTGCGCACCCTGTTCGCCGTCCTGGCACTGGCCGCCGACGCGGTCGGCCTGGCTCTGCTCACCACGCACGGCTAGTTCCTGGGAGGATCCGATGACCTTCGCGGCAATCACGTATCCGGTGGCCTTCGGCCACGAGGAGGAGATCGCGGACATCTTCTCCCGGCGCAACTTCAAGCGCGCCAACTCGCCGATCCTGCGCAACGCGGCCGGCGAGCGGGTGGGCATGCTGATGGGCACCGGGCTGTTCATCCGGCACGACCGGATGGCGCGCCTCATCCAGTTCCGCGGCGACGTCGACGACGTGGCCCGGCACATGGCGATGCAGGAGGGCGTGCAGGAGGCGGAACGGCGGCTGGCGCCGCTGCTGCGGGAGCCCCGCGACACCACGACGGTGGAGGGGTTCCTGGCGTACTTCTCGCGCAGCCTCATGCGCTGTGTCACCCAGTCCATCGTGGACGACCAGCCGATCGCCGGCCTGTACGCCACGTCGGCCACGCTGGCCGAGCACGACGGCGGGGACGACGTCGACGTGCTGCTCAAGGAGCTGGTCGGCGAGCAGTGGGCGGCCGCCGGCGGCCCGATCGTGGCCACCGCCGCCTTCCGCCACAGCCGCACCGTGCTGCGGATCGTCCAGTACGAGGACGGCGCGTGGGAGCAGGCGCTCGCCACGCTCGCCGCCGACCCCGACGTGGTGGCCGGCGAACGGCGGCTCGCCGCGCACCTCGTGTCGACGCCCGCACCGGCCGACGGTGCGACCTTCGCGGCGGCGCTGCGCACCAGCGGCATGCGCTGCCTGTCTCAGCTCTCGATCGCGGGGATGCGGTTCGCCAAATGAACGGAACGCTCCCAGCACGGCTCCACCCGGACACCAGCACGCACCGTGAAGGTGGGTGCACACCCAATACGGAGGTGACAAGCATGACCAGCGTGGTCAACGAGCGCTTCGAGCAGATCCGGAAGACGGTCGACTCGACGCCGGCGAAGAAGCTTACCGAGACGCTGATCGGCCAGGGTCTCACCAGCGCGGAGATCCTGGAGGCCATGTTCGCGATGTACCGCGAGAGCTTCTCGCCGGAACGCGCGCTGGGCGAGCACGGCAAGTTCGAGTTCTGCATCAGCACACCCGACGGGCCGATCAGCTACGCCCTCTCGGTCGACGACGGCACGTGCGCCATCGGGCCCGGCACGTCGCCGGACGCGACGTCGGTCATCAGCATGTCACTGTCGGACTTCCTGCGCCTGTCGCTGGGCAAGGCCAACGGCGCGATGCTGGCGATGACCGGACGCATCAAGGTGAAGGGTGACACGGTCGCGGCGATGTCCATCCGGGACTGGTTCCCGACCGAGTAGCACGCGGTAGTGATACGTCGGCGACACTGTGCGGAGGCGGGCGGCGTGGGACGCCCGCCTCCTTCGTGTCTACCGGTCGAGCAGGCTCGCCAGGGCGGCCGCGGCGCCGTCGGCGCTCTCGCCCTGCCAGGCGACGAACCCGTCGGGGCGCACGAGAATCGCCCCTCCCAGCGGGCTTCCGTGGTGCACGCGCACGCCGTCCACCGAGGGCGCCGCGGCGCCCTCGACCAGAAGCGTGAAGCCGTTGGGGTCGACGAGGTCCAACGTGGACCGCCCGTCCTCCAGCCACGCGTGCGGTAGTCGCGTACCCGGACCGCCGTCGCCGGTCACGTCGAACACCCCAGCGTCCGTCCCGGCGCCGTACCGGTAACCGAACATCACCACCGGGTCGGGGACGATGCCGGCGGCGATCCGCGAGTCGACCGCCCGCACCAGCCGGGGCCTGTCCTGCGACCGCCGCACCGCCTGCTCGACCGTGCGGCGGGCCACCGGCAGCCGCTCGGACTCGTAGCTGTCGAGCAGTGCCGGCCCGGCGTCGCCGCGCAGCACGGCGGCGAGCTTCCAGCACAGGTTGTGCGCGTCCTGGATGCCGGTATTGGAGCCGAACGCGCCGGTCGGCGGCATCACGTGCGCCGCGTCGCCAGCCAGGAACGCCCGGCCCACCCGCATCCGCTCGGCCACCGTGCCGGACGCCTCCCACGGCAGCACCGCGATCACCTCCGGGTCAAGGTCGGGCACGCCCGCGGCCGCCCGGATCAGCTCGACGTGCCGCTCACGCGGCCAGTCGAGCACGTCCTCGTCTTCCGGGTCGACCGGCACGTGCAGCAGCCACCGCTCGGCGTTGTCTACCGGCACGAGCGCGCCCATCACGTCGTCGTTCACCACGTATCCGAGCACGAACCGCCGCCCGCGCAACGGCTCGCGCAGGTCAGCGCGGAAGTACATGCTCAGGTAGTGCGCGAGCGTGCCGTGGCCGGTCCTGCCGATGCCGAGCGTGGTGCGGATCGGGCTGGCGACGCCGTCGGCGGCGATGAGGTACCGGGCGCGCACCGCGCGGTCGGCACCGTCGACGCGGAGGGTGGCGTACACCGCGTCGTCGTCCTGGTCCCATGAGGACAGTGCGGTGCCGAAGCGCACGTCGGCGCCGTGCCGCCGGGCCGCGTCGCGCAGGATCGGCTCCAGCTCGTCCTGGTCGCACAGGCACCACCGGGCCGGACTGAGCGCGCTCCAGTCGGCGCGCAGGCCGAGCAGGTACGGCTGGTCCAGCTCGGCGATCTGCTCACCGGCCAGGCTGGTCATCGCGAGCACGCCGTCGTTGTCGACCAGCGCCCGCGCCGACGGCGTGTCCCGCATCGCCTCCTCGATCGCCGGGTCGCAGCCGCGCAGGATCTCCACGGTGCGCGGGTTGACGCCGCGGGCGCGCGGATGCACCGACGTCGCCGGGTGGCGCTCGACGAGCGTGACGTCGACACCGGCCCGGGCCAGGAACAGCGCGCTCGACAGGCCTACCAGGCCGCCGCCGACCACGAGCACATCGGTCTTTTCCACAGCCGACACCCCTTTCACGCGGCCCCGCCGCTACGCGATGAGACCGCCTGAGCCGGCGGGAGCATGCTCAGCAGGCGCTGCGCCCGCTGGGCTGCCGCGTCGAGGCGGCGGTATGCCTGTTCCAGCGCGGCGGCCATCTCCAGGTCGGCCACCCGCAGCTCGTCGAGGCGGTGGTCTTCGTCGGCCAGCCGCGCGGCGAACCGGCCGATAGGCCAGTGCGGCACGGCGTTGAGGCGGGCGCCCGCGGTGCGTACCGCCAGCGGCACCCGCCCGCACTGCTCCACGATGGCGTACGCCGCTGCCGGGTCGGCCATCACCCGGGCCGGCTCGACGATGCTGGCCAGCAGCGCCACCGCCTCGCCGTCGCGCAGCTCCACCAGCCGCACGGCACGGGCACCGGCCACGCCGGACAGTTCCTGCCGGCTGGTGACGATCGCACCCGACTCCGCGCCGACCGGCAGCAGCGGCGCCACCTGCGCGATGCTGGCGGCATCGTCCACGACGACCAGTACCCGCCGGCCCGCGCACCAGGCTCGGAAGAGCTCGCTGCGGCCCGCCAGGTCGGTGGGCTGCTCCGCCGCCGGCACACCGATGCAGGCCAGCATCCGCGCCAGCGCGTCGCTCGCGGAGGCCGGCTCGGCCTCGCTGCCGGACAGCGGCACGAAGAACTGCCCGTCCGGGAAGCGGGCCCGCAGCCGGTGGGCGGCGCGCACCGCGAGCGTGGTCTTGCCCATCCCGGCAGCGCCGTCGATCGCCACCACGCTGGCCTCGGCGCCGCCGGAGACCTCGAAGTGCGCCTGGATGCGCGCCAGCTCGTCGACCCGTCCCGCGAACGCGGCCGCGTCGGCCGGCAACTGTGTGGGCACCGCCTCGGGAGCCGGGCCGCTGGCCCTCAGCGACTCGGCGGCCGGCGCGACGTCGAGCGGCAGGTCGAGCGACGCGTCACCGGCCAGGATCGCCTGGTGCAGGCGCATCAGCTCGCTGGACGGCTCCAGTCCCAGCTCCTCCACAAGGGACCGGCGCAGCTGCTGGTACACCTCCATCGCCTCGAATCGCCGGCCGGACCGGTACAGCGCGAGCATCAGCTGGGAGTACAGGCCCTCGTGCAGCGGGTGCGCCGAAACGAGTCCCTTGAGCTCGCTGACCAGCTCGCGGTGCCGGCCGAGGCACAGGTCTGCCTTGACCCGCATCTCCAGCGCACGCAGCCTGTTTTCCTCCAGGCGGATCGCCTGCGCGCTCAACACCGAGCCAGTCACCACGTCGGCGAGCGCCTCGCCGCGCCACAGCCCGAGCGCCTGGCTCAGCTCGCGGGACGCCACCATGGGCTGGCCCCGCTCCAGCGCGGCCTGGCCACGGCCCATGTACTGGTCGAACTGGTAGGCGTCGACCGCGTCCGGCTGGATCGACGCCACGTACCCGAACGGCTTGGTCAACACCAGGTCGTCGCGGCCGCGGCCGGCCTTGGCCAGCAGCTTTCGAAGCTGGTACACGTACGTCTGAAGGGTCGTGCGCGCGCTCGCCGGCGGCTCGTCGTCCCACAACTCCTCGATGAGCCGGTCGATGTGCGCGATCTGGTTGGACTGGAGTATCAGCTGGGCCAGTAGCTGGCGTAGTTTCGGCGCACTCGGCGTCAGCACAAGTTCGCCGCTGGTCACCTCGAATGGCCCCAGGACCGCGAAACGCAAATTGGCCTCCCCCTCCGGTCGCGGCGAGCAATCGCCGAGCGTGACCCCAGCCTGACCAGCACGGCTGGATTCCCGCTGGACCCCGGCTGGATTACGCTCACACCGCGACGCGGCGAAGGTGACGGTGCCGGGCACCGGCGAGGGCGGCGAGCTTCGCGCGCACCGTCTCGGCCTCCTGATGGTCCACATCGGCGAGGATCGCCAGCGCCTCGCGCCAGACCTCGCGCGCCTTGTCGTGCGCGCCGAGCGCCTCATGCGTCTCGCCGAGGCTCGACTGCACGATCGCGACCAGGTGCTGGTCGCCGATCCTGCGGTAGAGGGCGATCGCGTGCTCGTAGCAGGTGACCGCCCGAGCATGCTCGCCGAGACCGTGGTGGGCGTGCGCGAGGCTGTCCCAGGTGCCCGCCTGCCCGTTGACGTCGTCGAGCGCCTGGAGCTGCGTCAGGGCCTGCCGGCAGTACGTCAGCGCCTGGCGATGGTCGCCGAGCAGCTCGTGGTACCAGCCGGTGGCGTTGAGCGCGCGGGCCCGGCCGTGCTTGTCTCCGGCCGCCTCGAAGACCGCCAGCGCCTTCTGCGCGTGGTGCAGCGCGTCGTGGCGCCGCTGGAGTCGGTCCCACAACAGCGCCAGATTGAGATGCGTGTGGCCCTGACCGATGCGGTCACCGGCCTGGCCGTACAGGTCGAGGGCGCGGCGCAGCTCGGCGTGGGCGTCCTCGAAGCGCCGCCGCCGGGTGTGCGCGCGGGCGAGGAAACGGCGGGCGGCGGCCTCCGCGGCCACCTCACCGTCGCGTCGCGCGGCCGCCACGCCCGCGCGCTGCGTCGCCGCCAGGTCGTCCCAGTGCCCGTCGCGGTCCATGAACGTGTACAGAGTGGAGGCGAGCTGCCATTCGTGTGTACTGGACACAGTGGACGCCCGCTCCAGGGCGCCGAGGAGAACGGCTCGCTCCGCGGAGAACCAGGCCCGCGCCTCCGCGAGGTCTGCGGGGTGCTCCGGAACGACCCCGGACGTAGGGGCCCGCAGGATGGTCCGCGCCCGGCCGTGGTCGAGCTGCTGATCAGCGGCGTACGCCGAGTGCAGGTAGTGCTCGACCATCCGCCGGATGGCGGCGCGGCGCGGTCGCTCCTTGTCGAGCCGCTCGGCCAGGTCACTGGCGTAGGCGCGCAACAGATCGTGGGACGTGTACCGGCCGGGCGTGTGCTCGGTGAGCAGGTTGGCGCCGACCAGCTCGGCGATGAGCTGGCGGACCTGGGGCGCCGGGCGCGCGGCGAGGCTGGCGGCGGCCGGCACCGAGACGTCTGGGCCGGGGTGCAGCCCGAGCAGCCGGAACAGCCGCGCCGCCTCCGGGACCAGGGCACGGTATGACCAGGACAGCACGGCCCGAAGGTCGGTGCTCGGGTCACCGGTGGTCAGCGCGTCGAGGCAGTCACCGTCGCCCCGGAACTGCTCGGCGAGCGCCGCGAACGGCAGGTGCCGGCTGACCGCGGCACGCGCCGCCACGACCGCCACCGCCAGGGGCAATCCCGAGCACCGGGCGAGGATCTCGGCCACGGCGCTTGGCTCACCGGCCACCCGGCGGGCACCGACGCGGCGGGCGAGCAGGTCGTGTGCCTCGCTGGCGGTCAACAGGTCGAGCGGCAGATGCTGGGCTCCCTCGGCGGCCACCAAACTGGACAGTTGATGGCGGCTGGTGACCACGACCGCGCAGCCGGGCGCGCCGGGCAGCAGCGGCCGCACCTGCGCTGGGTCGCGGGCGTTGTCGAGCACCACGAGCAGGCGGCGGCCGGCGAGCTGGCTGCGGTACAGGGCGGAGCGGCTGTCCAGATCGGACGGTATGCGTTCGGGCGGCACGTCGAGCGCGTCGAGCAGGCGCCGCACGGCCTCGGACGGGTCCATCGCCACGCCTCCGGGATCGAAGCCGCGCAGGTTCACGTACAGCTGTCCATCGGGGAATCTGTGCGCGACGTCGTGTGCCCACCGTACGGCGAGAGCGGTCTTGCCGACCCCGGCCGTGCCGGACACCACGCAGATCCGGACGGCGGACGCCTCCAGCAGCTCGCCGAGCTGCGCCAGCTCGGCCGCGCGCCCGACGAAACCCGGCACGTCGGTCGGCAGCTGGGCCGGCACGGGGCGGAGCGGCCGGGCGGCGGCGCGCCGCGCCGGTCCCGCGGACGCGGCGACCGGGGCGTCGTCGCGCAGCAGCAGCGTGTGGGCCGCCGACAGCTCCGCGCCGGGTGCCACGCCGAGCTCGTCGGCGAGGCGCCGGCGAGCTTCGTGGTACGCGGTGAACGCCTGTCCCCGCCGCCCGGCCGCGTGGTAGGCCCGAATCAGCCGGGCCTGCCCCGCCTCATCCAGCGGCTGCTCCGCTGCGGCCTCCTCCAGCGCCGGCAGCACCTCGGCGGCCCGCCCGGCGGCGATCTTCACCTCGCCGTACCGGTCGAGCGCCGCCTGCCGCTCCCCCGCCAGCGCGACCACCTTCGGATGGCTGGCCAGCGCCGGCACATCGGCGAACGGCGGCCCCTGCCACAACCCGAGCGCCTCGTCGAGCAGCTCAGCCGCCCGGTCGAGCTGACCCTCCCGCTGCGCGACCGCCGCCGACGCGGTCAGGGCCCGGAATCGCGAGACGTCGACCGCCGCGGCCGGCACCTGCAGCGCGTACCCGTCGCCGACCTGCCGCAGCAGCGCGCTCGGCGCGTGCGGCCGGCGACCCGGCTCCAGGAGCCTGCGCAGGTGTTTGACGTGTGTCTGGATGACGTTGGCGGCCGTCGAGGGCGGCTCCCGGTCGTACCAGACGCCGCTGACGAGCTGGGCACGGGTCAGGGGCTGGCCGCAGGCGAGGGCCAGCAGCCCGAGGACCGCTCGCTGGGCCGCGGGTCCCAGCTCCAATTCCAGCTCGTCGTCTCCCCGCCAGGCGCGCACCGGACCGAGCACCTGAATGCGCATGCGCCACAGTCTTGACGAACACGCACGGTGACGACATCCGTGGAATTACGCAACACTGGCGCCATATGGACGATTAACAATCCCTCAATGGCCGATGCACCGGCCGCGCTTTTGGTGGTCGTGAATGAGACTCGCGTCCAGCCGGTCATCGGGATCAACGGCGCCGAGGGCGGGACAGGCGCGGACCGGAGTGCCCCGGCATCAGCGCGCCGGCAACGCCCATGAGACCGACCATGATCACGGCCCCGCCAACCAGGACCATCACCCCACTCGGTCAGGAAGACGCGCGGCTGCGAGGCGTCGACCATGATGCGAGTCTGGTCACCCTTCGGCGGGCAGGTTCGCATGCATGCCACCGTTGCCCGGTATGCCTCGACGACCTCGGCCACCACGGACTCACCCCGGTCACCCAGAGCCTTCGCGTTCGCATCCTGACGGCTCCGCTGGGCGCCCGCCAACAGCACGCCCAGAACGACCACGCGGGCGTGCGCGTCACCGTCGTGGAGGTGCCGCGGCCAGCGGAGAATGCGCATCGGAATCCACCATACGGGCGAGCACGCCGTCGAGCAGCGGGTCTTCGGTGGGCGTGGACGAGCGGACCAGGACAGCCACACCATCCTGGTCGAGCTCGATGCGCTCCGCGAGGTACAGCTCGCCGAGGACGGCGGCCCCGACCAATTGCTCCACAGTAGACCACATTGGGTCACGCCGGCCGGATGGGGAATGAGCGAGAACAAAGACGGCCTCGGGCAACGTCAGGTCGGGCACAACTTCACGATGGGGCATGTTGTCAAGGCAGAACGCCACCGACAACAGTCATCTCGTCGCCGGTGAACTCTCCGGTCAGCATCGGCATCGCCCGCCCGATGGCGTCTTTGGTCTCCGGCAGTTGGAGCGACACGGCATGGTGCTGCTTGCTGTGCCAGAGCTCGGTGACCAGGATCAGGTCGGGATCGGTCTCGGAGACGCCGACGGCGTACAGCACGCACCCGGCCGCGCGCAGGCCCTCCTCGCCTTCGAGCAGAATCGCCACGACGGCGTCGCGGTGGCCGGGCTTGGCCTTCATGGTGCCGAAACGGCCGTACGCCACGGCGCCTCCTCAGGTCAGGACGAAACCAACACGTCCGACCCTACGGAACGATCGAGACCTGGAACTCGTGGACCCACTTGCTCGGATCATCCGGGTCGAACTCCAGGCACACCTCACGCGCGTACCCCTCCATCTTGTACCCGTTGTCGTCGATCCACTGGGCCAGCGTATGCATGCTGCGGTCGGCCTCGTCCATCGAACCGTGGTGCACGATCGTCGCCGCGTTCGGCAGCTCCGGCAGGTCGAGCACGGCGAAGTCGTACCCCGGATCGGGCTCGACCGCGACCGTCACCGCCGCGTGCACGGTCACCGCCTCCGGCGACTCGGCGGGCGCCGATTCGTAGTACGCGATAGACGGTCCCGCCATCTGCACGCCCGCGGCCCCGAGCCGCTGGAAAAGCTGCTGATACAGCGGTTGGATCACCGGGCCGATGTCACTGCCCTCATAGCTCGCCGCGACGGCGCTCAGCTCCGCGACCCGCACCCGCGGCACCTGCTTGACCACGACGTCGTCCGTACTCATGCGTCCCTCCCTCTCGATGGTCCGGAGCCTCGCCTCGACGCTGGTCAACCGGGCCACGTCAGCCGCCATCTGCTCCTGGAGCTGGGCCCGGCGCATCCGCAGCATGCCGCGCAGCTCCTCCGCGCCGAGCTTCTCGTCGAGGATCGACTGGACCTGCTGGAGCGTGAACCCGAGGTCCTTCAGCGCGAGGATCCGGTTGAGCCGGCGCAACTGCTCGGCCCGGTAGGACCGGTATCCGGTGCCCGCGTCGACCTGCGCCGGCACGAGCAGCCCCAGCGAGTCGTAGTGACGCAGCATCCGGACGGACACCCGGCCCAGCTTGGCGAAGTCTCCGATGCTGAACATGGGCTACACCCTCCCCCCTGGGTCTAGGTGGGGCGGTCGGACTTGACCAGGTCTCTGGTGGCGGGGGCTACTTCGGCGGCGTAGCGCTCTATGGTGGCGGGGTCGTCGGTGGCGAGGATGAACGCGGAGATTCCGTATTCGAGGGTCAGCTCGGCCAGTTCCTCGGCCCACTGCTCGGGTGGGCCGTCGAGCAGGCCACGGCCGGTCGGGGCGAAGCGGCCGCCGATGTTGAGCAGGCGGCGTACCGCGGACGGGTCGCGGCCGGCGGACACCGCCGCCTCGTCGATGCGGGCGTTGAGGTCGCGCAGCTCGGCCGGGCCGCCCTTCAGGTATCCCAGTGACGGCAGCCAGCCGTCCGCGACGCGCCCGGTCAAGCGGAGCATCTTCGGCTTGTACGCGCCAACCCACACGCCGATGTCGTGTGCCGGGGCGGGGCCGCGCTTGGCGCCGTTGACCTTGTAGTACCGGCCGTCGACGCGTACGCCGCCGGGTTTACCGGCCGCCCAGATCTCCCGGATGACCGTGATGGCCTCTTCCAGGGCGTCGACCGCCTGGCCAGGAGTGAGCCGCCGCCCGCCCATCGCCTCGATCGCGTCCCAGAAGCCGCCCGCGCCGATGCCCAGCTCAAAACGCCCGCCGGAGAGCAGGTCGAGGCTCGCCGCCGCGCGGGCCAGCACGGCCGGCTGCCGCAGCGGCAGGTTGAGGACGTTGCCGCTGACCCGGACCCGCTCGGTGCGGGACGCCACGTACGACAGGAGCGTCCAGGTGTCGTGCAATCGCGGTTGGTACGGGTGGTCCTGGAAGGTGACCAGGTCGAGGCCGGCCCGGTCGGCCACGATCGCGAGGTCGACGGCGTGCGTGACCGGTTGCACGGACGGCGTGACGAACGTGCCGAACAGCAGGTCGTGTCCGTAGTCGGTCATGCGCCACCTCCCGCAGCCGCCACCAAGCGGAGGGAGCCGTGAGGGCGCGCCGCCCGCAGCCGCCACCAAGCAAAGGGAGCGCAGCGACCGAAGCGACTGGCGGCTACAGGGCGGATTTCAGCGCCCGAGCCGCCCGCGCGCAGCGCGGGCCAGGATCGCAGCGGCCGGAGCGACTGGCGGCTACCGGGTGGCAGGAGAGGCGCATGACCCGCGGGAGCGGAGCGAGCGCCAGTTAGCACAGTCATGATGTCCCCACAGGAATGTTGAAGTTGTCGCGGAAGACGTTGTCGGGGTCGTAGCGCGCCTTGAGCTCCCGCAGCCGGGCCAGCGTCCGCGGCGGGAAGGCGTCCGCGAGCCGCTCGGGCCGCCGGTCGGTTTCGAAGCTGAGGTACAGGCCGTCGAAGTGCCCGCGTACGGAGTCCCACAGCGCGTCCATGCGCCGCTGGTCGGTACCCATCGCAGTGAGCTGGAAACCGGCGTCGCGGTGGGCGTATGCGGTGGCGTCGGGGTCGACATCGGCGATCGCCCCGCCGACGGTGCGCAGCTGGTACCAGTACACGACGCCGCCGCGCAGCAGGTCAGCGGAGATGGCGGCGAACGCGGGGGTGATCTCGCGGACGAACGCGGACCGCGCGATCGGCTCTCCCTGGCCCTGGTGGTCGCCGTCCGGCGCCATGCCCATCACGGCGGCGTAGGGCGCGATCACCACCTGCTGCTGGTACATGGGCGCGAGCTCGGCGAACGGCTGGAGCTGGGCGATCACCGTCTCCGGGTCGGCGGCGTCGACCATCGCCATCAGCTGCGCGAGGGCCGGCTGGCCCCGGCGCGGCGGGCTGACGAGCAGGAAAGGCGTGGTGTCGCGGGGCGTGGCCGCCACGGCGTCGCCGAAGCGGCGCAGGAAGTCGGCCACGTCGGAGACGGCGAATCCCAGGTGCGCCCAGCCGACCTCGCGGACCTCGTCGACCTCGAACTCGAACGAGGTGACGATGCCGAAGTTGGCACCGGCGCCGCGCAGCGCCCAGAACAGGTCGGGGTGCTCGCCGGCGCTGGCGTGGACGACCGTGCCGTCGGCGAGCACCACCTCGGCGGCGCGCAGGTGGTCGATGGTCAGCCCGTACTTGCGGCCGAGGAACCCGATGCCGCCTGCCGTGGCGAGCCCACCGACGCCCACCCCGCCGTAGTCGCCGGAGCTGAGTGCCCAGTCGTACTCGTCGAGGGCTGCGGCGACGTGCTTCCACCGCGCGCCGGGCCCGATCCGCACCCGCCGCGTGGACTCGTCGAGCACCTCGATTCCGGCCAGTGTGGACAGGTCGATGACGATGCCACCGTCGTTGGTGGACCGTCCACTCACACCGTGGCCACCGCTGCGGATTCCCAACGGCAGCGCCGGATGGGCCCGGGCGTACGCGAGCGCCTCCACCACTTGTGCGGTGTCACGCGGACGCAGTACCAGGCCTGGCGACCCACCACGCAGATAGGTCGACCGCACGCGCGCGTACCCGATGTCTCCCGGCTCGATGGCCGTGAGCGACGGTGGCACGCCGTCGTAGTCGATGCCCTGACGCCTCTTGGCGCGCACGCGCGCGCTGCGGCCGGTGGCCGTGGTGTCGGGTGTGGCCGCGCGCAGCGCGGGCGCGACCTCCCGGGCGAACCGTTCGAGCGTGCTCGCGTCGTCGGTCATGAGGATGAACGTGCCGACGCGGTCCTCGATGGCCAGCGGAAGCAGGTCCTCGACCCACTGCTCGGGTGGGCCGTCGAGGAAGCCGCCGCGGCGGTCGGCGAAGCGTCCGGAGATGTTGACCAGCCGGCGGATCTCGACCGGGTCGCGGCCTGCCTCGACGGCTGCCTCGTCAATGATCTTGTTGCCGGCGCGCAGCTCGCCCGGATCCAGGTAGCCGAGGGTCGGCAGCCAGCCGTCCGCCTTTTGGCCGATCAACCGGAGCATGCGCCGGCGGCGGGCGCCGAGCCAGATCGGGATGTCGTGCGCGGGCGCCGAGCCGGCCTCGAACACGCCCCGGATGACGTCGATGGCCTCGCTGAGCGCGTCGACGGCCTGACCGGGCGCGAGCCGCCGGCCGCCCATCGCCTCGATCGCGTCCCAGAAGGCGCCGGCGCCCAGGGCCAGTTCCAGGCGGCCGCCGGAGAGCAGGTCGAGGCTCGTGGCGGCGCGGGCGAGCACGGCGGGGTTGCGGAGCGGGATGTTGAGGACGTTGCCGGCGAGGCGGACCCGCTCGGTCTGGCCGGCGACCCAGGACATCAGCGTCCAGGTGTCGAGGAAGGCCGGCTGGTACGGGTGGTCCTGGAACGTGACGAGGTCGAGGCCGAGCTCGTCGGCGCGGCGTGCGAGCGCCACCGGCACCTGCGGCGCCGCGCTGGTGGGGGTGATGAACGCCCCGAACTCGACCATCGCGCACCTCCGAAATATGTTGTCGAACAGATCATATGCCAGACAGATGATCGGAACGATATGATGCATGTCATGGACGAGGGCATAGGCTGGGCGCTGGGCGTGCTGCTGCGCGCGTACCAGAGCTCGGTAGTGACCGTCCTCGGCGACCTGCCGCACGGACCGCGCGGCTACCACACCCTCGCCGCGGTCGTGGAGGGAGACCGGCCCAGCCAGCTCGCCCTCGCCGCGCACCTGGGCATCGACCGCACCGTGATGACCTACCTGATCGACGACTTGGTCGACGCCGGGCTGGTCGAGCGGCAGCTCAACCCCGCCGACCGCCGCCAGCGCCGGATCGTCGCGACCGACCTGGGCCAGCGCACGCTCACCGATCTCGAACGCCGCGTCCGCGCCGCCGAAGACCGCGTGCTGAGTGCGCTGGCCCCCGGCGAGCGGGAGGCGTTCCGCGACCTGCTCCACCGCGTGGCCTGCGAGGCCCGCCACATCGACCCGGCCACCGACCCGTGCGACGTGGCCGACGAGATGCAGGGCGAGAAATTGCTTGCCAGTCGCCGCGGCCGTCCCTGAGCCGCGTTCTTGGACCTGCCACGAATCTTCAGTGGACACCGGTGCCTAGACTCACCGCGTGTCCGAATTGCCGCAGCCGCAGCAGCCGCCGTCGGTCAACAGCCGAAACCTTCTCATCGTGCTCGGCGCGCTGGGCGTGGTCGTCCTGGTCACGGCCGTGACGTGCGGCGTCGTGGGGTTCCTGTTCCGCGACCGGATCTTCGACCTGGGCGATCCGGGCACCACCACGCTCACCGTCGAGGCGGTGACCGCCGGCGGCGGCACGCCCGACCGGAAGGCGCTGGAGCGCACCCGCGACGTCCTGGCCGACCGGATCGAGGCGGCCGAGTTCGACCGGCGGTCGGTGGAGATCGACGGTGACCGCCGGCTGGTGCTCAAGGTCGACGGCGTGGGCAAGGAAGACGTGCTGCGGTCCCTGGCCGGCACCGGTGAACTGCGGATGCGCCGGGTTCTCGGCTCGGTGCCCGACCAGTCGACGGCCAGCACTCCGGCGCTACCCCCGGACGCCGGCCCGGTGCCCAGCCGCGCCGAGGTTGCCACGCGGCTCGGCGGCGCATACCAGATCGCCGTAGGCATCACGGCGCCCGGCGCGCCCGACCCAGCGACCACGGCGGCGCTCGCGCCGTTCGCGTCGCTGACGCCGGCGCAGGTCGCGGCCCTGCCGTCGGCGATGCAGTACGCGGTGCCGACCGTTACCTGTCCGCAACTGGCCGCGCGGCCCGCCGGCGCGACCGCCGCCACCGACCAGCTCGTCGCCTGCGCCCGCGCGGACCTGCCGACCAAGTACCTCATGGACGTCGCCAAGGTCAGCGCCGCGGACATCGACACCGCGGAGGCGTCGCTCGAACAGTCCGTCGGCGAATGGATAGTCGCGATCAACTTCACCAGCACCGGCCAGCAGCGGTGGACCGACCTGACCCGGGAGGCGTTCACCGCCGGCGAGGGCAACAACCAGGTGGCGATCGTGCTCGACGATGTCGTGATCTCCGCCCCCGCCGTGCTGGACGTGCTCACCGGCGGTGCCCACATCAGTGGCGACTTCACCCGCGACAGCGCGATGGTGCTCGCCGCCCAGCTCAACTCCGAACCCCTGCCGCTGGTGCTGCGCGCCGTGAACTGACGGCTTGCAACAGTTCGCCGGGTCGGTGCGTCCAGTGTTCGTGGAGGTGGCCATGAACGGGGCGGACGGTCGGTTCGAGGACTTCGTCCGGCGCGTTGGGCGGCGCTGGTGCGGTACGGGTACGTGCTGAGCGGCAACCCGCACGACGCGGCCGATCTCGCGCAGGAGGCGCTGGCCCGGCTGGGCTCGGCGTGGACGCGCGTGCAACGGCGGGACGATCCGGAGCGGTACGTCCGCACGACCATGGCCCGGCTGCACATCAGCTGGTGGCGGCGGCGCCGCCGGGAACGGCTGGTCGGTGACGTGCCGGAGCACGGGTACGCCGACGACGCGTTCACGGCGGTCGAAGGCGACACCGGGCTGTGGCAGGCGCTCGCCACGCTGCCGAGACGGCAGCGGGCGGTGCTGGTGCTGCGGTACTACGAGAACCGCACCGACGACTAGATAGCCGCGCTACTCGGCATCTCGCGCGGCACGGTGCGCAGCCAAGCCTCCCGTGGACTGGACAAACTTCGTGCGAGCTGGTCAGGCCGCACGGAGCACGCGATCGGGAGGCAACCATGAGTACGCATCTGGAGGACCGGCTGACCAGCGTCCTCGCCGACGCGGCCGACGCGGCCGACGCGGCCGACGCGGCGCCGGTGCCCGGGTACGACCTAGCTGTGGGTGGGTGGGCCGCCGGTCAGGCGGCCCACCGCCACACCCAGCTGAAACCGGTTGCCGACGCCTAGCCGGTCCATCAACGAACGCAGGATCGACGAGACGGTGCGCGGGCTCACGCCGAGCCCGCGCGCCGCGCCGGCGTCGGAGTGCCCGGCTGTGAGGAGCGTGATCAGGGCCCGCTCCCGCGGCGTGAACCTCGGCGCCCCGGCGTCCGACGGAGCCGGGCGCCGGGCGGGGTGCTGCCCCTCACGATCATTCAGCAGGGCCAGCAGCCTGTCCGGCGGCTCAGCCCGCCAGCCGGGCAGGCCGGTCTCCGGCGGCGCGACCGCGCCCCGGTAGGCCAGCTCCGCCAGCGCCTCGCCGACCTGCGCGGCCGGCATCCCCAGGTCTGCCGCGACCGCTGCGACGCGCCCCCGTCCGCGCCGCAACAGACCGCGATACACCCGGTCGGCCTCTACCGAAAACCCGTACCTGACCAGCGAGACCGTCACCGGAGCCCGCGTCATGATCGCCACTCGCACCCCCATGCGCCGAAGCTGACCAGAGGATGGCAGAGGCCCCTTACAGATTCCTTTCATCAACCTCTCACGAACCTCACAGGCGGGCGCGGACGTACCCCTGGAGTCCTTCGTTGCGGATGCCGTCGCCTTCGCAGTCGTTCATCACGGACGGGAAGTGCTCGCCTGTCCTGAGGATCAGGCAGCGGTAGATGGCCCGGGACGGCACGCCCGCCGGGGGCTGCGTCCAGATCCACCCGAGCGGCCGGAGCACCTGCTGGCCCTCGCAGTTCGGGTCCAACGACAGGAACTCGTCCCAGTTCAGCTGGCAGCTCATGAGGATGCGGGTGTTCGGCTCGTTGGTGAACGACAGGTACCCGAACACTCCTTCCATCCGGTATCCGGAGGGCAGCGCTCCGCTGCTGCCGCGGTGGTCCATGCCGCGCACGGTGCGGGCCAGCGGAGCACGAGACAGGACATATCCGACGGGACCGCCGTCGACAGCCTCCTGGCCGTCGCAGTGATGCCCGGTGTACCGGTCGCCGGTGGAGGTGAACCGGCACCGGTAGACGGCGACGGTGACGAGACCCTCGGGTTGGGTCTGCCAGATCCAGCCGAGCTGGGCCACCCGCTGCTTGCCCTCGCACCCGGCGTCCGGCGAGCTGAACTCGTCGGTGCCGTCGAGGCACGAGTACAGCGGCACGGTGCCGGGCTGCTCGACGAGCGACAGCTGCCCGAGCGGCCACTGTGGACGGTACCCGGACGGCGGCGAAAGCGTCGTGGTCCAGCTCTCCCCGGTTCCGTACGCCTTCTGGTACCAGGTCAGGCTGGCATACGGCTGCACGTGGCCAAGGAGCAGTTCCACGGCCTTGCCCTCGCAGCCCGCGTCGAGTGAGTCGAAGTGCTCACCCGAGGCCTCCTTGCACCGGTACAGCGGCGCGCTCGCCTGCCCGGCCGGTGCGGCCTTGTATATCCAGCCGATTGAGGTCAGCTTCGTCTTACCCTCGCAGTCGGCCGCGGTAGAGCTGAACGTGTCGCTGCCGGCCATGCACAGGTACAGCGCCGTCGTGCCCGACTCGAATGCCATCGGCAGGTGGCCGAGCGGCTGCTGCGGCCGGTACCCGGACCACACCGTCCCGTTGGTGGTCAGATGCTCGCCGGCCCCGTTGACGAACCGGGTCAGCTGCCCGTACGTCGGCCCGCGGTTGCTGACCGGGGTGGCCAGCGGCTCCACCGAGGCCTGGTGGACATCGATCGCCCGGTCGCACCCGTCCGTGCCGGGGCACGGCCCACGGTTGTCGATCTGCCCGTTCACCACCTCGTACAGGTTCTCGTTGGCGTACTCGCGGGCCTTGAGCAAGGTGCCGTTGCGCGGTGCCTTGGGCGCGGCGTCGACCGATGACTGGTACGTGGCGGTGGGAGCGCCGCACAGCCCGAGAGAGCAGGGGCCGAGCGGCAGCGGGGCGCCACCGGCCATCTTGTACACGACCCGGCTGTCGGTGGCCCACACGGTGGCGCCGTCGGCGAGGGTGGTCAGGTCGGTGACGCGCACCGAACCGGCGCCCGCCTCGACGAACGTGGTGCCGATCGACTGGTGCACGCGCATCTGCGCACCCGCGTCCGGCGCATCGTAGAAGTGGTAGACGTCGGCGCGACTGTCCATGTTGGTGTCCGCGGCGAACAGCCGCATCCTGCCCTGATCGGCCCAGCCGCCGGCCTTGTACCACCACATCTGTGGGGCACCGAACGACGGCCCGGTGGACGGGAACACCCACAGCCGGTACTCGCCGCCGCCGTACACGTGCAGGTTGGCCACGTCGTCCTTGCCGTCGCCGGTGAAGTCGCCGCTGACGAAATCTCCGGCGTGCGAGCACCAGTTCCACTTGCCGCTGTCGAAGCGTTCCTGGAAGTCACCGATGAGGTTGCCGTCCGACATGGCGACCCACATCCGCGTCTGGCAGTCGCCGTAGTCGTAGAAGTGGGCCACGTCCTCCCTGTTGTCGCCGTTGAAGTCGCCCATCACCATCTTGACCTTGTTGGCGTCCGCCCAGCCCGCTGGGTGGTCGTGGGTGAGGTTCGCGCTGGTCATAGTGATCTTGCTGGGGTCGGAGATCGTGGTGCCATTGCGGCTCACCGCCTGGCAATGCGGTGCGGGGATGCCCGTGCCGGCGCCGGTCGTATTCGAGAACCACGTGAAGATGTTGTACTTCGCGCCGCCGTAGTCGTAGATGGCGGTCAGGTCGTCCTTGCCGTCGCCGTTGACGTCGGCGCCGTGCAGGCTCAGGCTCCGCGCCACGTCCCAGTTGCCGGCACCGCTGTCCCAACGCGGGGTATTGATGGTGCAGTACCCGGTGCCGTAGGACGGGAAAATCCACAATGTCGCGCGGGCGTCGCCGTCGTTTCGCAGCACGGCGATGTCGTCGAGCCCGTCGCCGTTGAAGTCGCCGCGAGCGGATCGGATCCTGCTGACCGCCCAAGCGCTGTTCTGCCCTGTGCGGTGGGTCAGCGACGAGCGGTAGAACACGCCGTTGCCGCGTGCCTGGCTGATGTAGAAGCCGGTCTCGCCATACCCGAGGTCCTCCACACTGACCGCGTCCGCCCGCCCGTCGCCGTCGACGTCGCCACGCACCTTCTTCGGCGTGATGGTCGAGCGGCTGGTGCCGAACGAGCGCGACGTGGGCGTGCCCGTGTACCGGTTGCCGGCCCGGTCGACGCTGCGCACGAAGAGCCGGTTGCTCTCGGCGGGCCCGTCCTGCCACACGGTGATGGGCACGGTGGCCTTGCCGTCCGAAGCGGCCTTGACGTAGTTGGTGGTGTTGGCGTCCCAGCCCCAGTAGTACCCGGTGACGCCGGGCTCGCCGTTGGGCTCGAACGTCACGTCCACCTTGGTGCCCACCGGCACGCAGCAGTCCGCTTCCCCGGGCAGGCCGGCGCCGGTGATCACCGGGGCGGTCGCCGGTGGCACGGTGTCCACTTCGAACTCGCAGAACTCGCTCCACGGCCCGGTGTTCGTGCCGTCGTCGGCGAGCACTCGCCACTTGTACGCGCCGTCGCCGATGCCCCACGTCTTGACGGACGCCTGAGTGCCGTTGGGGCCCCAACCGGTCTCATGATGGACGATCGGGCCGCTGCCGCTCTGCGCCCACCACTCGAACCGGCCGAACACGTTGGTGCCGTCCGGGTCCGACAGGTTGGCGCGCAGCGTGGGCGTGCGGGTGTTGATGACCGGCCGGCCAGCGCCGCGCACGCACGCCATGTTGGGCTCGGCGGCCAGGTTGTAGGCCGCGTTCGGGTAGCTGTTGTACTCGGTGATGAGCACCGGGTTGGGATCGAACCGCTTCCACGAGTATGTCGTGTCGCCCTCGTTGCCGGCCTTGATGCCGAAGTGTGTGTTCGGCCAGCCACCCGCGGCGGCCGCCTGCGCGGCGGACAGCGCGTTGAACTCGATGGTGCCGGCCGGACAGTTCGCGTTGTACCCCTTGGCCCAGTTGCGCCGGTCGGTGTAGCCGCCGTCGAACCAGGTGTGCGAGTTCCCCCACGTGGTGCCGGCGTCGAAGGGCGGGATCACGCGCAGCTCGACGGCACCGCGGTCGCCGCTGGTGTCACAGGACGAGGCCCGCGTCTCCCAGATCTGGAAGGTTGCCCTGGTGACGTTCTTGCCGTGCAGGGCGTGGGTGTCGAGGCGGAACATGGACCGGTACTTGACGTACTTGCCGAGGTACGAGTCGTAGACGTGGCCCGACTTCGCGCCGTCCTCGCGGCCGTAGGCCCAGTAGGACTGGCCGGGCCAGTGGTTGCCCTCGATCATCGTCCAGGCGAGGTTGCCGCCGGTCCACGGCGGGTCGATGTAGACCGGGTACCGGGTGTCGGCCGCGGCGAGCAGCTTGCGGTCGGGCTTCAGCGTGAGCTTCCCCTTGGCGACGGTCATCGGCACCGCGACGCGCTTGCGCCCGGGCCCGCTCTGGGCGTGTGAGTCCCACATGTAGGGAGTTCCGCCCGTGAAGACCACCCGACCGGCCGCGTCGGTGGCGCGGGTGACGCCGCTCCTGTCGGTCGCGAACGTGACCCCGGTGCCGCTCAGTCCAAAGGAGATGGTGCGCAGTGCCGGGTTGGCGCCGGCCTCCCGGGTCTTGACGATTAGCGCCTGGTACACGCTGTCGGCCTCGGCCTTGACCTGGAGGTCGACGCCGGGCAGCACGTCAGGGTACGTGGCGGTGTGGCCGTCGAGCACCGGCGCGGGCAGCTGGCCGGGCCAGGCCAGCGACAGCGAGTCGCCGCCCTGACGCAGGGTGAGCAGCGGGACGTCCCCACCCCCGGCCGAGAACGTGACCGCCAACGGCGACGCGATGGGCGCGACCGTGCCGCCGGCGGTGCGGCGCAGCGTGGTGTCGACCGGCACCCAGCCGGCGCCGCGACGCATCCGCACCGGCACGGTGTGCTGCTCCATCGTGAACGTCCCGTTGGGGTTCGCGCGCACCCGGCGGGTCTCGGTGGTCAATGTGGACACGTCGACCGGGCGCCGCTCGGCGCGCGCCTTCGCCGCGGCGGCGGGCTCGTCGAGCATGGCGACCGTCGGCGCCACCGGCTTGGCCGGCGGCGCCTCTCTTATCTCCGGCCCGCCGAGACCGGTCACCACGAGCGCGAGAGCCAGCGCCGCGCGTAGCTTCATTGGGTACCCCCCGGATGCGCGCCGCCGGAGTGCACACCGCCTCCGGCCAGCGCGCGGACGGTATGAGCCGGCGATCCAGCGGTGCAACCGGCGCTCGCGGCCTTTGCCACACGTGTCCGCATTTTCTGCGTGTTACCGCAGCGTGAATCCGCAACGACGACCCGTTTCGAGAGCGCGCGTGGCTACCGTACCGACGCCCGCGCCAGCGGGTTCGAGTGTTCGCGAGGGGGACACGGTGGGCGGCAGACGTCTTGGAATACAACTTCTCTGCGCGGTGGTGGCGGCGGGCCTCCTGAACGCGGGACCCGCGTCGGCTGAGCCGTCGGACCGGCAGTACCGGCCAGACGGGGTCAAGGCGGAGAAGTCGATCTCGGTCAAGGCGCACACCGGCAGCACCCGGCCGGCCGGCACCACCGACGTGGTGACCGCCGCGCCCTCGGTCACCTGGCCGGCACCGGCCACTGTGGAGACCGCACCCGGGACCGCCGCCACCAAGGCAGTGCGGCTCGCGGCTGCCCGCGCGGCGCGTTCCACACCGGCCAAGGTGCGCGTGCAGGTGTACGACCGCGCCACCACCGCCAAAGCCAAGGTGGACGGTGCGCTGATGCGCCTCGCCCGCGCCGACGGCAGCGTCGCAGGCGCAAAGGTGGCCGTCGACCTCGACTACGCGGGCTTCCGGCACGCGTACGGCGGGGACTGGGCGTCCCGGCTGCACCTGGCGGTACTGCCGGAGTGCGCGCTGACCACCCCGCGCGCCGCGGCGTGCGCGCCAAAGCCGTTGAAGACCCGCAACGACGCGCGCACCGGCCGGCTGAGCGCGGAGGTCGACCTGCCCGGCGCCCCCAAGGGCGCCTTCGCCCGCAGCGCCGCCAGCGGCAGCACGCTCGTCGCGGCGCTCGCCGGCCCGTCGGGCCCGAACGGCAGCTTCGCCGCCACCACGCTCTCCCCGTCGGCCACGTGGAGCGCCGGCGGCTCGTCCGGCGACTTCTCCTGGTCGTACCCGCTGCGGCTGCCGCCGGCCGTTGGCGGCACCACGCCGTCGCTCGGGCTGGGCTACTCCTCCGGCAGCGTCGACGGGCGCACCGCCTCGACCAACAACCAGCCGTCCTGGGTCGGCGAAGGGTTCGACCTGGCGTCCGGCTACATCGAACGCCGCTACAAGAGCTGCGTGGACGACATCCCAGGTGCGAACAACCCGAAGACCGGCGACCAGTGCTGGGGTACCGAGAACGCCACCATGTCGCTGTTCGGCTCCGGCAGCGAGCTCATCAAGGACGACGCCACCGGCGTATGGCGGCCGAAGAACGACGACGGCTCCCGGATCGAGCTGCTGCCCGGCGCGCCCAACGGTGACGACAACGGCGAGCACTGGAAGGTGACCACCACCAACGGCGCGCAGTTCTTCTTCGGGCTCAACCGGCTGCCGGGCTGGGTCTCGGGCCAGCCGGAGACGAAGTCGACGTGGACGGTACCCGTGTACGGCAACCACGCTGGCGAACCGTGCCACAAGGCCACGTTCGCGACGTCGTGGTGCCAGCAGGCGTACCGGTGGAACCTGGACTACGCCGTCGACCCGGCCGGCAACGTGGTGACCTACTACTACGACACCCAGCAGAACCACTACGGGCGCAACCTCAACGAGGCGGCCAGCCCGTACGTGCGCGCCGGCCACCTGGTCCGTGTGGAGTACGGCCTGCGTGCGGGCGCCGCCTACGCGCCGGCACCGGCTCGGGTGCTGTTCACGCTCGCCGACCGCTGCATCCCCGGCACCGTGTGCGACCCGGCCGTGCCTGCGCGCTGGCCGGACGTGCCGTGGGACAAGCGCTGCGACGGCACCACCTGCGCCGACCGCACCTCCCCCACGTTCTGGACCACCAAGCGCCTCTCCCGCATCGCCACCCAGACGTGGAACGGCAGCACCCACACCGACCTGGACTCGTGGACGCTCAACCACACCTTCCCCAACCCCGGTGACAGCTCGTCGGCGGCGCTGTGGCTGGAGTCCATCGTGCACACCGGACACGCGGGCGGCACGCTCAGCATGCCGGAGATCAACTTCGACCCGATCGGCCTGTCGAACCGTGTGGACGGCATCGAAGGCCTGGACCCCCTGTACCGGCAGCGGATCGCGGCCATCCACAACGAGACCGGGGCCGGGATCGCGGTCACCTACTCAGCCCGCGACTGCGAGCGCGACGGGCCGATGCCCGCGTCGCCAGACACCAACACGCGACGCTGCCAGCCGGTGCGGTGGGCCTCCGAGGGCGTGCCGGAGATGCTCGACTGGTTCCACAAGTACGTCGTCACCCAGGTCACCCAGCGCGACTACGTGACCGGCGCGCCCGACGCGGTCACCTCGTACGAGTACATGGGCGACCCGGCGTGGCACTACGACGACGAAGACGGCCTCGTCAACGCCGAGCAGAAGTCCTGGGGCCAGTGGCGCGGCTACTCCCGGGTGCGCACCCGAGCCGGCTGGGCGCCGGACAACCGGGTGCTCAGCGAGACCCTCTACTTCCGGGGCATGGACGACGACAAGCTCGCGGGCGGCGCCCGGCGCGACGTCTGGGTCACCGACTCGCAGGGCGGCCGGGTCGAAGACCACGACCGGCTCGCCGGCGTGGTCCGGGAGACCATCGGGTACGCCAGCGACGGCGGCGAGGCGCTGTCGCGCACCATCAACGAACCGTGGATGAGCGCGCCCACCGCGACCCGGGTGCGGCCGTGGGGCACCCACCACGCCACCATGCTCGACACCGGTGCCGTCAACACGTACGCCCAGGTGTCGGGCGGCTGGCGGCGGCAGCGGGTGGAGAAGGCGTTCGACAGACACGGCATCGTCACCCGGGTCAACGACCTCGGCGACATGTCCACGGCGGACGACGACCAGTGCTCCACGTTCCAGTACGCCCGGGACGAGGGTCGCTGGGTGCTCAACCTCGCCAGCGAGGTGAAGACCGTCGCCAAGGCGTGCGGCGCGCCCGTGACACTCCCCGATGACCTGCTCTCGCAGGCCCGCACCTACTACGACGGCAGCCCGACCCTCGGTGCGGTGCCCGGCCCCGGCAACCCGACGAAGGTCGAGGAGCTGGCCGAGCACACCGCCACCGGCGCCCGGTACGCCACCGTGAGCCGCGTGGTACACGACGAGTACGGCCGCGCCACCGAAACCTACGACGCCGACGGCAACAAGACGACCATCGAATTCACCCCCCGTACTGGCGGACCACTGTCCAAGGTGGTCACCACCAACCCGCTCGGCCACGTCAGCATCGTCGAGGTCAACCCGAGCGGCCAGCCCACCCGCACCATCGACTCCAACGGCCAGGAGGCCGCGTTCGCGTACGACCCGCTCGGCCGCCAGCTCAAGGTGTGGCACCCCGGCCGGTCCACGACTTCGACACCGACCGCCGAATACGCGTACCTGGTGCGCAACAACGCCCCGACGGTGGTCACCACCAAGGCGGTCAACGCCAAGGGCCTCTACACCACCAGCCACGCCATCTACGACGGCTCGCTGCGACTGCGCCAGACACAGGTGCCCTCGCCCGGCGGTGGACGCATCCTCGCGGACGTCTTCTACAACACCCGCGGCGAGCCGTGGAAGCGCAACGGCGCCTACTACAACCAGTTCCCGCCGGACACCACGCTCGTCGCGCCGACCAGCGACGCGGACGTGCCCGGCCAGACCCGGTCCTATTTCGACGGCGCCGGTCGGCTGACCGCCGAGGTGCTCTACACGTTCGGCCAGGAGCGCCGCCGCACCAGCACCTCCTACGAGGGCGACCGGGTGCATGTCACTCCCCCGGCCGGCGGCACCGCGACGACCACGATCTCCGACGCCAAGAGCCGCACGGTCGAGCTGCGCGAGTACGCCAGCGGAAAGCCGACCGGCGCGTACGACGCCACCCGCTACACGTACGACAAGCGCGGCGCGCTGGCCTCCGTCACCGACCCGGCCGGCAACACCTGGCGGTACGAGTACGACCTGCGCGGGCGCGCGGTGCGGGTCGAGGACCCCGATCGCGGTCCCAGCACGGCCGTGTACGACGACGCCGGCCAGCTCACGTCCACAACGGACTCCCGCGGCGCGACGCTCGCCTTCGCATACGACGCGCTGGGGCGCACCACAGCGGTGCACGAGGGCTCCATGACCGGCACGAAGCGCGCCGAGTACAAGTACGACACGGTCGCCAAGGGCGAGTTGAGCTGGGCCACCCGGTGGGAAGCGAACAACGCCTACACCACTGAGGTCACCGGGTACACCTCCGACTACCAACCCACCGCCAGCAAGGTGACGATCCCGGCGAGCGAAGGCGCGCTCGGCAAGTCCTACCTGTTCTCCTACACCTACAACCCCGACGGCTCACCGGCCACGGTGAAGATGCCGGCCGCCGGAGGGCTGGCCGAGGAGACCATCACCTACGGATACAACGACCTCGGCCTGCCGACCACGCTGACCGGGCTCAGCGGGTATGTCGAGTCCACCGTGTACACCAAGTTTTCGGAGGTCGAGCAGCTCGCCCTGTCGACCGGTGGCCCGCGCCTCTGGCAGACGTACCGGTACGAGGACGGCACCCGACGGCTCACCGAGTCGGTCACCCAGCGGGAGGCGTCCGGCCAGACCCAGGCACGAGTGAAGTACGGGTACGACGCGGCCGGCAACATCACGCGGATCGCCGACGTGCCCGAGCACGCCACCGCCGACGTGCAGTGCTTCGCGTACGACCACCTGCGCCGGCTCAAGGACGCGTGGACCACGACGTCCACAGCGGACACGAGCTGCGCGGCCGGCCCGTCGTCCGCCACCGTGGGTGGCACCCAGGCGTACTGGCACACCTACAGCTACGACAAGGGCGGCAACCGCACCAGCGAGGTCCGGCACGCCACCACGGCCGGCGGCGTCGACACCACCAGCCGGTACACGAATCCCGCCGCCGGCGACGCGCGGCCGCACACGCTGAGCTCCATGACCCGCAGCGGCGGTTCCGGGGCGCGGCTCGACGAGTACCGCTACGACGCGGCCGGCAACACCATCACCCGGAAGATCGGTGGCAACAGCCAGACGCTCGCGTGGGATCCGGAGGGGCACCTCGCCTCGGTGACCGCCGAGGGTGCAGGCACCACGTCGTTCCTGTACGACGCGGACGGCAACCGGATGATCCGGCGCGAGCCGGCGTCCACCACGCTGTACCTGGGCGCGATGGAGCTGACCCTCAAGTCAGGGTCGGTACAGGCCACCCGGTACTACAGCTTCGCCGGGCAGACCATCGCGGTCCGCGCCGGGGGCACGCTGCGCTGGCTGGTCGGCGACCACAACGGCACCGCGCAGCTCTCCGTCGACCCGGCCAGTCTCGCGGTCACGCGCCGGCGGTTCCTGCCGTTCGGCGAGGAGCGCTCGACCGTCTCGTGGGTGGGCGACAAGGGGTTCGTCGGCGGCACCAAGGACCCGACCACCGGGCTCACGCATCTCGGCGCCCGCGAGTACGACCCGGTCACCGGCCGATTCCTGTCCGTGGACCCGATGATGGACAAGGCCACCCCGCAGCAGCTGCACGGGTACGCCTACGCCAGCAACAACCCGATCACCTTCAACGACCCCACCGGCCTGTGTAACTCGGACCTGTCCTGCGCGTACGAGATGTACCGCAAGAACCCGGCCGCGTGGGACTGCTCGCTGGACCCGCGGCCCTGCCCGAAGCAGTCACCCGGCGCTCCCCCGCCGCCGAAGAAGCCGACCGGTCCCGACACCCGGGACGTCGAGGAGGCCAAGAAGACCCAGAAGAAGTCGAAGGCCCAGGTGTTCTTCGAGGCGGCCGGCGACGTCGTCAAGGAGCTCATCCAGTACGACGACATCCGGGACTGCATAGGCAACCTGAGCCTCGGCTCGTGCTTCTCGGTCCTGGTCAACATCATCCCTTGGACGAAGATCTTCAAGCTCAAGAAGATCTGGAACGCGGTCGAACGCGGCATCAACGCGATCCAGGAGTTCGGCCGCAAGCTCGACTGGGCCAAGGGCGTCCTGAAGCGGGCCGACGAGTTCGCCGACGCGATGCGCAAGTACGAGGACGACTTCGCCGACTGGACCGAACGCATGAAGCGGTTCGAGGAGAACGTCGCCAAGGTTGACAACGCGCTGGAGAAGGCCGACGCCGCGGCCACCACCGCGGCCGCCGTCAGCAGCTGCCTGGGTAACAGCTTCACCGCGGACACCCGCGTGGTCCTGGCCGACGGGTCCACCAAACCCATCGGGGAGGTGAAGCTCGGCGACGTCGTACTGGCGACCGACCCGGAGAGCGGCCGCACCGCGGCACGGAAGGTGACCCGCCTGATCGTCGGCGAGGGCTACAAGGACCTCGTGGACGTCACGCTGGACGCCGGCGACGGGCAGGTGTCCACTGTGACCGCCACCGACGGCCATCCGTTCTGGGTCGCGGACCTCTCGCAGTGGGTCGACGCGGGCGACCTGGCGGTCGGCGCGATGCTGCGCACCTCCGCCGGCACGTACGTCCAGGTCTCCGCGGTCCACGCGTACACCCAGCCGCAGCGGGTGCACAACCTCACCGTCGAGGACCTGCACACCTACTACGTGCTGGCTGGGAACACGCCCGTTCTCGTCCATAACAACAGCGCGTCGTGCCCGATCCACAGCATCACTGGAAACCCGTACGGCGACCCGGACCGGTGCACCTGCCCCAAGGGCGGCGCGGGTGGAAAGGGCGGCGCCGGACGCAACGTGGAGGAGTCGCAGACCGCCGACCGGAACATCGAGTTCAAGACGATGGACGGCTACCGGCGCGAGCGGGAGAAACTCAGCTCCGCCGCCGTCGAAAAGGTCACGAAGGTCATCAAGGGCAAATCGCAACCCGGTCACGAGACGACCGACGCGGTCACCGGAGCCGCCATCGGCGTCGGCGTCGTCTGGGCCGGCATCCGCGACTGGCGAAAGCGGCGCAAGGGCAGAGGCTGACCCGAAACGCGGCTGCCGCACGGCCTCTGTCCGTCGATCAAGGGCGAACACACGTGGTTCGATCTCAAAACCACGTGCGTTCGCCCTTGATCCATGCAATCTCCTTGGTCGACGAGGGCTTCGCGCAGAGCCAACCGGACCACGCCAGCCCAGCACCGACAACAAGCACGCACGCAAACCTTGCCGCAACCTCTACCACCGGCGAACGTAGAGGCGCGGGGCTCAGGTTTCGAGGCAGAGGCAGAAGGGGTGGCCGGCGGGGTCGGCGAAGACTCTGAAGACGTCGGCGCCGCCCGGAAGTCGGCGTGCGCCGAGTGCCACTGCCGCTCGCTCGGCCTCGTCAAGGTCGGGAACCATCACGTCGAAGTGCATTTGTTGCTGGACGTCAGGCGCGGGCCAGGTCGGTGCCGTGAAGTCGGCGGCGCGCGCGAAGGCGAGGCCGGGCTGGTCTGCGGAGATCCCGATGACGACCCAGTCGCCCTCGTCCTGGACCCGCACCATGCCGAGCAGCTTCTCGTAGAACGCGGCCAGGGCCGACGGATCCGGGCAGTCGATCACTATGCCGTGAAGTCTTCCGATCATAACGGGCATCATGCCCGTCAGGTTTGACACCGCACGTCAGGTATACAGCACCCGGTCCCGCCGCTGGGCAGTCGACGGGACCGGGTGGACATGGGGCGGAGTCGATCCGCTGAAACATTGCGTAGTATCCATGGAAACAGATCAGTAGACAAGCGTCGTGGTACGCGGGGTACCGGCCCGGCCGGACGAGTGCCGGCACGCGTGCGGTTGGGATCTTGAGCGCCTGGGTGGAGCGCTGCCATGGGCGATCGGGCTGGCGGTGCTACAGCCTCGCCTGGTGTTCGGAGTGCTCTTCACGATGCGGGCCGTGCTCGCACCGGCACCGGCCTACTCGGCACCGCGCCGTGACAGCCGTTCGGGACGCCCACGGGCTCTGGCGCACCGCCTCGTCCGATCACCGCCAGACGATGTCGGTGTGGCGCCGCATGATGTTCGGGTGTTCGACTTCGAGACGGCCTACCGGGCAATGGCGAGCCGCGACGCCCGCTTCGACGGCCGTTTTGTCGTCGCGGTGACCAGCACCCGCGTGTACTGCCGTCCCAGCTGTCCATCCCGCACACCCAAGCCCGAAAACACGCGCTTCTTCGGGCTGCCCGCCGCGGCGGAGTCCGCCGGTTTCCGGGCGTGCCGCCGGTGCCGGCCGGACGCGGCCCCGGCCTCCCCGGAGTGGAATGTGCGCGGTGACCTGGCCGCGCGGGCACTCCGGTTGATCGCCGGCGGCGCCGTCGACAAGGATGGCGTCGCGGGGTTGGCCCGCCGGCTCGCGGTCAGCGGGCGCCATCTGCACCGCCAGCTGATGGCCGAGGTGGGCGCCGGCCCACAGGCGCTGGCCCTCCACCGCCGCGCCCGCACCGCGCGGCTGCTGATCGAGTCGAGCGACCTGCCGCTGGCCGACGTGGCGTTCGCCGCCGGGTACGCCAGCGTGCGTCAGTTCAACGAGGGGATTCGCGCGGCGTTCGGCTGCCCACCCGGCGGCCTGCGGCGCGGCCGCACGACGGCAGCGCCCTCCGAAGGCGGAGAGCTGGTGCTCCACGTGCCCTACCGCGCGCCGTTGGCGGTGGGAGCGCTGCTGGACCTGCTGGCGGCCGACGCGCTGCCGGGCGTAGAAGAGGTCACCGACCGCATGTATCGACGAACCCTCCGCGCGGGTGAGGCTGTGGTCTCGTTTCCCGACCCACTGGACACGCCCGCGGCCACCCTCCGGCTGTCGCTCGACGACCTTCGCGACGTGGGCACCGCCGTCCAGCGTTGCCGGGAGTTGTTCGACCTGGACGCCGACCCCGCCACCATCGACGCCGCGCTCGGGTCGCTGGCGCATGCCCGGCCCGGGCTGCGGGTGCCCGGCTGCGCCGACGGGTTCGAGCTGGCGGTGCGAACGGTCCTGGGCCGCGCCCGGTCAGCGGAGTTCGCCGCCCGCGAGGGCGGCATCCCTGATGCCGAGACGCTGTCCATCCACGCAGGCGACGCGACCGTCCGGGCGCTCGCCCGCGCCGTCTGCGACGGCGCGCTGTCGCTCGACCGCGGTGCCGACCGCGAGGCGACCACCGAGGCGCTCCGCGCGATCCCCGGCATCTCGCCGTGGGCCGTGGCCACCATCGCCATGCGTGCACTGGGCGACCCGGACGCCTTCCCCGCCGACGACCCCCGCCTGCGACGGGCCGCGCGCCGGCTCGGCATCGCCGCAGACAAGAGCGAGCTGATCGGGTACGCCGAACGGTGGCGGCCCTGGCGTTCCTACGCCACCATGCACCTCTGGGCGGAGAGCGAGTAGATGCGCCAGTACCTTCGCGTCCTCGGCCACGGCGACTTCCGTCGACTGTGGACCGGTGCCACGGTGTCCACATTGGGCGACGGCATGACGTTCGTGGCGCTGTCCTGGCTGGTTCTCTCGGCTCCGGACGGCGCCGCCCGGCTCGGCTTGCTCGGCGTTTGCTACACGGCACCGGTGCTGCTGGGCGGTCTCGCGGTGGGCCCGCTGTTGGACCGGTTCGACAAGCGCACGGTGCTGGTCGCCGACAGCCTGCTGCGCGCCGCGGCGGTGGCCTCTATCCCGCTCACCGCCGCGCTTGGCACGACGCCCGGCTGGCTGCCGTTCCTGGTCGCCGCGACCTACGGCCTGCTCAAGATGGTGCCCCTGGCCGGGTTCCCGGCTGCGATCCCGCAGCTCGTCGACGAGTCCGAACTGGACACCGCGAACGCGCTGGAGTCGTTGAGCTTCAGCGTCGCCGGTGTCGTCGGGCCGGCCGCCGCCGGGCTGCTCGTGGCGTGGATAGGAGCGGCCAACGTGCTGCTCGTCGACTGTGCGTCGTTTGTGGTGTTCGCGGTCGCGGCGGCCCGCGTGCGCCGGCCGCTACGCCCACCGGCGGCCCGCAGTTGCGCCCGGAAGGCGAGCGGTGCGCTCCGGGCCGTCATGCGGGACCGGGCCATCGTGGCCACGACGCTCGCGTTCATGGCGTTCAACGTCGCCGAGGGCATGCTCATGGTGACCGCCCCCTGGCTGGCTCGAAACCACCTGTCCGGTGGCGCCGCCGCGCTCGGCGTACTGCTGTCAGCACTGGCAGCGGGCGAGATCGTCGGTGCGACCTTCGCAGGGCAGCGGCAGCCGCGCGGCTCCCGGGTTGTCGCGATCGGCCTGGTCCAGGCGGCGGCAGCGGCGGCGTTCCTCTGCCTGCTGGCGGCGCCGCGCCAGCTTCCGGTCGTCGCGGGGTTCTTCGTCATCGGCGCGCTCAGCGCGCCGATGACGGTGTGGGCGCAGTCGCTGCGGATGCGCCGCATCCCGCCCGAGCTGCACGGCCGCGCGTTCGCCGCGCTGCGCACGCTGATGCAGGCCACTCCGCCGGTCGGCTCTGCGCTCGTGACGCCGCTGCTGGTCGGTGGGCATCTCGCGGCCGCCGCGGTCACGATGACCGCGATCGCGGGCCTGCCCGCGATCTACCTGGTGAGGGCCGTGCCCGAAAGGGATCCGGTGGCCAGCGAGCGGGGATAGGGTGCGTCCATGGCGACGCTCGACGACGTGGCACGGATGGCGGCGGACCTCCCGGAGGTCGTCGAGGGTGAGCGGTACTGGCGGAGAGCCGCGCGGGTTTCTTCACGATCTCGCACTTCGACGGGTTTCCCGCCGTATTGATCCAGCTGAGCGCCGTCGACGACGGCAAGCTCCGCCAGGCGGTCGTCGACGGCTGGCTGGCACAGGCTCCGGCGGCGCTGACGCGGCAGTACCTCGAAACGCTCGATGGCACGTAAACTGCGCGCGTGACGGCGAACGGCGCGAGTGCGGCGCGGCGGGGACGGCGCCGGGGCGAGCTGACGGTCGCCGCGATCGCCCGCCTCGCGGGCGTGTCGGCGCCCACGGTTTCCCGGGTGCTCAACGGCCGGTCCGGCGTGGCGATGGAGACCCGCCGGCAGGTCGAGGCGCTGCTGCGCGAGCACGGATACCGCCGGCCGGACGCCATCGCGCCGACCGCCGCCATCGAGGTGGTCTTCTACGGGCTCGAGGGCCACCTGGCCATCGCGATCATGCGCGGCGTGGAGGAGGTCGTGCGGCAGCACGAGCTCGCCGTCGGGTTCACCGACGTGGTGGGTCGGGCGTCGGCCGGGCGCTCGTGGGCCGAGCAGCTGCTGGCGCGCCGCCCCGTCGGGGTTATCGCCGTGCACTCGGCATTCACGGTGGAGCAGCACGCGCTGCTCGCCGCGAGCCGGATCCCGCTGGTGGCGCTCGACCCGACCGGGGAGCCACAGCACACCACACCGTCGGTCGGCGCGGCGAACTGGAACGGTGGCGTTGCGGCCACCCGGCACCTGCTGGAGCTGGGGCACCGGCGCATCGCCGTGATCAGCGGCCCGGCCAGGTACCTGTGCGCCCGCGCCCGGCTGGAGGCGGCCCGCGCGATGATGGACACCGCCGGTGTGCCGCTCGACGAGCGGCTGGTGCGCACCGGGCGGTTCTTCTTCGAAGACGGCTTCGAGCTGGGCCGGGAGCTGCTCAGCCTGCCCGACCGGCCGACCGCGATCCTGTGCGGTGACGACCTGCAGGCGCTCGGGGTGTACGAGGCGGCTCGGCAGGCCGGGCTCACGATCCCCGACGACCTGAGCGTGGTCGGCTTCGACGACATGGAGTGCACCCGCTGGTGCGGGCCGCCGATGACCACGGTGCGGCAGCCGTTCGACGAGATGGGCGCCGCGGCGGCGCGACTGGTGCTGTCGCTCGCGGCTGGTGACGCGCACGAGCAGGCCCGGATCGAGCTGGCGACCACGCTCGTCGTGCGCGGCAGCACGGCACCGCCCTACCGAAACTGACTCGAAACCTTTCAGGGCTATTTCCGCAGGTAGAGCGCTGCCGATCGGCGCCATGTAGCTAAGTGTTTCAAGCGTTGCTTGCCAACGTTCCGGTCGTTTGACATCCTGGCGATACCGATGGACAGCGGTCGATCCATGCGCTGCCGCGCGGCCGTCTGCCCGGCCACGCGACAGGGGCTCTGGTGAGCCCGATCGACGACGTCCGCGATGCGCTAGAGCCGGACACGGTCGGGCGACGGGCCGCCGCGATCAGACTTCCGTCCACGTGCCACGTTTCGGAGGACCCACGCCTCATGAGAACGAAGTTGAAAGTCCTGTGCGCCGGTCTCGCGGCCGCGGCGATCACCGTCGTCGCGGCGGTGACGTTCGCACCACCGGCGTCGGCGGCATCGCTGGTCGAGGTAACCGGCTTCGGCACGAACCCCACCAACCTGCGCATGCACCTGTACGTGCCGGACCAGGTCCAGGCCCGCCCGCCGATCCTGCTAGCCATCCACTACTGCTCGGGCTCCGGACCGGCGTTCTACTCCGGCACCCAGTACGCGCAGCAGGCCGATCGGTACGGCTTCATCGTGATCTACCCGTCGGTGACCCGCAGCAGCCTGTGCTGGGACGTCTCGTCGGCGGCGGCGCTGCGTCGAGGTGGCGGCAGCGACCCGGTCGGTCTCATGTCGATGGTCACTTACGTGCAGCAGCGGTACAACGCCGACGCGGGCCGCGTCTACGCCACCGGCACCTCGTCCGGTGCGATGATGACCAACGTCATGCTGGGTGTGTACCCCGATGTGTTCAAGGCGGGAGCCTCCTTCGCCGGCGTACCGTTCGCCTGCTTCGCCACCACCAACGGCTCGGAGTGGAACAGCACGTGCTCCAGCGGCCAGCTCATCAAGACCCCGCAAGAGTGGGGTGACCTGGTCCGCAACGCCTACCCCGGTTACACGGGCGCGCGCCCGCGGATGCAGATCTGGCACGGGACCAACGACGACACCCTGCGCTATCCGAACTTCGGCGAGCAGGTCAAGCAGTGGACCAACGTCCATGGGCTGAGCCAGACGCCCAGCTTCACGGACACACCGCAGTCTGGGTACACCCGCACGCGGTACGGCGGCACCGGTGGTCAGGCGCCGGTCGAGGCGATCAGCATGCAGGGCGTCTCGCACAACCTGCCGGTCGACGCGGCCCAGGTGATCCGCTTCTTCGGCCTCGACGGCAGCAGCACGCCGCCACCCACCACGCCTGCGCCTTCGACTCCGCCACCTTCCAGCCCGCCGCCCACGACGCCGCCGCCGAGTACCCCGCCGCCCACCTCGGGCGCGTGCCGGGTCGGCTACACGGTCAACGCGTGGAACACGGGCCTGACCGCCAGCGTCACCATCACGAACACCAGCACCGCGGCGGTCAACGGCTGGACGCTGGGCTTCACGCTCCCCAGTGGACAGACGATCACGAATGGCTGGAACGCCACCTACTCCCCGAACAGCGGCGCGGTGACAGCCCGTAACGTGTCCTACAACGGCGCCATCGCGCCGAGCGCTTCGGTGAGCATCGGCTTCCAGGCCACACATGGCGGCGACACGGCGAGACCGACCTCGTTCACCCTCAACGGGACGGCCTGCACGGTTGCCTGAGCACCTCTGGTAGGGGCGCCGTCCGCGGCGCCCCTACCGCTCACCCGTCGCTGTTAGCGTTGACTACTCTTTCAGCGGCACCGCGTGGACGCGCGACATCAGCCACGGCGAGATGATCCGCACCGGTAACGATCAGACGATGCCTATCTGTAGGAAACCTTCGGTGAAGGCATCCTCTCCGGCGGACGCCTTCACCTTGTGGTTACCTTCCGTTCACTGTGGACCTCATTGCCGATGCTACGTTTTCCGCCCCCTACCGGAAGGAAGACGTGGAAACCACACGTTCTTGGCGCCGCGTCGCGGTCGCCACCGTGGCTGCCGGCGTGGTCGCCACCGCTCTCACTGTCCCCTCCACCCCCGCAGGCGCCCAGCCCGCCGGCATCAGCGCCGCGGCCGCCGACTCACTGGTCGAGAAGCTCGGCGTGGGCCGCACCGCCGGCACCTGGCTCGACACCAAGAGCGGTCGCATGGTCGTCGCGGTCACCGACACCGACGCCCAGAAGGCGGTCGTGAGCGCGGGCGGGGTCGCCAAACTGGTCGCGCACAGCGACGCGGACCTGGCGACCATCAAGGCCCAGGTGCGCGCCACGGTCGACTTCGCCGGCGTGGCGTGGGGCGTGGAGGCCGAGAGCAACCGCGTCACCATCGAGGCGGACAACACCGTCACGGCCGCCAACTACGAGCGCCTCACCGCGATCGCCAGGCAGCACGGGGACGCCGTCCAGGTCCAGCGGGTCAATGCCCAACTCAAGCCCTTCATCCAGGGGGGCCGGTTCATCACTCCGAACAAGGGCAGCGTCTACGGGTCGTGCTCGGTCGGCTTCAACGTCCGCAAGAAGAACAACCCCAACTCGCTCTACATCCTGACCGCCGGCCACTGCACCAAGATGGCCGTCGGGGTGCGGGACTGGTTCGACAAGAACGGCGAGTACGTCGGCTACGACGCGGGCGGTGACTACCCCGGCAACGACTTCGGGCTCATCAAGCACAACAACGCCGGTCTCAGCAAGCCGGGCAACGTCTGGCTCGACAGCGGCGACGCGGTTCGCGACATCGTCTACTCCCGGGACTCCCGCGTCAACGAGACCGTGTGCTCCAGCGGCTGGCGCACCGGCTACCGCTGCGGCAAGGTTTTGAGCAAGAACTGGGAAGCCAAGTACTACGACTGGGACCAGGACGGCAACCTCGACTACGTCTGGGAGCTGGACCGCACCGACCTGTGTACGCTCGGTGGCGACAGCGGCGGCTCGGTCTTCCACCAGGACGCCGCGCTCGGCCTGGTCTCCGGCGGTCCCGAAAACCAGTGCATCACCTACGTCCAGCCGGTCAACGAGGCGCTCGCCCACTACGGCGTAGAGGTCTACTAGACCGCGCTCCCGGCCGTCTTCCGCTCCACTGTGGAACGGGAGGCGGCCACTCCGGCCAGCACGACCACCATGCCCACCACGACGCGCGGGCCGACCTGCTCGCCGAGGACGAGGGCGCCGAGAGCCACCGACACCACGGGCAGCAGGTAGCCGACCGTGGCGGCGCTAGTGGGGCCCTCGTCCTCGATGAGCCGGTAGTTCAGGTAGAACGTGGCACCAGTACCAAAGATGCCGAGCACCACGACCGCGAGCAGGCCGACCGGCTGGACCTCGGCGGAGGCCGTGCCGTCGACCGGCAGGGCGAGCATGGCGGAGCCGGCGAGGCCCGCCGCGAGGCCGAGCTGCACGGCGGAGAGCGCGGCGGGCGCGCCGCGCCCGGTCAGGTAGCGCCCCATGTAGGCGAACGCGACCGCGTAGCTGGCGGCGGCTCCCAGCAGTGCCAGCGCGTCCCAGCCGAACAGACCGGACTCCCGCCAGGGCGCGAAGATGAGCAGTACACCGGCGAACCCGAGCAGCAGCCCGCCGAGCCGCACCGGCCGCATGCCGCGCTCCGTGCCGACCGCTAGCCCGATCAGCAGTGACCACAGTGGAGTGGTGGCGTTGACGACGCCGGCCACGCCGGAGTCGACGGTGCGCTGACCGAGGCTGAAGAGCAGGAACGGCAGCGCGTTGCAGAACAGGGCGGCCACCGCGAGGTGCCCCCAGGTGGCGCGGTCGCGGGGCAGGCGCTGGCGCGCCCACAGGGCCAGGACGAGCAGCACCGCCGCGCCGAGCGCGGCCCGCGCGACGGTGATCTCGAACGGGCCGACGCCGTTGTCGAGCGCCACCTTGATCCACAGGAAGGCGGAGCCCCACAGTAGCGCCAGGAGACCGACGCGCAGGTTGACCATGCGCCCACCCTGCCCGAGCCAACCTGGTAGAAACAACGAAAGATGCTACAGCGAGTGTTAAGCTGTGCTACATGCTCGACGTACGGCGCCTCATGGTCCTGCGGGCGGTGGTGACCAGCGGATCGGTCACGGCGGCGGCCACCCACCTCGGCTACACCCCGTCCGCCGTCAGCCAGCAGGTCGCCGCGCTGGAGCGCGAGGCCGGCACCGCCCTGATGGAGCGGGTCGGCCGCGGCGTGCGCCCCACGGCGGCCGGCAGGCTGCTCACCGAGCACGCCGGTCTCATCGGCGAGCAGGTCGCGGCGGCCGAGACCGCCCTCGCCGACCTGCGCGCCGGGCGCACCGGGCGGCTCGCGATCCGGTACTTCGCGACCGCCGGCGCACCCCTCATCGCGCCCGCGCTGGCCCTGTTCCGCGAGCGCCACCCGGGCATCCGGGTGGACATCCGCATGACCGACCCCCACGACCCGCTGCCGGACGTCGAGGCTGGCCAGGCCGACCTGGCGATCATCGTGCGTCCACCCGGCGGCCGGCACCACGGGCTGCGCCTGGTGCACCTGCTCGACGACCCGTACCGCGCCGTGCTGCCCAAGGGCCATCCGCTCGCCACCCGCCGGGCGTTGCGCCTCGCCGAGCTCGCCGACCAGCCGTGGGTGGGCAGCGAGCGCCCCGGGCCATGCCTCGATGCGGTGCTCTCCGCGTGCGCCGCCGCCGGCTTCCACCCCAACTCCGCCGTCACCAGCGAGGACTACGCCACCGCTCAGGGCTTCGTCGCGGCGGGCCTGGGCATCAGCCTGATCCCCGAGATGGGGCTCACCCAGCGGCATCCGGACGTCGTCGTGCGCAAGGTCCACGGTCCGGAGCCGGTCCGCGCCATCCACGCGGCGGTACGCGAGGCCGCGCTCGGCCAGCCGGCGCTGGACGCCCTGCTGACCGCACTCCGCGAGACCGCCACCGGCTCCCCCGGCTGGGAGCAGCGATTCGACGCCCTCGAAACCGAGGTTTACCGGACCCGCCGCGAGCGCCGCGCGCGCCCCGCGACGGACGACCCAAAGGAGAAAACGGCATGACGCGTACCCCGAACGGCCAGCTCTTCCGCACCGACAGCGGCGACGACCTGGTGCTCACGCGTACCTTCCGCGCGCCCGTGGCGGACGTGTGGGCGAGCCTGACCGAGCCCGAGCGCACGGCCCGCTGGTTCGGGCCCTGGAAGGGCGACGCCGCACCCGGCCGGACCATCCAGGTACAGACGGTCTTCGAGGAGGGCGAGCCGTGGATGGATGCGCGGATCGACGCGTGCGAGCCGCCGCACCGACTCGCGTTGTCGACGACCGACGCGGCGGGGACGTGGCACATGGAGCTACTGCTCTCCGAAGCGGGTGGGGTGACGGAGTTGCGCTTCGTCCACCACCTGGCGACCACGGACGGCATCGGCGACGTCGGGCCCGGCTGGGAGTACTACCTCGACCAACTCGTGGCCTCCCGGGACGGCTCACCCCTTCCGACGTTCGGCGAGTACTACCCGGCCATGAAGGCGTACTACGACGGGCTTCCCCACGCGTGACGCCATCGACAGGTATGGTCGGCGCGTGCACGATGTGTGGGCAATTGGTGACGCATACGAGATCTACGTCGGGCGGTGGAGTCGTCTCGTCGCGAGCGACTTCGTGCGGTGGCTGGGCGTGCCAGCCGGCCGCCGGTGGCTCGACGTCGGGTGCGGCACCGGTGCGCTGACCGAGGCTATCCTCGCCGGGGCCGACCCGGCGAGGGTGGTCGGCGTGGACCCGTCCGAGGGGTTCCTGGCCGAGGCGCGCAGACGGATCGGCGACCCGCGGGCCGAGCTGCGGGCGGGTGACGCCCAGGCGCTTCCGGTGCCCGACGGCGGCCAGGACGCGGTGGTCAGCGGCCTGTCCCTGAACTTCGTCGCCGACGCCGGCGCCGCGCTCGCCGAGTCCGTCCGGGTGGCCGCACCGGGTGGCGTGGTCGCCGGGTATGTGTGGGACTACAGCGGCGGCATGGCGATGATCCGTCAGTTCTGGGACGCGGCCAAGCTGCTCAACCCGGCCGCCGCCGAGCTCGACGAGGCGCGCCGCTTCCCGCTGTGCCGCCCCGAGCCGCTGCGCGCCTTGTGGACCGGCGCCGGCCTCGGCCACGTGGCGGTGGAGCCGATCGACGTGCCGAGCCGGTTCGAGGGCTTCGACGACTACTGGACGCCGTTCCTGGGTGGCCAAGGGCCGGCGCCCACGTACGTGGCGTCGTTGACCGACCGCCAGCGCCGGTCGCTGCGCGAGCTGCTGGCCACCCATCTGCCGAAGGAGCCGGACGGCGGCATCACGATGACCGCCCGTGCCTGGGCGGTGCGCGGCACGGTCAGCCCTTGATCGCGCCCTGCGTGATGCCGCTGACGAAGTTCCGCTGGAAGATCAGGTAGAGCACGACGATCGGCCCGATGACGATGAGGCTGGCCGCCGACAGCAGCGGGATGTTGGTCGAGTACTGGCCAACGAAGAAGCCCAGGCCACTGGGCGCGGTGCGCATGTCGGGGTCCTGCATGAGCACGATGACGAGCAGGAACTGGTTCCACGACCACATGAAGTAGAGCAGCCCCAGCGTGGTGATCGCCGGCCAGGAGATCGGCATGAGCACGCGGGCCAGGATCGTGAAGCTGCGCGCCCCGTCGACCCGCGCGGCTTCGAGCAGCTCGCCCGGTATCGACGCGAAGTGGGTCTGCATCCAGTACACGCCGAACGGCATGAACAGCGCGGCCTCGGCGAGGATCACGCCCAGGTACGAGTTGGTGAGCCCGAGCTGGCGCAGGTCGAAGTAGAGCGGGATCACGACGAGCTCGATCGGGAGGGTCAGTCCCAGCACGAACCCGACCGAGATCGCCCGGCCACCGAACGGGTTGAGCGTGGCCAGCGAGTACGCCGCGAAGGTGGCCAGCACGAGCGCCAGCGGCACCACGCCCGCGGCGATAATCAGGCTGGACATGACCAGGTTGCTGAAGTTGGCCGCGCGCCACGCGTCGGCGAAGTTCGACCACGACCAGGACTCCGGGATGCTGAGCCCGGAGATCTGCGCGCCAGACGGGTGCAACGCGGCCAGCACGATGCTGACGAACGGCAGCAGTACCGCGACCGCCATGCCGGTGAGCACGAGGTAGCGCGCGGTGGCCGCCGTGCGGGTGGTGTTCACGGCTTCTCCCGGGTCAGCCGGCGGATGGCGGTGACGAACACGATGACGACCAGCGTCAGCACGACCGCGAGCGCGGCGGCGCCGCCGATGTTGCTCTCGTTGAAGGCCAGCCGGTACACGAGCAGGCCTGGCACGGTGGTCTGGTTGGCCGGGCCGCCGTTGGTGGTGACGAAGACCAGGTCGAAGCTGGCCAGCGCCGCGATGGTGGTGATGACGCTGGCGATGGTGATCTCGCCGCGCAGGGCCGGCAGGGTGACGGCGAAGAACCGCCGCACCGGCCCGCCGCCGTCGATCGCGACCGCCTCGTACAGCGAGGTGTCGATCTTCTGGGCGCCCGCGAGAAACAGCACCATGCACAGGCCGCTCATCGCCCACGTGCCGATGAACCCGAGGGCGATCAGCGCGAGGTTGTAGTCGCCGAGCCACGCCCGGGTGACGCCGTCCAGCCCGATCGCGCGCAGGCCCTGGTTGACGAGCCCCTCGTCGTTGTACAGCCAGCGCCAGGTGATGCCGACCGCGACCAGCGGGAGCACCTGGGGCAGGAAGAAGATGACCCGGAACGTGGTCATGCCGCGGGTGGTGCCCTGTAGCAGGGCGGTCATGAACAGGCCGAGCGCGCACGGGATGACCGCGAAGAAGAGGATCAGGACGATCGCGTGCCACACCGACGGCCCGAGCATCGAGTCGGTGAAGATGGCCCGGTAGTTGTCGAACCCCGCCCACGTCGCCGGGAGGATGCCGTCCCAGTTCAGGAACGAGAGGTACACGGTGTGGATCGCCGGCCAGATCGCAAAGCCGAGGTAGACGAGCGCGGCGGGCGCGATGTAGAGAAGGGCGATCAGCCGGCGCGACCGGCGGCCCCGGCGGCGCACCGGCGAAGCCCCGCCGGGACGGACGGGCGTCCGTCCCGGCAGGACCGCGGTGTCGGTATCAGCCATGGTATTGAGTCCACGACTCCTGCAGTGAGGTGAGGAACGCATCGGGGGTGCTCTGCTTGCTGAGCAGACCCTGCACGCCGGAGGTCAGCCGGTCGATCATATTGGGCGAGGCGAAGTCCGGGAACGGCACGATCCCGTTGTCGCCGACCACCTTCTTGAACTCGCCCGCGATGTCGCCGCGCAGGCCGGTCGCCTGGATCGGCGCCTCGCTGTTGACGGGCATGAACCCGGTGTCGAACTGGATGGTCGCAGCCTTGGCCGAGCGCATGAAGTCCAGGAACGCGGCCGCCTCGTTGGGGTGCTTGGTCTTCGACGATATGGAGAACGCGACGCTCGCGCCGGAGGCCACTGTGGAGTCACCGGCCGTGGCCTGCGGCAGCAGGAAGAAGCCGACGTTGTCGCCCATCCCCTCTTCGATGACCGACGCGGCCCAGTTGCCGGTGATGAGGTACGCGCTCTTGCCGTTGACGAAGTTGGCCTGCGCGTCGGCGTCCGCCGTGGCGTTGGCGGACGCCGGGATGTAGCCCGCGCCAACCCAGTCGACGACGGTCTGGGCGGCCTGCTTCGCGGCGTCGGTCTGGATCGTCGAGCCCGGCTTGCCGTACACCCAGTCGCGGTACTGCTTTTCGTCGCCGAGTGAGTTGGTCAACGCGTTCCAGAGCTGGAAACCACCGACTTCCAGACCGCCGAGGCTGAACGGCGTGGTGCCCTTCCCCTTGACCGTGGCCAGGTTGGCCTTGAACTCGTCCAGCGTAGACGGTGGCTTGGTGACACCGGCCGCCTGGACCAGCTGCTTGTTGTAGTACACGCCGAGCACCGACAGCGCGCCCGGCACCGCGTACAGGCCACCGGTGCCGTACTCCTTGGCCTCGGAGTTGGAGCGCAGCACCTCCAGGCTCGCCGCCGGGAACCCGTCGTTCCAGCCGTACAGCTTCTCGTACGCCGTCAGGTCGTAGATGAGCCCGGCGGGCACCAGCGAGCGCATCGCGCCGGGGTTGTACTCGGCGATGTCCGGCGGGGTGTCGGCGGCCATCGAGAGCTTGATGGACTTGACGTAGTCCGAGAACGGTGTCTGCTGGGCGTCGATGGTGATGTTCGGGTGCTCGGCCTCGAACGCTGAGATGAGCGCCTTGCTGGGCGGGTCGTCCGTGTACGCCAGCTTCAGCGTGATGTTCTCCTTGGTCAGTTCCTTGGAGACGTCGCTGGGCGCGGCGGATTCGCCCCCACCGGACTCCGCGCAGGCGGTGAGCGCCAGCGCGAGTGCGAGAACGGCTGCCAGTGGCCTGGTTCGCATGTATGTCTCCTCGATTCTGTCGGGGGGAGCAGCCGGGTCAGACCCGGCGGATGGCGGAAACGTCGAACCGCTCGCGTTCGACCCAGGACAGCGAATGGCGCACCGCGCCGTGGATGATCGCGTCGGCGCCGAGCGCGGATATCTCCAGCCGGGGCTGGGCGAGCTGCTCCGCACGCAGCGCGTCTGTGATCGCGTCGAGCAATCCGGTGCCGAGCTGCGCGATGTCTCCCCCGATGACGATGACGTCAGGGTCGAGCAGGGCCCGGATCGCAGCCACGCCCTTGGCGAAGCGCGCGCCGACGGTGCCGATGGCGGAGACCGCCCAGTCTTCGCCGCGGCCGGCGGCGACGGCCAACTCGGGCAGCGTGGCCGCCCGGCCCGTGAGGCGCAGCAGCTCGCGCGTGCCCACCCAGCGCTCAAATGGCCCCAGATCATCGTCCCCTTCGGACGCCGCGGGTGCGCACAGATCGAGGTAGCCGATGTCGCCGGCGTCGTTGGAGGCGCCTCGATAGAGCTGGCCGTGCAGCACGATGCCGGCGCCGATCCGCTCGCCCCAGTCGATGAAGATGAGCGAGTCTTCGGCATGCGGGGCGCCGCGCCAGCGCTCGCCGGTGGTGGCGAGCTTGACGTCGTTGTCCACATAGACCGGTGCGTCGACGGCGGCCCCCAGTCCCGCGAGGATGGTGTCGCCGACGATTTCGGGCATGCTGACGCTGAGCGTGAAGTGGCCGGTGGCGGGGTCGACGATGCCGGGCGCGGCGGCCGACACGTGCCAGATGTCGCCGGGGTGCACGCCGGCGCGGTCGAGCACCTGCCCTACGGCGGCGGTCAGCGCGGCGCCGACGCCCTTGCGCGGCAACGGCGCGGTGGTCTCGGCGGTGACGTCGCCGGCGAGGTCGGCGACGACGATCCGGGCCTGGCCCGGCTGCACGCTGACGCCGAGCACGTGGCCGGCCTCGGCGCGGAAGCGCACCATCTGCGGCGGCCGGCCGGTCGGGGTGGCGGCACGGTCGGGGGCGGAGATCTCGACCAGGCCCATCGACTCGAGCACGGCCAGCGAACGCGACACCGCCTGCCGGGAAAGGCCCGCCTGCTTGGCGAGCGCGGAGACGCTGGCGCGGCCGGCGGAGCGCAGGTGCGTGAGGATCGCGGAGGCATTCACCTCCAGCATGAAGGTGGTGCCGACCGCGACGGTGCGTTCCATGATCGGACGCTAACATACTTACGGACCGTACGGAAGTAATAGGATGGGCGCATGACACCGCACTGGGCAGCGGCCGTAACCGACCTCTGGACCCGCGTCGCCGGCGGCGTCGGGGAGCTTCGGCTCGCCGAACTGCCCGAGCCGCGGACGTTCGAGGTGCGCGCGCGGGACGGCGTGCTCGAGGTCGCCGCCGGCGACGCGCTGTCCGCGTGCGTCGGCATCCACCGGTACCTCCGGGATGCCGGTGGCGTGCGGGTCACGTGGGGCTCGGACCCGCTTTCGTTGAGGCACCTGCCCGACGCTTCGGTTTCTGGACGCGCACGGGTGCGCGAGTTCTACTACCTGAACTTCTGCACGTTCAGCTACTCGACCGCCTACTGGGGCTGGGACGAGTGGCAGCGCGAGATCGACTGGATGGCGCTGCACGGCGTGACGATGCCGCTCAACCTGGTCGGGCACGAGGCCGCGCTGGCGCTCGCGTACGGGCGACTCGGCATGACGGACAAGCAGATCCTCCAGTTCCTCGGTGGCCCCGGTTACCTGCCGTTCCTGTACCTGGGATGCCTCGACTCGTTCGCCGGGCCACTGCCGGCCAGCTGGATACCGCGGCACCTCGACCTGGCGCGGCAGATCCTCGCGCGACAGCGGTCCTTCGGCATGACGCCGGTGCTGCCGGCGTTCACCGGGCACGTGCCGGCAGCCTTCGGCGGGCGCACGCGGCACTGGCAGGGCATGCCCACCACGGTCATCGACCCGAGCGACCCGCTGTTCCGGCGCTTGTGTACGAGCATCGCGCAGGCTCAGGCGGAGCTCTTCGGCACCGACCACCTGTACGCGGCCGACCCCTTCATCGAGATGCCACCGGACGAAGTGGACGGTGACGCCGGGTACCCGGCCGCCGTCGCCAGCGCCATCGTGGACGGCCTACGGGCCGCCGATCCGGACGCCACCTGGGTACTCCAGTCGTGGCCGTTCTCGTACCAGTCCGGGTACTGGACCAAGGAGCGGGTCTTCGCGTTCCTCGACGGCATCCCCGCCGACCGGCTGCTGATCCTCGACCTCTGGGGTGAGGCCGATCCACAATGGCCCAAGCTCGACGGGTACGCCGGCCGCCCCTGGGTGTGGAACGGCCTGCTGAACTTCGGCGGCCGCGCCGAACCGGTCGCCGACCTCGGCTCCACCGACCGCAACATCGAGGCCGCGCTCGCGTCCGACCGGCCGCCCGTCGGGCTCGGCCTGACGATGGAGGCCATCCACACCACCCCGGCGTTCTTCGAGCTGATCGCCGACCGGGCCTGGTCTTCCACACCGCCCTTGGAGGACTGGGTACGCGACTTCGGCCGGCAGCGGTACGGCTCCTCAGCGCCCGCGGTCGACCAGGCGTGGCGGGCGCTGCGCGTGTCCGTCCTGGACGGGCACGCCAAGGCGATCTTCCCGGAGCGCTTCATCTCGCTGGCCATCACCCGGCCGCACTACGGCCTGCTCGACTCCTCTGTCGACAGTGACGTTCGCACGGCACTCTTCTACCGGCCAGCCGACCTCCTCGCCGCCTGCCAGGCACTACTCGCCTCCCCACCGTCCCGCGCCGCCGACGACGACCTGGCGCTGGCATGCGCGGCGCTGTTGCTGCGCGTCATCGACAACCGCTTCGGCCACTGGGACTCCTTCCTAGACCCTTTCGACGACCTCGACGACCTCGTCGGGACGCGGCCCACACTGCGGCTCTCCACGTGGGTCGAGGCCGCGCGCAGGTGGACCGACGACGACGAGAGCGAGCGGGTATTGGAAGACAACGCCCGCCGGATGCTCACCGTCTGGAACACCACCGACAACGAACGGCTCCACGACTACTCGGCGCGGCTCTGGAGCGGGCTCGTGCGCGGGTACTACAAGCGGCGCTGGGAGCTGTGGCTGCGATACCTGCCCCAGGCCCTCGAACCAGGTGGGCGCGCCCCCGCCCAGTCCACACTCGACGCCGCCCTCGACGACCTGGCGACAGACTTCATCGCTCACGGCCCCGCCTCCGAGGCGGCTCCCGGTGATGTCCGGACGGTCGCCGCCGGCGTGCTCGACCGTTACGGCGACGAATTCCTCGCCCTCTAGGAAGGACCCCGCGTGCCGCCCCTCACCCGCACGACCGAACAGCGCAACCCGCGCACCGTCGACATCGACCTGTGGCCGACCGCCCGCATCGTGGCCGCGGTGCTCACGGAGGACACCGCGGCCGTACAGGCGGCGCTCGAGGCGGCGCCCACGCTCGCCGAGGCCGTCGACCGCGCGCTGGACCGCCTGGCCAAGGGCGGACGCGTGCACTACTTCGGCGCGGGCGCATCCGGCCGGCTCGCCGTGCTCGACGCGACCGAGGTGACTCCCACCTTCGGGGCGCCGCCCGGCCTGTTCACCGCGCACTACCCCGGCGGCGCGGATGCGCTCGTCGACCCGTCACTCGACCACGAAGACGCCTATGGCCTGGCGTACGACGACGCGAGCGTGCTGACCGCACACGATGTGGCGGTCGGGGTCACCGCGTCAGGCACGACCCAGTATGTCGCCGGGGCGCTCGACCGGGCCCGTTCGGCCGGCGCGCTGACCGTGCTGATCACCTGCGACGGCGGTTCGCCGCTCGCCGCCGACATCACCGTCGTGGCGGCCACCGGTCCGGAGGCGGTCACCGGTTCCACCCGGCTCAAGGCGGGCACGGCGACCAAGGTACTGCTCAACGCGTTCTCCACCGCGCTGATGGTCCGCTCAGGCCGCACGTACTCCAACCTGATGGTCAACGTCGTCGCCACCAACGAGAAGCTGAACGCCCGCGCGGTCACCATCGTCGCGATGGCCACAGGACTCGACGAGGCGTCGAGTGCGGCGGCGCTGTCGGAAGCGGGCGGCGAGGTGCCGGTCGCGGTGCTGCACGCGCTGTCGAGCAAGGCGGCCGCTGAGTGCCGCAACGCGTTGCGGGCCGCCGGCAGCGTCCGCGCGGCGCTAACTCTGCTGGGAACCCTCGATGGACGCTGACACGCACATCGGCGTCGACGTCGGCGGCACCGGCATCCGGGTACGGGCCGTGCTGGCCGGGGCGCCAGCGGCGGCTCGCGACAATGGCCCGGTACCCCGCGTGGCCGGCAAGATCGACCCAGCGGCGCTGGCGGCACGCATCGCCGGTCTCGTGTCCACACTGGACGCGTCGGTGCGCGCGTCGCGGGTGGCCGTTGGCCTGACCGGCATGCCAGGGTTACTGGAAAGCCCCGCCGAGTTGGCCGCCCACCTGCACCGGCGCGTCACGACCGGCACCGTCGTCGTGGCCAGCGACGCCCTGACCACCCACCTCGGCGCCCTACAGGGCATGGCCGGCTGCGTGGTCGCCGCCGGCACCGGCGTCATCGTCCTCGGCAGCGACCACAAGGGAACGTGGCACCGCGCCGACGGCTGGGGACACCTGCTCGGCGACGACGGCAGCGGCGCGTGGATCGGCGCCGAAGGGCTGCGGGCGGCGCTCCGGCACCACGACGGGCGAGGCGGCAGCTCCCCCGCGCTGTACGCGAGGCTGGCGGACCGTTTCGGCGACACCGAGGCGGCTCTGCAAGCGGTGTACGGATCGGCGTCGCCAGCGCACGAGCTGGGAGCGTTCGCGCCCGACGTGGCGGGTGCGGCACACGACGGCGATGAGGTCGCGCGCGACATCTGGCGGCGGGCGGGCGCTCATCTGGCGGAGGCGGCCCACGCGGCCGGGCGCGGCCTGCCACCGGAGTTCTCCTGGGGCGGCCGCCTCTTCGACGCCGGCCCGCTGTTGTTGGACCCGTTCCGCGCTGAGCTGACCCGCCGAGTACCCGAGGCCCGCCTGGCCGCCCCGGCGGGCCAAGCGGCCGACGGCGCCCTACTCCTAGCCCAACGCGGCCTCCCCCAAGCCCCACCCGCTTACGTTTCCGAATTCCCACCCTAGGCCGCCGTCGAGTACGCCGGCGCCGGCTCCCGCGTCTCGCGATCCGCCATCAGGTCGACGCCCAGCAGCAGGCCCTGGCCGCGCTGCTCACGCCGCTGGCGCGCGCACCGCGCCTGCTCGGCGTCGCATCGCAGACTTCCGGCCCGACCTGGACCCCACCGGGGCGCTGGCCGGTCGCATCGCGGCTCTGCTCGCGGACGTACTGCCGTAGGCCGCCCGTACGCTGCCGGACGTACACCGAGATGAGTGCGGCGACGGACGACCGCGCGGCCGTCGAGCCGAAGCATGGACGGCATGGCATTCCGGCTCGGCGGGCGCTCCCGCAAATGGTTCCTCCTCGGGCACATCGTCTCGGCGGCGCTGTGGTTCGGCGTCGACATCGCGCTCGGCGTGCTCGTGTTGACCGCGATCCTCACCGACGACCCGCAGACCGCCGGCACGGCCCTGCAGGCGGTGCGGATGTTCGCGATCTGGCCGATGTTCGGCGCGAGCGTCGCCACGCTCGCGACCGGTGTCGTGCTGGGGCTCGGCAGCAAGTACGGCCTGGTGCGGTACTGGTGGGTCGCCGTCAAGCTGGCGACGAACCTGCTGATGTCGTTTCTGATCGCGGGCTCACTGCGACCCGGCGTCGACGAGGCGGCTCGGATCGGCCGCGGCCTGGTGGCGGGCGGCGTGAGCGAGGTGCCCACCGACCTGCTGGCCCCAGTGATCGTCGCACCGACCCTGCTGGTGATCGCGTTCGTACTGTCGGTGTTCAAGCCCCGCACCCGCCTCACTGCGCGGCGTTCCTGAAGATCTACAGTCGGGTGGCGCCCCGCCCCCTCGGGGCGCTGCCCATCCATCGCCACCCGGAAAGAGTCACATGCGACGCACCCTGGTCCTCGCCCTCGTCACCCTGATCGCCGCCAGCGCCTGCGGCAAGACGGACGACACGGCGGCAACGCCAACGACCACCCCGGGCGCGACCGCGACCGCCGCCCCGAGCGGTCCGGCCACGTACGCGGGCGGAGAGTTCGAGGGCGGGGACAACCCCGAGGGCGCGTACACACCAGCGCAGGCGTGCGAGATGACGGACATCTCGTACCCGCTCAGCGAGAGCGCGCAGGCGGATGTGCGCGCCGGCTACGCCGCGGAGCAGCGTGGCGACAAGGCAGGCGTCAGGAAGGCCCTGGAAGCGCTCCAGCCGGTCTTCACCAGCACCGCCGCCACCTTCGCGGACACGGCCAGCAAGGTGGCCGACCCAGCCCTGAAGACCGCGCTGACCAGCCTTTCCGAGGCGGCCGCGAAGGCCACGAAGTTCACCTCGTTCGCCGAGTTCGACAAGATGGAGGAGCTCACCGCATCGGGTGAGGCCATCCTGAAGATCGAGTGCCCGAAGGCCGGGTACCAGCTGAAGAACATCGAGTAGGCGGCATGAGGATCTCGCGCGGCTGGGCCGCCTTCCTGACCGGCGTCGGCGTGTGGACCTGGGTGATCTGGCCGAGGTTCGGGCTGGCCATCTGGAAGGACGGTCGCTCGTGGTCCACCGGCCAGGTCGGCGAGGGCGCGCCGACGAGCTTCCTGTGGGTGCACGCGCTGCTGATCGCGGCGTCGCTCGCCATTGGCACCGCCGTCGGTGTGCTCGGCGTCCGCGCTTGGCTCGCGACCCGGCACCGCTCAGCCGAGCGCCTCCCGGAACCACGCGACGACTAGCTCCAGCGGGCGGCGCCGTCCGGCGAACATGGCCACCGCGTCGCGGCCGTCGTAGGCCTGGCTGATCGGTGCCGGCCCCGACGCGACCCGGTTCAGCATCATGGGCGCCAGCCAGAAGTACTTGGCGGCGCCGGTGAGGCGGATCGCCCTGCGGACGGCGGCGTCACCTTTCGCGTACCCGTCGGTGACGAGCTCGACCACCTCGTCGAGCAGCGCCACGTCGACCAGACCGTCGAAGAACGTGTCGAGCACGAGGTTCGCGGCGTCCTCGCCCACCGGGCCGGGGCCGACGAAGCTCCAGTCGAGCAGCACCGGCCCGCTGCCGTCGAAAATCAGGTTCATGGGCCAGACGTCGTGGTGGCACAGGGTTTGGGGCAGTGCGTCGGAGGCGCGCAGCACCTCGTGCCGCCGCAGCCACAGTTCCCGCAGGCCGGCGCGCAGGTCGTCGGGCCACGCGGCGACGGCGGTGGGATGGTCCCAGGGGATCGGCTCGCTGACCGGACGGGTGGTGGTGTACGCGCGCAGCCAGTCCCGGGACAGCCAGGATTCCGATGTGGACCGGTCCACCCGGGCCGCGTGTGCCGCGCCCAGCCGCTCCGCGAACTCGCCCAGCATCGCGGGGGTGGCGGCGGTGCCGGGCGTACCGTCGACGTACTCCAGCCACAGCGCGACCGACCCGTCCGCCCGCGCCTCGTAGTCCAGAAGGGAGGGCGCTCGGATGCCGCTGTACACGCTCCCCGCGAAGCCGTCGCGGTACGCGAGCGCCTCGCGCCGCCAGTAGTTCCAGTGCCCGGGGTCGCTGCTCGTTTCCCAGTGTGCGGGCACCCCGGCGCGGCCAGGTGGTGTCGCGATCTTCAGGACGGCGGGCCGGCCGTCGCGCTCCACCCGCCAGATGCCACCGGTCGCCCCGTTGAGTGGGTTGTAAGCCAGCACGTAACCGATGCTAGACGGGCGCCAGCACACTGAACGCGTGATCTTTCTGCCGTTGGTGCGCCCGCACCGATGAGTTTGCCTCGGTAGCGCCGTCATACCCGGCGTAACCCACTGACGAGAACGCAAGGAGCACTCACGATGAGCACGACCGGCAACTACGCGCAGGTCAACGGTCTCAACCTGTACTACGAGACGCACGGCGAGGGCCGGCCGCTGATCCTGCTGCACGGCGGGCTGATGTCCGGCGAGGCGTTCGGGCCGATCATTCCGGCGCTGGCCGAGAAGCATCAGGTCATCCTCGTCGACCTGCAGGGCCACGGCCGCACCGCCGACATCGACCGGCCCATCGACCCGGACCTGATGGCCGACGACATCGCCGCCCTCATCGACCACCTGGGCCTCGACCGGCCCGACCTGGTCGGCTACTCGCTCGGCGGCGGCGTCGCCCTGCGTACCGCGATCAAGTACCCGGAGAAGGTCGGCAAGCTGGTCTCCGCCTCGGCCAACATCCGGCGCGACGCGATCTACCCGGACATGCTGGTCCAGCAGGGCCAGGTCAACGCCGAGGCCGCGGAGTTCATGAAGGAAACCCCGATGTACCAGAACTACGAGCGGGTCGCGCCCCGGCCGGAAGACTTCGGCCAGCTGCTGCAGAAGCTCGGCGACCTCATGGCGAAGGACTACGACCTGACCGAGGAGGTCCGGGGCCTCCAGGTGCCGACGCTGGTCATGGCCGCCGACGCCGACATGGCGCCGCCGAGCCACTACGTCGAGGTGTTCAAGCTGCTCGACGGCGGCGTGCGGGACGGCGGCTGGATGGGCGAGGGCCGGCCCAAGGGCGGTCACGCGCTGGCGATCGTGCCCGGCACGACGCACTACAACCTGGCCGACTCACCGCTGTTCACCGCGATCACGCTGGCGTTCCTCGACGAGCAGGCCGCCTGACAGGTGCAGCTGCCGCCCGGGCCAGCGGGCGCGCAACCAGCGGTCGTGGCTGGCCACCACGACCGCACCCGGCCCGGTGCCGAGGGCCTCTTCCAGCTCGTCGCACAGGCGCGGCGAGAGGTGGTTGGTGGGCTCGTCGAGCAGCAACAGTTGCGGCGGGTCCGCTACCAGCATGGCCAGGGCCAGCCGCCGCCGCTGGCCAACCGACAGCTGGCCGACCGGCCGTCCCAGGTCGCGCGGTGCCACCAGGCCGAGCGACGCGAGCGGTACCAGATCGGCACGCTCGACCCCGACGGCGCGCTCGTAGATCTGGTGGGCGGTGCGGTCCGGACGTTCGAAGGTCGTGTCCTGCGTCAGCAGGCCGACATTCAGCCCGCGCCGGCGGTGCACCTGACCGGTGGCGGCCAGCCGCCCCGCCAGCACCGCGAGCAGCGTCGACTTGCCGGACCCGTTGGGCCCGGTGACCAGCAGCCGGTCGGTGACGGGCAGGTCGAGGTGGTCGAGGGCGAGGCGCCCGGGTACCCGAATGTCGCGCAACGCGACCAGGAACCCGTCGGCGGCGGCCGTGCTGGCGACGGCGCCGGCTTGGAAGCGCAGCGGCTCCGGCGGCTTGCGTACCTGGGTCTGCTCCAGCTCTTCGAGGCGCCGGGCCGCGTTGCGGACCCGCCGGGAGATCTGGCTCTGCACCCGGCCGCCCTTGTAGTCGTACCCCATCTTCTCGTTGTCGCGCCGCGGCCGGCCCGGCGCGACCCGGTGGGCGGTCACGGCCACCGCGCGGCGCAGCGCCGCGAGTTCGTCCTGTTCCTCCTCGTACCGTCGCTGCCAGCGTTCCCGTTCGGCGCGCTTCTGTTCCTGGTACGCGGTGTAGTTGCCGCCGTATCGGGTGGGCCCGTCGACGGCCGGGTCGAGGTCGATCAGGTCGGTGCACACGGCGTCGAGGAACGCCCGGTCGTGGCTGGCGAGCACGACCACCCCGGGCAGCGCCCGCAGCTGCTCCTCCAGGAACGCGGCCGCGCCGTCGTCGAGGTGGTTGGTGGGCTCGTCGAGCAGCAGCGCGGTGGGGCGCCGGATCAGCAGGGCGGCGAGCGCGAGCCGGCCGCGCTGCCCGCCCGACAGCGTTCCCAGGGAACGGTCGAGCGCGATCTCGGCCAGATCGAGGCCAGCGAGGACTATCTCGGCGCGCCGGTCGGCGTCCCAGGCGTCCGTCTCCTGCGCGCGGTCGAGCCGTTCGCCGTACTCCGCCAGCAGTTCATCCGTTGGAGCGGCGGCGAGCGCGGCGCTGAGCCGGTCGAGGGCGGCGAGGTCGTCGCGCGCCTCGCGCAACGCGTCGTCGAGCACGTCGGTCACCGTGGCGTCCGGCGCGAACGGCACCTCCTGATGGAGGATGCCCAGGTTGGCTGGGCGCACGACCGTGCCGGCGTCGGGCTCGTCCGCCCCGGCGAGCAGCCGGAGCAGCGTGGTCTTGCCGGTGCCGTTCTCGCCGATCAGGCCGATGCGATGGCCGGGCGCGGCGGTGAGGGAGACGCCGTCGAGCACCCGGCGGGTGCCGAGAGTGCGGACGAGGTCATGGGCGAGCAGAGCGGATGCGGGCATGCGACACCACCGTCGAGGAAAGAAGTCTCCGCCCGCCGGGCAGTGCCTCGGGCGCGGGCGCGGGTGGCATCAGCGACTCACATCCCCGCAACCGTATCCATGAACTGTTCGGGGGCGCCAACCGTTTTCTTGACAAAGGACGATCGACCAGGGAGTCTGGGAGCGCTCCCAGTTATAGACGTCGATACAGGAGGGTTTATGAAACGCTCCGCCGCCGCCATCCTCGCGGCCGGCGCGGTGGCCATCGGTTCCGCGGCACTCGTCCTGCCGCAGGCGTTCGCCGCCGCCGAGGGATGCCGGGTCCAGTACACCGTCGCCAGCCAGTGGCAGGGCGGCTTCCAGGCCAACGTGCAGATTACCAACCTGGGCGACGCCATCAGCAGCTGGTCGCTGGGCTTCGCGTTCCCCAACTCCGCGCAGCGGCTCACCCAAGGGTGGAACGCGACGTGGAGCCAGTCCGGCGCGACCGTAACCGCCGCCAGCGTCGGCTGGAACGGCAACCTCGCGACCAACGGGTCGGCGAATATCGGCTTCACGGGCTCGTGGAGCGGCAGCAACCCCTCACCGGCGTCGTTCACGCTCAACGGCGTGGCGTGTACGGGTGGCGTGACGAACCCGACCACCGGACCCACCACCGCGGCGCCGCCGACCACCCCCGCGGCGACCACGCCTGCCCCGCCGACCGGCACCACGCCGGTCGCCATCAACGGCCAGCTCCGGGTGTGCGGCGTCAACCTGTGCAACCAGTACAACCGGCCGATCCAGCTGCGCGGCATGAGCACGCACGGCATCCAATGGTTCGGCAGCTGCTACAACAACAACTCGCTCGACGCGCTGGCGAACGACTGGAAGGCCGACCTGTTCCGCGTCTCGATGTACGTGCAGGAGCAGGGGTACGAGACCAACCCGACCGCGTTCACCAACCAGGTCAACAACCTGGTCGACATGGCGACCGCGCGCGGCATGTACGTGCTGATCGACTTCCACATCCTGACCCCGGGTGACCCCAACTACAACCTGGAACGGGCCAAGACGTTCTTCGCCGCCGTGTCCTCCCGGCACGCCAACAAGAACAACGTGATCTACGAGATCGCCAACGAGCCCAACGGCGTGAGCTGGGGATCCATCAAGAGCTACGCCGAGCAGGTCATCCCGGTGATCCGCGGCAACGACCCGGACGGCATCGTCATCGTCGGCACCCGCGCCTGGTCGTCGCTCGGCGTCTCCGAGGGCTCCAACGAGACCGAGGTCATCAACAACCCGGTCAACGCGCAGAACGTCATGTACGCGTTCCACTTCTACGCCGCCTCGCACCAGGGCAACTACCGGGACGCGGTCAGCCGGGCGGCGAGCCGCATCCCGCTGTTCGTCACCGAGTTCGGCACCGTCGACTACACCGGCAGCGGGCCATTCGACCAGGCCAGCAGCACGACGTGGCTCAACCTGCTCGACTCGCTGAAGATCAGTTACGCGAACTGGACGTTCTCCGACCACACGGAGAGCAGCGCCGCGCTGCTGCCCGGCACCTGCAACGGCAGCAACTACTCCGGCAACGGCGTGCTGAAGGCGTCGGGCCAGTTCATCCGCAGCCGCATCATGACTCCGGACAACTTCCCCACGAGTTGACGGCTGCGCTGGCGGTGCTCACGTACCCAGGTACGCGAGCACCGCCAGCACCCGCCTGTGGTCGTCGTCGGACGGCGGCAGGTCGAGCTTGGTCAGGATGCTGTTGATGTGCTTGCTGACCGCCTTCTCGGTGACGACCAGGCGGTCGGCGATCGCGGCGTTCGAGCGCCCCTCGGCCATCACCGCCAGCACCTCCCGCTCCCGCGGGGTCAGCGCGGCGAGTTGCGCGCGCCGCCGACCGCCGCCCAACAACTGGGCCACCACGTCCGGGTCCATCACGGTGCCTCCCGCGGCCACCTGGCGTACCGCCTTGACGAAGTCGCCCACCTCGCCGACCCGGTCCTTGAGCAGGTATCCCACCGCACCCGCGCCGTCGGAGAGCAGCTCGCGGGCGTACACCGGCTCGACGTACTGGGAAAGGATCAGGACCGGCAGCGCGGGCACCGCGCGCCGGGCGGCGATCGCCGCCCGCAGGCCCTCGTCCGTGAACGTCGGCGGCAGCCGCACGTCGAGCACCGCGACGTCCGGACGCAACGCGACCAGCGTCTCGGCGAGCTCGTCGCCGCGCTCCACGGCCGCGACCACATCGAAGTCGTACGCGGACAGCATGCGCACCATCCCGTCGCGCAGCAACACGAGGTCTTCGGCGATCACGACGCGCACGGCAACTCCATCTCGATGACTGTGGGACCGCCCACCGGGCTGCTGACCCGGACCGTCCCGTCGAACGCGGCCAGCCGCCGCTCCATGCCACGCAACCCGGTGCCCCGGCCAGGATCGGCACCACCCCGCCCGTCGTCGCTCACCCGAAGAACCACAGCGGACCCACGGTCCGTGGCGGACAGTGTGATCCGCTCGGCGTGGCTGTGCTTGATGGCGTTGGCCACCGCCTCCGACAGCGCGAAGTACGCCGCTGACTCGACCGGCGCGGGCAGCCGGCGCTCCAGCCGCAGGTCCAGGTCGATCGGGATGGAGCTGGCCATCGCCAGGGCCTGCATCGCCCCCGGCAGGCCGCGGTCGGCGAGCATCGGAGGGTGGATGCCGCGTACCAGGTCGCGCAGCTCGCCCATCGCGTCGCGCGCCCCGGCGCGGGCATCGGCCAGCATCGCCCGCGCGGTGTCCGGGTCGGTCTCGAACAGGTCCTCGGCCATCCCGAGGTTCATGGTCAGGGCGACCAGCCGGGCCTGCGCGCCGTCGTGCAGGTCGCGCTCGATCCGGCGCAGCTCGGCGGCGGACGCGTCGACCACGGCGGCCCGGGTCTCGGCGAGCCGCTCGACGCGGGCGGCCAACTGATCCGCCAACTGGGCGGCGGTCGGCGCCAGCAGCCACCGGGCCAGCCACGCCTCGCCAGCGAGGTACCAGCGGGGCAACGCGTACGCCACCAGGCCGATGAGGATGCCAAGCGGGATCACCAGCCAGGCGGTGCGCTGGTCGTCGATCGGGATGCCCTGGTAGGACAGGTCGTCGACGCTCGGCGGCAGCAGCCAGTGCACCAGCGGCATGAGCACGCCCTGCACGGCCGCGGGCCACAGCCCGAACGCGATCATGCCGATCAGCCCGACCGGGCCCTGCACCACCAGCCAGCCCAAGTCGCGCCAGGTGGCGGGCTCGGTCAGCAGAGCGCGCACCTTGCGCAGCAGTCCGTCCGGCAGCGGCGCGTACGGCACCGGAATGGGCGGGCTGCTCCGGCGGCGTTGCACCCCGGCCAGCCGCCGGACCAGCCCGATCACCTCGACGAACACCGGCAGCCCGATCCAGGCCAGGCTGAACAGGAGCGCCGCGACGGTTGCGAAGAGCAGGAAGAAGGCGGCCAGCCCGAGCCCGACGCTGACCAGCACCCGCCGGAACTCGCGCCACGCCCGTCCCCAGATCTCGTTCACCACCGCCATTCTCCCTTCCCGGTGGTTGCTGGGGCCTGCCGGCTGGCGGGCCCCAGCACGGTCATGCGTCGCGCGCGCCGACCAGTTCGCGCTCGGCGGGGGCGGGTTCGCGAGCCGACCGGACGCGTGCGGGCCAGAACGCGGCCCGGCCGAGCAGGGCGGTCAGGGCCGGCACCAGCAGCCAGGACAGCACGAACGTGGAGACGAGGATGCCGAGCGCCACCGCGAAGCCGACCTGGGCCAGCGCGGGCGACACCACGAGCGCGCCGAACGACGCCGCCAGGATCACACCCGCCGCGGCGACCGGCGGACCCGCGTGGCGCAGGGCGCGCGCCGCCGCCTCCCGGGCGCTGTTTCCGGCCTTCATCTCCTCGCGGATCCGCGCGATCATCAGGATGTTGTAGTCGGTGCCGATCGACGCGACGAACATGTACACGATCAGCGGGAGCGTGAAGTCGAGGCCGGGCTCGCCGGCCATACCCTGGAAGATCACCACCGAGGCGCCCAGCGTGGCAAGGAACCCGCCCACCACCGCGCCGAGCAGGTACGCCGGCGCGAAGACACCGCGCAGCATCAGCAGCAGCACCAGCCCGATCAGCGCGCCCGCCGCGGGGAAGATGACCCGCATGTCGGCGCTGACCACGTCACGCACGTCCGCGAACGTCGACGTCTCCCCACCCACGTACGCGGTCACGCCGGGCGGGACCGCCTCGTGCGCGGCCGGGCGCAGGTCGCGTACCACCTCGTCGAGCGCCTTCTCGCTCAGCGGATCCGCCGAAAGCAGCAGGTCGACGCGGGCCACGTCGCCTTCGACCGCCACACCGCCGACGCCTCCGACGATCGGCACGCCGGTCAGCTTCTCCGCGTACGCCGCGACGCTCTGCTCGGTCAGACCCGGCCCGGCCAGGTACACGGAGGTCGGGCTCAGCGTGCCGGCCGGGAAGCCGGACTCGAGCTGCGCCAGCGCGCGGGCCGACTCGGTGCCGCCCGGCATCGAGCCCATGTCGTAGCTGGCCTTGTAGCTGAGCGCCCCGAGGCTCATCACCGCCAGGATGCCCGCCGCCACCAGCGCGACCAGCGCAGGCCGCCGGCTCACCAGCCGGCCGGTCCGGGCCGCGAGCCCTTCGCGCGGCTCGCGCCGCCACGCCTTCGACGGCCAGAACGCCCGGTGGCCGAGCAGCGCGAACACCGCCGGGATCAGGGTCAGACCCGCGAGGACCATCACGAGCACCGCCACCGCCAGCGCCGGACCCAGTACCTGGAACGAGCCGAACCCGGACAGCAGCAGCGCGCCGAACGACACCGCCACGGCCAGCGCGGACACCGCGATCGCCTCGCCGACGCGGCTCATCGCGGCCACCATGGCGACCCTGCGGTCCTCGCCCAGACGCAGCCGTTCCCGGTACCGGAACAGCAGGAACACCACGTAGTCAGTGCCCACGCCGAACAGCACCACCGGTAGCAGGCCGGTCACCGACGGGTCGAGCTGCGTGCCGGTCGCCTTCGCGCCCAGCGCCAGCAACGCCACCACGCCCTGCCCGACCGCGGCGATGATGAAGATGTTGAGCAGCGCCACCCACGGGCTCCGGAAGATCACCACAAGCAGCGTGACGATCATCACGAGCATCCCGGCACTCACCAGGACGTCGAGGATCTCGGTGTCCTTGACGGCGGCCGCCTCACCCGTGTACCCGAAGCGCAGGTCGCTGCCGCGTACCAGATCCTTGGTCCTCTCGCGCAGGTCGCCGACGGCGCGCAGGGTACGCTCGTGGCTGGCGCTTTCGGTGAACGCGACCTCCGCCAGCTGCACCTTGCCGTTCGGCGACACCAGGTCAGGTGAGGTCGCGAGGCCCTCGACGCCGGCGACGCGGGCGCCGTCGAGCGCGGCCACCAGCTCTCCCGCCTTCTCCCGGTCCGCGGCGCCGAGCGCCGCACCGTCCACTCTCGACAGTACGAGTATCGCCGTCGCGCCTGCCTTGTCCGCCTGCGGGAAAGCCTTGTCGGCGAGCTTCTGCGCCTGCGCCGATTCGTAGCTGTCAGGCAGGAAATCGGCTTCGTTGCTGCCCTCAACAGCCGCCGGCCCGTCCGGCCCGAGCACGGCGAAGCTCAACCCGCCCAGCGCGATCACCGCCACCAGCCACGCCAGGATCACCCGCACGGGGTGCCGCACCACGGCTCCACCGAGTCTCTCGAACACGTTTCGCTCCCTTCACATCGACAAGATCGACGCTAGGGAACGGGGCGACAGCGTTCGAGGGTGCGCGAACGCCTCTTGATGGTGGTGCCAGCACCACCCTCCGTGAGAAAGGACCCATATGACCGACCACCTGATCGTCATCGCCGGTGGCCCCGGCGCCGGCAAGACCACGCTGATCGAGGCGCTGCGCGCGGCCGGATACGCCACCGCGCCCGAGGCCGGCCGCGCCATCATCCAGGACCAGGTCGCGATCGGCGGCCCGGCGCTACCCTGGGTGAATCCGGCGCTGTTCGCCGAGCTCGTGCTGTGTTGGGACCTGCGCTCGTACCGGTGGGCACTGCGGCACGACGGGCCGGTGTTCTTCGACCACGCGCTGGCGGGCATGGCCGGGTACTACCGCCTGATCGGACGCGAGGTGCCGGCGCACGTGTCGGCCGCCGTGGCCGCCTTCCGGTACGGCACGCGGGTGTTCGTGGCGCCGCCGTGGAAGGAGATCTACCGCACTGACGCGGAACGGCGCCAGAGCTGGGACGAGGCGGTGCGGACGCACGAGGTGGTGGCGCAGGCGTACGTGGAAGCGGGGTACGAACTGGTGGAACTGCCCCGCGCGCCGGTTTCCGAACGGCTGTCGTTCGTGCTGCGGGAGGCGTTTGCCGTCCAGGAGCAGCGTATTCAACGGCACGGATGAGCACGCCGTCCTGGTGTGGGAAATCGGGTGATGCCACAGGGGCTCGCGTAAGGCAGACTGTCGCGAGTGGAGGCTCAGCAACTGTTGAATGGCCGATACCGCTTGGAGGCGCGGATCGGCCAGGGCGGCATGTCAGTGGTCTGGCGGGCCAGCGACGAGGTACTGCGCCGGCACGTGGCGGTAAAAGTGCTGGCAGGCGCGCTCGCGACCGACCCGGCCGCCCGGTTGCGCATCCAGGCTGAGGCGCGCGCCGCCGCCCGCCTGGCGCACCCGCACGTGGCGAGCGTCTACGACTACGGCGTCACGACCGGTGACGACGGCGAGCCCGAGCCGTTCGTGGTGATGGAGCTGCTGCGCGGGCCCACCCTCGGCAAGCGTCTCGCCGGCGGGCCGATTCCGGTGCGCGAGGCGCTACGCGTCTGCGCCGAGGTCGCCAGCGGCATCGCGGCGGCGCACGAGGAAGGCCTGGTACACCGCGACATCAAGCCCTCCAACGTCGTGCTCGCGCCGTCCGGCGCCAAGGTCGTCGACTTCGGCATCGCGGCCGCGGCCGGGCCCCTGGAGGATCTCGACGAGAGCAGCCGCATGGTCGGCACCCCGGCCTACCTGGCGCCCGAGCGGGTCGTCGGCGGCGACGTCATGCCCGCCTCCGACGTGTACGCCGTCGGCCTGCTCCTGCACGCGGTGCTCACCGGCCGCCTGCCGTGGCGGGTCGAGACCACGACGCAGATGCTCAAGGCGCACGTGTACGTCCAGCCGGAGCCGATGCAGCCCGTCCCCGGCGTCCCGCGGCACGTCATCGAGCTGTGCGAGCGGTGCCTGGCCAAGGAGCCCACCGACCGGCCTTCGGCGGCCGAGGTCGCGGCCGTACTGGCCGACGCGGCGGGCATCCCGCTGCCCGGTGCCGGCGTCGGCACCACTCCCCCGCCGTTTTCACCCGACGCCGGCCCTGACCCCAGCCTCCGTGACGATGCTGGCCAGCGCGGCTCGCACCGCCGCGACACCGGAGGGTCCAGGGGGTCCGGGAGTCGCGACGGCTCGCATGGGAGCGCCGCAGGGCATCCGGGCTCGGGCGCCGTGGGTGGAGTTGCTGGCGCGGGTGGTCTCAGCGGCGGACTTGGCGCGGGCGCAGGCGCAGCGGGCGACGGCGGAGCTGGCGGGCCGGGTGCGGAGGGCATCGGCGGGCCTGGCGCGGCCGGTAACCAGCGTGGCGCGGCACGGCGCGGCGGCAACCAGCGCTTTCCCGGCGGAGCTGGCGTGGCCGGATCTGGCGGGGCCGGCGCGGGCGAACTCGGCGGAGCCGGCGACGCGGGCGGGGCCGGCTCGGACCGGCTCGGCAACGACGGCCGGCCGGAGTCCGGCGCGGGCGGGCGTGACCAGCCAGGCCGGATGGCGTCGGACCCTGGCTCGGGCGGCCCGCCGGGCGCCGCCGGAGACGGCCCGTCCGGCGGGAGCGCGGGCGACGGCACCACGGACGAGCGCGGAGGCGGGCTCAGCACGGACGAACGCGCGCTGAGACGCGCGGCCGCAGGGCGTGCCGGGGGCGCGGCAGAGCCTGACGCCGGTGGCGCGGCGCGCGGTGCGGCCAACGAGCGCGGCATGGGCGCGTCGGACGGGGGCAACCAGCGCCGGCCCGGCGGCGGTGGCCGCGGCGGAAACGGTGGGAAGCGGTGGCGGTTCGGTGCCGTGGCCGGGGTCGTGGTGTTCCTGATCACCACGGTGGCCGCCGTGATCACGTTCGCCGACCCGGCCGGCAACGGCCTCGGCGCGGAGGCGCAGACGCAGATCTCGGCCACCGCACAGGGCGACGCCTCCCAGGACCCCGGCGACCCGGGCGGGTCACCTGCCAAGGCACCGCGCCCCGGCACGTCGCCTATCCCCGGGACGAACGGTGCCACCCGGCCGGGCGCGGGCGCCACAGCCGGCAGCCCGCCCCCGAACGGTGGCGGCGTCACGAGCGCGCGACCATCCACGCCGGTCGAGGAGACCGAGAACCCCACATCCGAGCAGCGCACCATCACCTCCGAGGGCGGCAACGTCGTAGCTGAGTGCACGGGCACCCTCGCGCGCATCGTGAGCACCGACCCCGCCGACGGGTGGACGGTCCGGAAGATCGACCCCGGCCCGGCGGCGATGGTACGCGTCTGGTTCAAGGCCAAGAACCAGGTGAAGGTCCAGATCCGCTGCGCCGGTGGCATTCCGACGCAGGACTGAGGCCGGGGGCGCTGGGCCTGCCACGTCGTCGATCAAGGAGATCTGCATCGATCATGGGCGAATACACGCGGAAAAGAGATCAAACCACGTGCATTTGCCCTTGATCGACGGAAAGAGCGCGGGGCGCCCGCGGAAAGAGACCAAGCGACAGGCGGGCGCGGAGATCGGCCGAATGGACATTGTTCGGCGTCGATGTCACGGCATATCGTGAGGGCATGGGTCGCCGGATTCTTGCCGCGTTGATCGTTGCCGTCGGGCTTGTCGCAATGCCGGCGGTGGCGGCCTCCGCGAGTGTCGTGTTTACCGAGGACTTCGAGGATGGCGATACCGCCGCATGGCAGTTCGCGGGCGGGCGGTGGGGATTGTCCAGTGACGGCTCGCGGGTGCTGCGCCAGACGCGCACCGCCGTCGAGCATGCCCGCGCCACCGCCGGTGACGCCACCTGGACCGGATACACCGCCTCGGCGCGGGTCAAGCCGACCTCGATCAGTTTCGGGCGGTCCGCGGCGGGCATCGTGGCGCGGGCCGGCGCCGGCGACAACGGATACCTGCTCGCGCTGCGCCCCGGCAACCGGGTCGAGCTGGTTCGCAGCCGGGGAGGGCAGCGCACCGTACTCGCCAGCGCCGCCCTGAACGTGCGCAACGGCACCTGGTACACACTGCGGTTGCGTGCGGACGGCGACCAGCTACAAGGGACGGTCAGCGGCGCCACCGGCGAGGTGACCCTCAGCGCGACCGACGCGGGGCTGGCTGTCGGTCCGGTCGCGCTCTTCACCGACCGCGCCGCCGCGACCTTCGACGACGTCAGCGTCGACACGATCCCGCCGCCACGCGACACGCAGCCACCATCCACTCCCGGGGTGCCGCAGCTGCTGGAGGTGACGCCGACGACCGCCACGATCACCTGGCCCGCCTCGACCGACAACGTCGGCGTGACCGCGTACTGGGTCTACTTTGGAACGCAGTTCTACGAGAACTATCCGGTGCGGCAGGTGCCGACCAACGCTCCGGTCACGCTGCCGATCGGCGGCACGACGGGGTACACGCTGCACTTCTCGGTGCTGGCGGTCGACGCGGCCGGCAACCAGTCGGCGCTCGGGCAGCGGGTCGCCTTCAGGCAGCCGCCCACGGTGCCGCGCACCGGGCAGGACACCGTGCCGCCCTCGGCGCCGGGCACCCCCGTCATCACCGGCATGGAGGGCGGCAGCGTGGTCATCACGTGGGCGCCGGCCACCGACAATGAGGGCGTCGTGGAGTACCACGTGGTGCACGCGTTCAACATCGACGAGGTGCGGGTGCGGGCCAAGGTGCCGGGGACTGTCACGTCGGCCGTGGTGCCGCCGGCCTCCACACCCAATCAGGTCTGGGTGATCGCTTACGACGCCTCGTGGAACAGCTCAGGGAGCGCGTCCATCATCGCGACACCGACCACCACGCCGCCAACGCCGCCACCGAACTGATCCAGTGCTCAAGGTGGCACACCGAAGCGGACGGGCGCCGCGCTGATCGCGCCGCACTACCGCAGTACGCGGTCGCGCACCGCCAAATAAACGGCGCGCACCGCCAGCGTGCGCTCGACCTCGTCGATGACCGGTGCGAAGAACTGGCGCCGGTGCTCGGCGTCGCTCATCGACGTAACCGCGAAGTACATGCTGCCGAAGCCGGCCAGCAACGTGGCGTTGCGCAGCAGGGCGACCGGCACCGCCGGCAGCAGGACCGAGCGTGCGGGCTCCTCACCGATCCACTGCTCAGCCGTCTCCGGCGTCACGACGAGCAGGCCCAGCACGAAGAACACCACGAACAGCGCGAGCCCGACGACCGCCGCCTGCACGAGTTGGCGGGTGGCGAGCATCAGCAACAAGTTGCGGACCTGGCGGCCGTTCAGTGGCACCGCCTCGACCGAGCCGCCGGGCGCGATGTCGTCGACCGGCAGGTCGGCGAGCGGCGTGCGCTCGCACGCGGCGGTCAACCGGGGCGCGCTGAGGTCCTGCTCGACGCGGCCGATCTCGTCGCGCAGCCGGGCAGCCGCCGCCAGGATGGTGACCGCCGCGAACAGGCCGACCACGAGCGCGAGCCGCCACCAGCCGAGGCGGTTCATGGCCTGCCACAGCTCACCGGTGAAGAACAGGAACGTGGTCACGAAAAGCAACGCGGGCAGCGCCCGCCCGAACAGCCGCACGCTGTTGCGCAGGTCAACAAAGGCGTGCCCGATCGCCCGGCGCAGCAAGGCGCCCAGCCCGTACGTGGTCGCGACCAGCGTCGCGACGAACGCGCCGGCGAAGAAGATGACGAAACCCAGGAAGCCGACCACGCTGCCGCCGGGCGGCGTGACAGCACCGTCGACCGCCAGCTGAAGCAGCGGTACCGCCAGCGGCATGAGCGCGTACGCGGCGAGAATGGGAACAGTGGCGCCGCGGGTGACCCGGGGCAGCTGCCGGACGAACCGGCCGATCGCGAACCGGACCGCGAGTACGGCCACCACGATCCCGGCTAGTAGGATCCAGCGGGCCGAACCGGCGGCGCGCAGCGGAAGGAGCCAGACCAGGCTGGCGACCGCCACGACGGCCAGCGACGGCAGCATCCGGGGCAGGACGTGCGTCGCGAAGGTGTACCCCTCGATCATCGTAGGGGTGCCGCGCCGGACGAACCAGCGTTCGGTCCGGCGCACGACGGTGCGCGCTGCGGTGAGTGCCACGTGCTGATCATGCACCTTCCGGGGTCGTCGCTGCGCGCTGACGCTTCCATGGATCACGTACGGCGTCACAGGACGGTTCCGCACCCGAGGGGGCGGTAATCTGCTGGGCATGCTGCCCACCGCTACCCCGGAAGAGCACGGCATCCCCTCCTCGGCCGTGATGGCGTTTCTCGACGCGGTCGAGGAGCGCGTCGATGCGCTGCACAGCGTCGTGGTGGTGCGGCACGGCCACACGCTGGCGCGCGGCTGGTGGGCGCCTTACCAGTCCGACCACCCGCACGCGCTGCTCTCGGTCAGCAAGAGCTTCACCTCGACGGCCGTCGGCCTGGCTGTCGAGGAAGGGCTGCTGTCGGTCGACGACCTGGTGGCGCCGCTGTTTCCGGACTCGGTGCCGACGCGGGTCGACGACCATCTGGCCGCCCTGCGGGTGCGTCACCTGCTGACCATGACCGCCGGCCACGCGGCCGACACCACCGACATCGTGTGGGCCGATTCGGACGATGACTGGGCGCGCGCGTTTCTCGCCCAGCCCTTCGTTCACGAGCCGGGCAGCACGTTCGTCTACGACACACCGGCCACGTACATGCTCTCCGCGATCGTGCAGCGGCTGACCGGCCAGACAGTCGTGGAGTACCTGAGGCCGCGGCTCTTCGAGCCGCTCGGCATCGCGGAGCCGATATGGGAGACCTGCCCGCGCGGCGTCACGGTCGGCGGATGGGGGCTGCGCCTGCGTACCGACGAAGTGGCGCGCTTCGGCGAGCTGTACCTGCGGGACGGGGTCTGGCAGGGGCGGCAGCTGGTGCCCGCATCGTGGGTGCGCGCGGCGACCGCGTCGCAGGTGCCGACCGGCGCACTGGACGATGTGGACTGGCAGCAGGGATACGGATACCAGTTCTGGAGGTCTCGCCACGGATACCGGGCAGACGGCGCGTTCGGCCAGTTCTGTCTCGTGTTACCGGAGCAGGACGCGGTGGTGGCGATCACCTCTGGCACCCCCCACACTCCCGCGGTGCTCGACCTGGTGTGGAAGCACCTGCTGCCGGCCATGGGCGACGGGCCCTTGTCGCTGGACGATGGCGCGGTCAAGGCGCTCACCGACCGGCTCGACGGTCTGCGCCTGCCGACCGTTTCGGGCCGCGCCTATACGCCACTGGCGGCCGAGGTGTCCGGCCGTTTGTACCATGTGGACGGTGGATCGGGCTCGATTACGCTCCACGCCGAGCCAGGCGGGGCCGCCCGGCTGGTCCTGAAGGACGAGCGCAGCGCGCACGACCTGCCGATCGGATACGGCGAGTGGCGGCCCGGCAAGGCGACGATCGCGGCCGGCCAGACCGTGGCGGTCTCGACGAGCGGGGCATGGACAGCCGACGACACGTATGTCGCGCAGGCGTACGCGACCGAGATGCCGTACCGGCGCACCCTCACCTACACATTCGCTGGCGACCGTCTGACAGTCGAGCACCGCGAAAACGTATCGTTCGGCCCAACCGAACACCCACCCGTCGTGGCCACCTGGCGTCCATAGGGGCCGAACCGGGACGACACGTCTCCACAGTGGACGGCCGAGCCGGCCCGGCCAGCCATCACGCCCTGCGCGCACCCGCCGCGGGCCACGGGCCCGCGGCCGGTATCGACATTCATCCGTACTCCGGCGCCACCCCCTGACCTGGGCAGATACTGGCGGCAAGAGGGCGCCGCCAGCGGCGCCGGACGGTTGGGGGAAACGATGAGTGTCGATGAGCTGAAGAAAGCCAACGCCCACTTCTACGACGAGGTCTTCCGGCGGCGCAACGTCGACGCGCTCGACGAACTGCTCGCGGACGACTTCGTGGAACACATTCCCGGGCCTGGCCAGTCGGCGGACCGGCAGGGCGTCAAGGAGTTCATCGGGCAGATCCTGGCCGCGTTCCCGGACCTGGACTTCGAGATCGTGCGCGAGGTCGCGGAGGGTGACACCATCGCCTCGGTACTGCGGTTCACCGGTACGCACCAGAACGAGTTCGCCGGCGTGCCGCCGACCGGCCGGCGCGTGACCGTTTTCGTGGCGGACGTCGGGCGCCTGCGCGAGGGCAGGTGGACCGACCACTGGGGCCTGGTCGACTTCGCCGGGCTGATGGGGCAGTTGGGAACGACCCCAGCCGGCTCGCGCTGACCGCGTCCACCTACCTCGCTCATCCCAGGTCGGTATCTTTTCCCTTCTTAATCTTGCGATCGTCCCGTAGCTCGACGAACGGCTCCTCGTCCTGCGGGTGTCCGGCCGCGATGGCCCGGCCGCGGTGCAGCTCGGCGTCGAACTCGGCGCCGAGCAGGACCGCGAGGTTGGAGATCCAGAGCCAGACGAAGAAGATGATGACGCCGCCGAGGGTGCCGTAGGTCTTGTTGTACGAGCCGAAATTGGCCGCGTAGAACGCGAAGCCGGCCGACGCGATGATCCACACGATGACGGCGAGCAGCCCGCCGGGCGTGACCCACCGGAAGCCGCCCTGGCGAGCGTTGGGAGACGCCCAGTAGAGAATGGCGAACATCAGGCTCACCAGCACCACCAGAATCGGCCACTTCACGATCCCCCAGGCGGTGATCAGCGCCGAACCGATGCCGAGCGCGTCACCGACGCGTTCGGCGAGCTCACCGGTGAAGACCACCATCAAGGCACTGACCGCCAGTATGACGCCGACCACGACGGTCACCGCCAGGCGGATCGGCAGCGTCTTCCAGATCGGCCGGCCCTCCGGCACGTCGTAGATCGCGTTGGACGCGCGCATGAACGCCCCGATGTATCCGGACGCGGACCACAACGCGCCGGCCAGGCCCACGATCGCGAGCAGCCCGGCCGTGTCTTGCCCCTCGGTGAGGCTCTCGGCGCCTCTGCTGAGGATCTCACCGACCGGGCCAGGCGCGATCGTGTCCATGTTGTCGATCAACGGTTGGAGCACCGCGTCGCCTGCCAGGCTGAGCACCGAGACCAGGACCAGCAGTCCAGGAAAGATCGACAGGACGGCGTAGTAGGTCAGCGCGGCGGCCCAGTCGGTCAGGTTGTCCTCACCGAACTCCCGCACGGTCCGGCGCAGCACCTGCCACCAGCCCCGGGCGCCCCAACTTCGTGGGCTGGTCGGGGCCGGCGCCGGCGCCGGGCGAGCCGGCCTCCGGCGCCGGTGGACGCCCATCGTCACGCCCGCTCTCGTCGCGATGCGCCCGATCAGCGCTGCGGTCGACCATGGTGAGCCACCTACCGTGCCATCAGCGCGACCACCACCGCCGGGCGCGGGCGGCCCGCGCCGCCCGGCGGCGGCGCACCAGTACGACGGCGCCGGCCGCGGCCGCCAGCCCGGCCACGGCGCCGGCGAACCGGCTCGGCCGCCGCCGCACGCTCTCGACGGCTTGCTGGGCCGTGTCCTCCACGCGCACCGTCGCCGTCTGCGCGGTCTCCTTCGCCCGGTCCTTGACCTGCGCCGCCTGGCCCTTGACCTCGGCGACCTTGTCCTTGGCACGGCCCTTCACGTCCGCCCGTTGCGCCAGCTCCTCCACGCTGTCACCAAGCTCGGACCGGGTCTGTTCGATATCGGAACGGATCGAGTCCGGATCGGTAGCCTGCGGCGCGCTCGCCGCGGCGCCGCGGGTTCGACCGCGCGGCTTGTCAGCACTCGTGCTCATCGGTGTGCCCTCTCCTTCACCTGCTCGATGTCGGCCTTGACGCTGTCGATCGCCTGCTCCGGCACCGGGGGCGTGGCCTGCTGGACGTGACGGCGACCGAGCAGGGCCAGCACCGCGGCCACCGCGAACAGCACCACCGTCACGATCAGCGCGGCCAGCCACGCCGGCATGGCCTCTGCCAGGGCCAGCACGACGGTGGTCAGCAGTCCGGCCACGCCGTACAGGGCGATCAGGCCACCGCCGCCGAATAGTCCGGCACCGATGCCGGCACGCTTGCCCTTCTCGGTCATCTCCGCCTTGGCCAGCGCCAACTCGTCGCGTACCAGGCGGGAGATCTGCTCGGCGGCATCGCGGACCAGCTCCGCGGTCGACGCTTGGCCCGGATCGGCCGAGCCTGCACGCGTAACGTCACCCATGTCGTCGGCTCCTTCCTCCACCGCAGTGGTATGCCCACCGCTTCGCCACCTCAAAACGCCTGGTAAATAGGATCAAGGCGCGCTCGGTACCGCTTCGGCAGGGACCAGCTACGCGTAGATGTCCTGGAGCATCAGGCGGACGTCGAGATGGGTGTAGACGCGCACCGCCGTCACGCGCTGGCGACGATCCGGTTGACGCAGCTCCCGAGCCCCTCCACGGTCGTGACGAGGCGCTGGCCGGCCCGCAGGTATCGCGGAGGCTTTCGCGCGTGGCCGACGCCGCCCGGCGTGCCGGTCGCGATCACGTCGCCGGGCCGCAGGGTGATCATCGTCGAGACGTACTCGACCAGGTCGACCGGGTCGAAGAGCAGGTCGCCGGTGTTGTCCCGCTGTACGGTCTCGCCGTCGAGCTCGGTGCTGATGTCGACCTTCGGGCGCACCCCGCCGGGCAGTTCGTCGGGGGTGACCAGGTGCGGACCGAGCGGCGTGGTGGCCTCCCAGGTCTTGCCCTGGAGCCATTCCTTGGTGCGAAACTGCCAGTCTCGGCAGGTCACGTCGTTGAGCACGGTGAACCCGGCGATGGCGTCCTCGGCCGAGGCTCCCCTGGCCCGGCGTACGGGCGTGCCGACGACGACGGCGAGCTCGCACTCCCAGTCGAACGCGCCGGTCTCGGGCGGCAGCACGATGTCGTCGCCGGCGCCGACGAGGGCCTCGGCGTACTTGGCGAACAGTGTTGGGTACCGCGGCAGGTCGCGGCCCATCTCGAGGATGTGGTTGCGGTAGTTGAGGCCGACACAGATGATCTTTCCCGGCCGCGGCACGACCGGCGCGTACTCGGCACCGCGGCGCTCGTGTGACGGCCCGTCCGCGGCCGCCCGCTCCCGCCATCCCGGTGCGGCCAGCAGCGCCCCGACGTCGGCGGCGCCCAGGTCGACCAGGCGGTCGTCATCGGCCCGTACCGCTCGGGTGGCGCCCTCGGCGGTGCGGATGGTGGCCAGTTTCATCAGTGCGGTCCTTCCACGCGACAGGCGAACAGCATGACGCCGGCGCGGTGGAGGTAACACAGAGTTCTTCAGAGCAGAACGCTGTGTTTCCCGCACCGCGTCGGCGCCTTGCGCTCCCGGCGGTGACACCCCGGCCCAAGCGCGCCCCTCTCCCCGCCGATCAATGGCTAACGCACGTGCTTTGATCTCCATTCCGCGTGCATTTGCCCCTGATCGAGGCGATACTCCTTGATCGGCGCCTGAGCAAGGAGGTGGCGGAGGATGACCCGGCAGGTTTGCTGCGCCCGTCACGCGGCGAGCCCCGGCAGCCGCACGGCGCGGCACCACCCACCGACAGCAGCGCGAGCCGTTCCGGGCCCTACCCGGACCTGGTGCTGCTCGACGGCGACACCTTCCTCATGTGCATCACCGATCCCGACCGCAACCGCCCCGAGGGCGGCGCCAGCTCCGCCGGCAACCTAGGCTTCCGCTGCGCCGCCACCGGAAGCGCAGGTTGCAACGACCACGCCAGGCTCCAGGTATCTGTCCTCCTCGAACACCGCCCAGTGCATCGATGGTCGACTCCTTAACGTCCACTATGGAAACGCTTGAGGAGTAGCACAAACACACGGCCAGCCTTTCGGGCAAGTGCTCCGGATTTGTTGTGTAGCAGGGCATCCGTCGCACATCGGCCACTACAAGATCGCGGGTTGCCGCACACATCGATGGCTGTTATCTTCCTCGCAAGCCACGGGGGAACGGCGACTCGACGCAGTGCAGCGGTCTGTCGCCGTCCTCGTCCCGGGTGTCGAGGAGGATCCTGTCTTGCTAATCTACAATGGACAGACTGAGAGCGCTCTCTCGGTCCAATTCGGACTCCAATCGACCCCTCCCCGATGAGCACGCCCACCGGCGCAGAGACCGTGGTCAAGCAGTACGTCGACGATCTCACCTTGGCCCTCGCCCAGCTCGAGACCGGCGCGATGACCGACGTGCTGGAGACGCTGGTCCTCGCGCTGCGCGCCGGCGACCGGGTCTTCGTGGCCGGCAACGGCGGCAGCAGCACGGCCGCCATCCACATCGCCAGCGACCTGACCGCGGCCTCAGACGGGCTCAGCGCCGCACCGCACGCCGTCGCGTTGACGGAAAACGTCGCCCGGGTCACGGCCATCGCCAACGACTTTTCCTACGACGAGATCTTCTCCCGCCAGCTCGCCGGCTGGGGCAGGCCCCGCGACGTGGTGCTGCTCTTGAGCGTCAGCGGCCACTCAGCCAACCTGGTGCGGGCGGCCAAGGTCGGTCGAGAACTGGGGATGACCGTGCTGGCGGCGCTCGGCAACGCCGGCGAGATCGCGCGGCTCGCTGACCGCTCCGTCATCTTCGGCCAGGCCGACTACGGCCTCACCGAGGATCTGCACGTGGCGCTCGGCCACATGGCGGTGCGGGTGCTGCGCGGAGGCGACGCTTGCCGATACACGGATGGGCGAGCCCGGTGAGTCATAACAGCTCCAGGGTTTTCCTCGCGATCCGCTACTTCGTCGGCCTCTTCGGGCTGACCCTGACGCGCACCTCGCCCAAGCTCACCAGCTACCGGATCCACTCCGGCAAGGGGCGCCACGACGAATCGCGGCCCCTCCCGGCCGGCATGGCCGAGGTGCTCGACGACCGGCACCCCGACCTCGTGGAGCTACGCACGCGGTACAGCAGCCTGGACTCACCGTTCAAGCCTGGCAGCTTCTGGCGGCGCAGCCGCCGCCTGCGCGATCTGAACCTCGCTTACTTCCGCGGCGACAACGCCTACGTCTGGCAGCTACGCCAGCTCGGCGACAATGCCCGCCTGAAGTTCTTCCTCTTCGCGCGGTACGTCAGCGCCCTCGACACCCACAAGCTCCTGGAGCGCACGAGCGAAGACGGCGCCTTCGGCTGCTGGAGCTTCGACTTCCACGCACTGCCGACCTCCAGCCGAGACCTCCTGGACTCCATCAACGAGATGTACTTCCTGGACCGGCACTGGGGACTGCTGTCCAGGATGGACTTCACCGTCGTCGACATCGGCGCCGGATACGGCCGCCTCGCCCACCGCATGGTCGAGAGCGTTCCCGACCTGAAGCGCTACCTGTGCGTCGACGCGATCCCGGAATCGACGTTCCTCAGCGAGCAGTACCTGAGGTACCGCGCGGTCGACCACAAGGCGACCGTGCTGCGGCTCGACGAGGTGGCCGACCGGCTGGCGGCGGAGCGGCCTGACCTGGCGGTCAACATCCACAGCTTCTCCGAGATGCCGGCCGCCGTGATCGAGGCCTGGATCGCCCTGCTGGCGCGCTCCGGCGTGCCCGCCCTCATGATCGTGCCCAACGAGGGCGACCAGCTGCTGAGCCTGGAAGACGACTACGTGCGGCTCGACTTCGGCCCGGTGCTGGAGCGCCACGGATACGTGCTCGCCGCACGCGAGCCGACCATCACCGACCCGGACGTGCGCGAGCTGGTCGGGGTCGGCGACTGGTTCATGCTCTATCGCCGAGCCACACCATGACCGAGAGCGTCCAGTTGACCTGGGGGCAGCGGTTCGTCTGGGACATCCTGGAGTCGCTGGCCCCGGTCAACCACTACATCAACCTCCGGTTCCGGGTGCACCTGCCCGGCGACGCCACCCTCGATGGTGTGCGAGGTGCCCTGCACACCCTGGTCCGTCGCCACGAGTCGCTGCGTACCCGATTCCCCGCCGGCGCGGACGGTGAGCCACGGCAGCAGGCCGATCCCGCGGGCGACCTGCCGGTGGAGATCCGCGAGACCGAGCCCGGCCGCGTACGCCGGCTCGCCGAGCAGGAGGAGGAACGGCTCTGGCGAGAGCCGTTCCGGCACGACATCCAGTGGCCGCTCAGGGTGAGCGTGGTCGTCGCCGACGGCCGCCCCCGGCAGGCCGTGTTCGTGTTCTCCCATCTCGCCGTCGACGCCTGGGGATGCGCGGTGCTTCGCAGGGAGTTCCTCGACCTGTTGCGAGGCGGCGGCGCCGAGCGGGCACTGGCCGGCTGGCAGCCGCGCGACCGGGCCGCGTTCGAGGTGTCCGCGCCGGGGCGCAAGGCCAACGACCTGTCCCTTGCCTACTGGCGCCGGATGCTCCAGATCGCGCCGCAGACCGCCTTCCCCACGCTGCGTGAGGCCGGCGAGACCCCGCTGTTCCCCGGCGTCGGCCTCCACTCGGTGGCGCTGGCGGCGGCCGCGCAGGCTCTCGCGACACGGCACCGGGTCGGACCGGCCGCCGTCCTGCTCGCCGCGCTGTCGACGGTCGTCGGCATCAGGACCGGCACGGACGCCGTGCCGCTGCTGCTCGCGACCGGCAACCGCTTCACGCCGGTCGACGCAGCCTCGGTGGGCACCTTCTATCAGGCCGCGCCGGCGCTGATACGGCTCGACGCCGGGTCGCTGGCCGGCACCATCCGCAGCGCGCACCAGGCGTCGACGATGGCGGCCCTGCGCGGCCAGAGCGACCCGCGCGACGTCGCGCGGCTTCTCGGCGCCGTGAAGACCCGGCGGGGCGTCGACTTCGACCTGCAGAGCACGGTCAACGTCGTGCCCGAGCCGGGAAGCGTGCGCATGCCGCCGGCCGTCCACGACGTCGCCGCGTTGCGGGAGATGACCGCGTCCACGCTCGTGTCCGACCTCGAGGGCCGAGACAACGAACGGCTGAAGCTGTACGTGCACGTCAAGGCCCTGCGCTCGCGCGCCGTCATCGAGCTGTTCTGCGACAGCCGCTACCTGTCCGCCTCCGGCGCGCGGAAGGTCCTGGCCGGGCTGGAACTGGTGCTGATCGAGATGCTCGACGCCGGCGACCTGACCATCGACCGCGTCGCCGACCTGGTCGGGATCGCGCCGCTCGGCCGGTCACCGAGCTGCGCCCTCGTCGACAACTGCTGGATCGACGTGGACGCCGTACGCCGGATGGTCGCCGGCCTGCCGGAGACGATCGCGTCACAGGTGTTCGTGGACAGTCCGGACGGCGGGCCCGCCCGGCTGGTGGCGTACGTAGTGGCGGCGAGACCCGCCACGCCCGAAGGGTTGCACGCCGCCTTGATGGGCAGGCTCGACGGGCACCTGACCATGACGCCGCAGTGGTACGTCATCTGCCACGACGCGCCTGCCCGGCCGGAGTCCCGCGCCGGCTGGGAGCGGCAGCCGGTGCTCGCGCAAGGCACCGGCCGAGACAGCGAGGGAGGCTAGCGTGCTGTCCGTCATCATGCCCACGTACAACCAGGTCAAGTGCCTGGAGCTGACCCTCGGCTCACTCGCCCGCCAGACGGCCGGTCGAGACCAGTTCGAGGTGGTCGTGGTCGACGACGCGTCCACACAGGATGTGCGGGCGGTGGTCCGCCGCTTCGAGTCGCGGCTGCGGCTACGGTACGTGCGGCACGAGTCCAACCGGGGCAGGTCGGCCGCGCGGAACTTTGGTGTGGCCCAGTCCCGGGCCGACTGGCTGCTGCTGATGGACGCCGACTCCTACGCCGCTCCGGACCTCGTCGAGCGGCACCTGCGCCACCCCGGCGACACCCATCCGGCGGTCGTGTACGGCCGGCGCGTCGAGCCCAGCTGGGGCACCTTCTCAGCTTTGCTTCAAGCGGTGCCCGACGAGGCCGACCTCCTGCCGATGGAGGGTGACCACCGCGATCCGCCGCTGCGGGACGGCGACGCGGGCTTCGACGTATACCGGCGCACCGCGTGGATGTTCGGCTTCACACACAACCTCTCACTCCCCCGCGACCTGTACCTACGGGTCGGAGGATTCGACGAGGCGTTCGTCCAATGGGGATACGAGGACACCGACTTCACCTACCGGATCTACCGGCACTTCGGGCGCGACAACAGCCGCTTCCGCTACGACCCCGATGCCGTCTGCTACCACACGCCGCACTTCCGCGACTGGTACACCGAATGGGAGAACACCAAGCCTGTCCTGCCCTACCTGGTGCGCAAGTACCGGCACTACGACGTCGAGTTCTTCACCCATCCGTCCGGCGACCACCGCCGGGTCGCCCGGACCCTGCCGTTCTACGAGGACTGCCGGGAGTTCATCCGCGACCATCCGGCCCGGATCGCCGGCGACGCCGTCCGCAAGGCCATCGGCCTGCCAGACTCGGCGAGCAGCCTGTGGATCGGGTTCGACGTCGACTCGGCGGCGTCCGCCGGCCGGGCGACGAGCATCGACCACGCGCTGCCGTTCGGGCCCGACAACCCGCACCTGTTCGGTGTCCGCACGCCCTACCCGGACGGTTCCTTCGACTACGCCGTACACGTCGACCTGTGGCGCATGCTCACGCCGATCGACCTGTCCGCGCTGATCATCGACAGCCTCCGCGTGGCGGACACGGCGCTGCTTGTGCGGTCGAAAGGGCTCCGCCGGGATTCCGCCGACGGCATCGGGATGATCGACGACCTGGACTACTTCCTGTCCATCGTCGACCCGCGATACGACGCCTCGATCTCCTACGAAGACGACGAGATCGCCGTCGTCAGGCTGGGGCGGCGGTGACCGGCGGCCGGATCCGCGCCGTCGCCTTCGATCTCGACGGCACCCTCGTGGACCTCGAACGGTTCCACCACGAATCCCTGCTGCGGGCCGCGACAGAGGTCGGGGTCGAGCTCACCTGGGAGCGGGCGCGGCAGTGCATCCCGCATTTCATCGGCGGCCCCGACGCCGTGGTGGCGGCCGGCGTCGCTGCGCTGTCACCGGCCGAGGTCGCGCCTGCCGAGATACTCGCTGCGAAGCAGCGGTACTTCACGTCGGCGATCGGCGCCGTCGACCAGATCGTGCCGCGGACCGGGGTCGGTGAGATCCTGAACTGGCTGGCCAGCCGGGGCGTTCCGGTGGCTGTTGGCACCGTGACCGAGCGCGAGATCGCGCTGGGCATCCTGGGCCGGGCAGGGCTGCTGCCGCTGTTCGGGGAAAGCCGCGTGGTGACGTTGCGGGACGTGTCGCGGCTGAAGCCGGCACCCGACGTCTACCTGGAGACCGCGAGACGGCTCGACGTGCCGCCGGCGAACCAGTTGGTCTTCGAAGATTCGCTCACGGGCATGGCCGCCGCGCGGTCGGCCGGCAGCCCGTTCGTCGCGATGCCGACGGTGCGCGCCCCGGACTACCTGGCGTCGGTCGGTGCGGCCGGGGCGTTGGCGGTCTTTCCCGGCTGGTGCCACTCCGGCCTGCTGCCCTTGCTCGCACACCTGCTGGCCACACCGGGAGGTGTCTACTATGGATGAACGCGATCGCGGCCCGTTGACCGCCGCGCAACGACGCCTCTGGTTCCTCGACCGGCTCGACCCGGGCGACGCCGCCTACCACATCTCCCTCACGGTCCTGCTGCGCGGCGACATCGACACCGACCGGCTGATCCGCGCGTTCGACGCCGTCACCGCCCGTCATGAGAGCCTGCGGACCCGGTTCGTCGAGGCCGGCGGCGACCCGGTGCAGGAGGTGCTTCCCGCCCGGCCGACACCGGTCGAGCGGGCCGACCTGACGAGCGAGGCCGAGGCGCGGCGCGCCGTCGAGGAGCTGATCGCCCGCCCGTTCGACCTGGCCGCGGGGCACCTGCTCCGGGTCGGCCTGTACCGCCTCGGCCCGCGCGAGCACGTCCTGTGCACTGTCACGCACCACATCGTCGGTGACGGCTGGTCGATGAACCTGCTCTACGTCCAGCTCGCCGAGGCGTACCGGGGAATCGAGTCCGTCGAGGCCGGCCTGCGGTACCTCGACCATGCCCGCGCCCATCAGGGCACCGACGAGGCCGCGTTTGAATACTGGCGGGCGGCGCTGGCGGAGCCGCCCGTGCTGGAGTTGCCGCTCGACCGCCCCCGCCCGGCGGTGCGCACGTCGGCCGGTGTCTCGAAGACCCGGGTGTTCGACGGCGAGCTGTGGATGGCGGTGCGGCGCGTGGCCCAACAGCTGCGCTGCACCCCGTTCATGCTGCTGATGACGGTCTACCAGCTCACATTGGCGCAGGCCAGCGGGCAGGACGACATCCTCGTCGGCACCCCGGTCGCGGGACGCGACGACGTGGCGACCGAGTCGGTCTTCGGCTACTTCACCAAGATGGTGCTGCTGCGCGCCGACCTGTCCGGCGAGGTCACCTTCCGCGACCTGGTGCTGCGCACCCGGAAAAGCTGCATGAGCGCCTTCGCCCACCAGGAGATCCCGTTCGAGCGGCTCATCGCCGACCTGGACCTGCCGCGCGACCCGAGCCGTAACCCGCTGTTCCAGGCCGCCTTCACGCTCCACTCCACGATGGATGTGTCGGCGACCGGATTCCAGGGCTTCGAGGGTGTCGGAGTCGAGGAGTTCGGCGAAGGGGTGCGGCGCACCATCACCGACGTGGCGATGGACGTGTTCATCAGCTCGACCGTGATCGACACGTGGCACAACGAGGCCCGGATGGACGTCCAGCTCACGTGCAGCGCCGACCTGTTCGATCCGGCCACCGCCGGCGCGCTCGCCGACCGGTTCGCCGCCGTGCTGCACGCTGTCCTGGCCGATGTGGACACTCCGGTACGGGCGCTGCCGCTCGTCGACGAGACCGCCCATGCCGAGTTGCTACGGATCGGCACTGGGCCGGCCGTCCCCGACGGACCGCCGCTGCTGGCACGCATCGAGCGGGCGGTCACCAGTACACCTGACGCTGTCGCCGTGGTCTGCGGCACCGACCGGGTCAGCTATCGCGAGCTGTGGGCGCGCGCCGGCGAGCTGGCCGGCGCGCTGCGCGCCACCGGGGTCGCGCCCGGCCAGCTCGTGGGCGTAAGCGTGCCGCGCGGCCTCGGCCTGGTCGCCGCCCTGCTGGCGACGTGGCGGGCCGGCGCCGGCTACGTGCCCGTCGATCCGCGCCTGCCCGAGGGGCGCCGCGCCACGCTCGTCGAGCGGGCCGCCGTCGCCGCCGTTGTCACGGCGGACGGCGTCGAGCCTGGTGTAAAGGCGCCGGCGTCCGTGTCCGACCCCGCCTACGTGCTGTTCACGTCCGGCTCTACGGGTACCCCGAAACCGGTGCTGGTTGGCCGTGAAGCCCTCGACGACCGGGTCGCGTGGATGGTCGAGGCCTACCGGCTCACCACCGTGGATCGAGTAGTGCAGTTCGCCGAGCTCAGCTTCGACACCCACGCCGAGGAGATCTGGCCCACCCTCGCGAGCGGCGGCACGCTGGTGCTGCTGCCGGACGGGCCGCAGTCGCTGCCGGAGGTGTTGGCCGCCGACCCCGCCATCACAGTGCTCGACCTGCCGACCGCGTACTGGCAGGCGCTGCTGGATGTCGTGCCGGACTGGCCGGCCGCGCTGCGGCTGGTGATCCTGGGCGGCGAACAGGCCGACGCGGCCGCCGTCGCCCGCTGGCGAGCCCTGCACGGCGGCCGGATCCGGCTGACCAACACGTACGGGCCGACCGAGGCGACGATCATCGCCACCGCGGTCGACCTGGGCGCCGCCGACACCGGCCGGCGTCCGCCGATCGGGCGTCCGCTCGGCGGGGTCCGCGCCTACGTACTCGACCCGGCCGGGCGACTGGTGCCGCGCGGCGCGTCCGGTGAGCTGTGCCTGGCCGGTGCGGGGCTCGCCGACGGCTACCTGGGCATGCCCGACCTGACCGCCGAGCGGTTCCGCCCCGACCCGTACGGCGGCGGCCTGCTCTACCGCACCGGTGACCGGGTCCGGTGGCGCAAGGACGAGCCGACCCTGGAGTTCCTCGGCCGCCTCGACCGGCAGCTCAAGGTGCGGGGAGTGCGTATCGAGCCGGGTGAGGTCGAGGCCGTCCTGACCGGGCATCCTGACGTCGGCCAGGCGGCGGTCACCGCGTACGCGGACACCCTCGTCGCCTACGTGACCGGCACCGCCAGCGTCGACCAGGTGCGTGCCTACGCCGCCGACCGGCTGCCCGCTCTGCTGGTGCCGAGCGTCGTCGTGCCGCTGGCCGCGCTGCCGTTGACCCACCACGGGAAGGTCGACACCGCCGCGCTTCCCGCGCCAACGGTCACCGAGGAGGTCCGCACCGCCTACGTGGCGCCACGGACCGACGCGGAGGAGCTGGTCGCGGAGGTCTTCGCCGAGCTGCTCCAGGTCGCCAGGGTGGGCGCCAACGACGACTTCTTCGTCCTGGGTGGACATTCGCTGCTCGCCATCCGGGTCATCGCCCGGCTCCGGGCCGCCGTGAGCCTGGATCTGCCGGTCCGGCTGCTGTTCCAGTACCCGACCGTCGCCGGGTTCGCCCAGGCGGTCGAGACCGCGCTGATCGCCGAGATCGACCGGCTCACCGAAGACGAGGCAGCCGCACAGCTAGCCGCCGCTCAGGCGGAGGCACCGTGACGGCGGCACCGGACCAGTTGTCCGCGACGAAGCGGTCGCTGCTGGCCGCTCGGCTCAAGCGGACCGCTGCCCCGGTCGAGGCGATCGTGGCGCGGCCGGCGGGGACGCGCGTGCCGCTCTCGATGGCGCAGGAGCGGCTCTGGTTCATGGAGCAGTACGCGCCCGGCACGGCCGCGTACACGGTGCCGGTCGTGCTGCGGCTGCGCGGGACGCTGGACGCGGCGGCGCTCGGCGCCGCGTTGGACGCGGTCGCGGCCCGGCATGAGAGCCTGCGGATGCGCTTCGCCGCCACCGCCGACGGCCAGCCCGTGCTGGACATCGACGACGCGGTGTCGATCGGGCTCGACGTAGTGGAGGCGGAAGGCGCCAGCGTGGCGGCCCGTGAGGCGTGGGTGCGCGAGACGGTCCGGGCCCGGCTGGCCACACCGTTCGACCTGGCCCAGGGGCCGCTGCTGCGCGCCGCCCTGTTCGCCATCGGGCCGGACGACCATGTACTCGCGCTCACCGCCCACCACATCGTCTGCGACGGCTGGTCGGCCGACCTGCTCGTCGGCGAGGTGCTGGCGTTGCTGGCCGCCGACTCCCTGCCGCAACCGCCGCTACAGTACGGTGACTTCGCGGTATGGCAACGGGAACGCCAGCGGCAGCGGCTCGCCGACGGCACCCGGGACCGCGACGTCGCGTACTGGCGCGAGCGGCTCTCGGGCGTACCCCCTCTGGATCTGCCCACGGACCGGCCGCGCCCCGCGGAGCTGACGTTTCGCGGCGCGCCGGTCGGTGTGCGCTTGAACGCCGAGTCGACGGCGGCGCTCAAGCGCCTCGCGCTCGCGCACGGCGCCACCCTCTACATGGTGGTGCTCGCCGCGTACGCGGCGGTCCTGGCCCGGTACGCCCGGCAGGACGACTTCGCCGTCGGGTCGCCGCAGGCCGGGCGCACCCACGCGGAGCTGGAGCCGATGATCGGCATGTTCGTCAACATGCTGATCACGCGCGTCGACACGGGCGGCGACCCCACCTTCGGCGAGCTGGTCAGGCGCGTCCGGGACACCACATTGGACGGATACGCCCACCAGGAGCTGCCGTTCGAGGAGCTGGTCGCCGAGCTGGACGTGGCGCGCGACCTCGGCCGCTCCGCCATCTTCCAGGTGGCGCTGTCGATGCGCACCTACGCCAGCCGGGCCCCGGAGGCCCCTAGCACAGCTCCGAACGCCCCGCTGAGCGTGGAGCCGTTCGTCGTCGAGGCGGTGGCCACCCGCTTCGACCTGGAACTGGACATGTTGGACGGCGATGGGCTCGCCGGCGCGTTCATCTACAACCGCGACCTGTTCACCGGCGAGACGGTGCGGCGGATCGCCGACGCGTTCGTCGAGTTCGTGCGCGCCGTCGCGGACGATCCCGACCGGCCACTCAGCCGGCTGCTCACCGTCACCGGCCCGCCGTTCGCGTGGAACGACACCACCGCCGAGTTCCCCGGCGGTGTCACGCTGCACGAGCTGATCCAGGCCAGGGTCGCCGCCGCCCCGGACGCGCCCGCCGTCACCTTCGAGGGCGCCACGCTGACCTACGGCGAGCTGGCCGCGCGTGCCAACCAGGTCGCGCACCGGCTGCGCGAGCACGGCGCCGGGCCCGGGCGGCTCGTCGCGGTGTGCGCGCACCGGAGCCCGGACCTCGTCGTCGCCCTGCTCGGCGTGCTGATCTCGGGGGCGGCGTACCTGCCGCTGGATCCGGACCACCCGGCCGAGCGGCTCGGGTTCATGCTCGCCGACGCCGACGCGGTGGCCGTGCTGACCGCCGGATCAGCGCTGGAGGCGTTGCCGCCGACCGATCGTCCGGTGCTGGCCCTGGACGCCGCGGCCACCTGGGCGGGCGCCCCCACGGCCGCGCCCGAGCCGCTGGCCGGCCCCTGCCACCCCGCCTACGCCATCTACACCTCCGGTTCGACCGGCCAGCCCAAGGGGGTGGTCAACGGGCATCGCGGCGTCGTCAACCGGCTGCACTGGATGCAGCGCCGCTACGGCCTCACCGCTGCCGACACCGTGTTGCAGAAGACGCCGGTCGGCTTCGACGTGTCGGTCTGGGAGTTCTTCTGGCCGCTGCTCACCGGGGCGCGGATGGTGCTGGCCCGGCCGGACGGGCACAAGGACGCCGCCTACCTGCGCGACCTGATCGTGGCCGAGGGTGTCACCACCATCCACTTCGTACCGTCCATGCTGGGCATCTTCCTCAGCGAGGATGGGATCGAGCGGTGCGCCTCGCTGCGGCGGGTCATCTGTAGCGGCGAGGAACTCCCCGTCGACCTCGCCCTGCGCACCCTCGCCGCGCTGCCCGGCGCCGAGTTGCACAACCTCTACGGGCCGACCGAGGCCGCCATCGACGTGACCGCCTACCACTGCACGGTCGACGGCCTGACCGGCTCGGCCCGGGTGCCGATCGGCGGGCCGATCGACAACATGCGGGTGTACGTGCTGGACGAGCATGGCGAGCCGCTGCCGGTAGGCGTACCGGGCGAGCTGCATCTGGCCGGGGTGGGGCTGGCGCACGGATACCTCAACCGGCCGGAGCTGACCGCCGAGAAGTTCGTCACCGGTCTGGACGGGCAGCGCCTCTACCGCACCGGCGACCTGGCCCGGTGGCGGCCCGACGGCACGCTCGACTTCCTCGGCCGGATCGACGGGCAGGTGAAGCTGCGCGGCCTGCGGATCGAGCTGGGCGAGATCGAGGTGGCGCTGCGCGAGCATCCCAGCGTGCGCGAGGCGGCCGTGGTCGTGCGCGAGGACACGCCGGGCGACAAGCGGCTCGCGGCGTACCTCGTCGTGACCGCCCCGGTCGACTCCGCCGCCCTCCGGCTCGCCCTCAAGCGGCGGCTGCCCGACTACATGGTGCCGGCCGCCTTCGTCGAACTGCCCGAGCTGCCCCTGAGTCCGAGCGGCAAGCTCGACCGCCGGCGACTGCCGGCACCGCAGCGGGGCCGCGACGCCGGCACCCCGTACGAGGCGCCAGGCACGGCGACCGAGGTGATGGTCGCGGGTATCTGGGCCGAGGTGCTCGACGTACCACGGGTCGGCCTCGACGACGACTTCTTCGACCTCGGCGGGCATTCCCTGCTGGCCATCCAGGTCGTCGCGAAGCTGCGCCGCGCAGCCGGTGCGGGGCTGTCCATCATGGACCTGTTCAAGCACCGCACCGTGCGGGAGCTGGCTCATCTCATCGACGTGCCGCTCGACCAGCGCGCCCCGCGAGCGCTGCTGCACGAGCTGACCCGGCCAATGCTGAGCCCACCCGCGGCGGCGGAAGGCCGAAGCAACCCCGGAGGGCAGCGGGTGCGCAGTCTCGTCTGCGTGCCATACGGCGGCGGCAGCGCCGTGGTGTACCAGCCGCTGGCCGACGCACTGCCGGCCGGGCACCGGCTGTTCTCCGTCGCCATCCCCGGCCACGACATCGGCCTGGACGAGGCGGCGCTGCCCTTCGACACCCTCGCGGAACGCTGCACCACCGAGATCATGGAAAAGGTCGACGGCCCCATCGCGCTCTACGGCCACTGCGGCGTCGGCTCCGCGCTCATCGTCGAGATCGCCCGCCGGCTGGAGCAGCGCGGGCGCGAGCTCGACGCCGTCTACATCGGAGCGATCTTTCCGTTCGCCCGGCCGCGCAGCCGGGTCTGGAGCGCGCTGTCGCGGCTGACCCGGATGGAGTCGCTGCGCTCCGACAAGGTGTACACCAACTGGCTGACCTCGATGGGCGTCGACATGAGCGACATCGACCCCGGCCAGGCCCGCCAGATCATCCGCAACATGCGCCGTGACTCCGACAGCGCCGAGGCGTACTTCACGCAGCTGATGCACGGCGACAGCGGACGGCTCCGCGCGCCGATCATCACCGTGGCGGGCGAGCGCGACCCGGCGACCGAGTTCTACTCCGAGCGCTTCACCGAGTGGCACTTCCTGACCGACCGCACAGCCGTCGTCGTGCTCGACGAGGCCGGCCACTTCTACCTCAAGTGGCGCGCCGAGGAGCTCGCCGAGATAGTCACCACCGTTGACAAGGCAGTGGTGGCGGAGCGGCCCGCACGCGGTGAACAAGGGACGTGGTGGCTGCACGACACCTCCCGGTCGGACAGCCGGCCCGCCACCTCCGGGCCGCGGCCCAGCATGGGCCGGTTCCTGCTCGTCGCGCTCGCGCAGCTCATCTCCCTGCTCGGGTCGACCCTGACCGACGTGGCGCTGCCCCTGTGGGTGCTCAAGGAGACCGGGTCGCTGCTGAACTTCGCGCTGATCGCGGTCGCCGGGCTCGTGCCGGGCCTGCTGGTGCTGCCGTTCGCGGGCGCCATCGTCGACCGGCACAGCAGGCGCGCCGTCATGCTCTGCAGCGACGCCGGCGCGGGCGGCACGCAGCTGCTGCTCGGAGTTCTACTGTGGACCGGTTCGCTACAGACGTGGCACATCTATCCACTGATCGCGCTGCTGTCGGTGTCGTTGCAGTTCCAGCGGCTCGCGTACGCCTCAGCCGTCCCACAGCTGGTGCCCAAGCAGTACCTCGGCCACGCCAACGGCGTCGTGCAGATGGTTGGCGGCGTCGCCACCATCATGATGCCGCTACTGTCGGTAGCCCTCCTGGCGGTCATCGACCTGGGCGGCATCCTGGTCATCGACGTGCTCAGCTACGCCATCGCGATCACGATCGTGTTGCTGGTGCGGTTTCCGCGGACGCTGGCCTGGCGCTCGCGGGAGAGCCTGACCACCGAGATCCGCGAGGGCTTCCGGTTGTCGTGGGGACACCGCGGCTTCCGGTCCATGCTGCTGTTCTTCATGGGTCTCAACGTGTTCCTCTCGCCGCTGTTCCTGATGGTGACGCCGCTGGTGCTGGCGTTCGCGAGCATCGACCAGGTCGCCCAGGTCTCGGTCGCGGGCGGCATCGGGGCGTTCCTCGGCGGGCTGGCGATGAGCATCTGGGGCGGGCCGCGGCACCGGCGGCTGTACACGGTGCTCTGTTGCACGCTGGCACTGGCCGCCTTCTGCCTCGTCATCGGCCTGCGGCCGACCGTGTGGCTGATCGCGATCGGTGCCTTCGGCATGTCGATGTGGCTGGTGCTGCTCAACGGCGTTTACACGACGATCGTGCAGGTCAAGGTGCCGCAGCGGTTCCACGGTCGGGTGTTCGCCATCAACACCGTCATCGCCTGGTCCACGTTGCCTCTCGGCTGGACCCTGGTCGGGCCGGTCGGCTCCAGCCTCCTCGAACCGCTCATGGAGCCGGGCGGGCTGCTCGCCGGCACGGTCGGGCGGGTCATCGGGGTCGGCGACGGCCGCGGCATCGGCCTGCTCTACCTGGTGCTCGCGCTCGCAATCGCGGCCCTGGTCGTGGTGGCGATGCGGGTGCCACGCATCGCCAGGTTCGACGACGAGGTGCCCGACGCGCAGCCCGACGACCAGGCCGGGCTGGAGGCGCTACGCGCCAGGGGGTCCTTGTGAGCGCGACAACCGTGCCCCAACTGCTCGCCACCCGCGCCGAAGCCGAGCCGGCGCACGTCGCCGTCAGCCAGGGCGCCGGCACGCTCGACCTGGGGGCCTGGCAGGTCCGCACCCAGGCCATCGCCGCCGGGCTGCGGGCGGCCGGGGTACGCCCCGGCGACCGGGTCGGTTTGCTGTACGGGGCCCAGGACTGGATCGCGTACGTGTGCTCTTACACCGGGGTGCTCGCCGCCGGTGCGGTCGCGGTTCCACTGTCGACTCGCAGCGCCCCCGCCGAACTTGTGTACATGCTGGAGCACAGCGGTGCGGCCGCGCTGCTGCACGGACCGACCGCGCAGCCGCCCGAGGTGCCGGTGCGGCTGCGCTGGGACGCGTACGCCGTCGCGGAGCTGCCCGACGCGGAGCCGGTGCCCGGGCCAGGCCCGGGTGACGCGGCCCAGATCCTCTACACCTCCGGCACGACCGGGCGGCCCAAGGGCGTCAGCGCCGCGCACGCCAACCTGACCCACGGCTTCCGGCTCAACCCGCCGCTGCGACCGCTGGCCCACTCACGGCAGTTCCTGCACGCCTTCCCGATCGGCACCAACGCCGGCCAGACCATGCTGTTCAACGCGCTATACGCGCACGCCGGGATGCTGGTGACCGCCCGGTTCGGCCCGGACCACTTCGCCCGGCTGATCGAACGGCACGCGGTGGGCAGCGTTTTCGTGGTGCCCGCGATGGCGATCGAGCTGCTGCGGTCGGGCGCGCTTGCCCGCCACGACACGACGAGCGTGGCATTGCTCGGCTCGACCGCGGCCGCGCTGCCACCCTCCATAGCGGCCGGGCTCGCGACCGCGCTGCCCCGCGCCACGATCGTCAACTACTACACGTCGACCGAGGCCGCACCGACACAGTCCACAGTGGTCTTCGAGCCGGAGCGCCCGGCCGCGTTGGGCAAGGTCGTCGCCGGTGGCGCGCTGCGCGTGTACGACGAGACCGGCCGGCCCTGCCCCGCCGGGGTGACCGGCGAGGTGTGGATGCGCTGCGCGGGCACGGCACGGTTCTACCACGACGATCCGGCGGCCACCCGGCACGTGTTCCGCGACGGCTGGACCCGGATGGGCGACCTCGGCTACCTCGACGCCGACGGCTATCTCTACCTCGTCGACCGCGAGAGCGACGTCATCAAGAGCGGCGCGGACAAGGTGTCGACGGTCGCGGTCGAGGCGGCCCTGCACGAGCACCCCGAGATCGTCGAGGCCGCCGTGTTCGGCCTGCCCGATCCGGTGCTGGGCACGGCGCCCGCCGCCGCGCTCGTGGCCACCCGCCCGCTGAGCCTCGGCGAGGTGCGCCGGTTTCTCGCCACCCGGCTGGCCGGGCACGAGCAGCCCAGCCGGATCGTCCACGTCGACGAACTGCCGCGCAACGCGGGCGGCAAGGTCGTCAAACAACGGCTGCGCACGCTCTTCGACCGAGAGGCAGACTCATGACTGGCATCCCGATGAGCCTTGCCCAGCAGGGCATCTGGTTCACCGAACGGGCCGGCGGCGCCGGGGAGGCGTACACGCTGGCGGTGACGCTGACCTTGTCGAACGCGGTGGAGCCGGCGGTACTGGACGAGGCGTGGGTCGCGCTCACCCGGCGGCATCCGATGCTCAGCTCCACCGTGGTCGACGCGGACGGCGTACCGCTGCTGGCAGCCACGGACCCGTCGCCGGTCGACCACCGCGCGGTCAGTGCGGGCGCGCTCGCGGCCACCATCGCCGCCGAACTCGCCGCCGGCTTCGACCTCACCGCCGGCCCGCTCGCCCGCTGCGCGGCGCTGCGGGTCGACGACGGCCGCACGGTCGTGCTGGTCGTCGCCCACCACCTGGTCTTCGACGGCGGCGGCAAGGACGTGCTCGTCGCCGACCTGGCCAAGGCCATCGCCGGTCAAGCTCTCGGCGCCGGTTCGCCCGCCGCTCTGGCCGCATTGGTACAGGCACAGGCCGACCGCATCGCCGAAGCCCTCCCCGCGGCACGTGACTTCTGGTCCCAGCGCCCGGCACCGTCTGGCGAGGTCGTCCTTCCGGGACTGTCGGGTACGCCCACCGCGGCCGAGCCCGCTACGCAGCTTGGCATCGAGTGGGACGAGGAACTCGACGCCGCCCTGACCGCCGGGGCGGCGGCCCTCGGGGCGACCCGGTTCGAGCTGTTGCTCGCCGGCCTGCACGCCGTGCTCGCCCGCTACGGCAACACCGCCTCCTCGGTGGCCGTCGACCTGTCCACCCGACGCCCCGACACCGCCGGCGAGCTCGGCATGTGGGTCAACGAGCTGCCCGTCACCGTCGAGGTCGACCCGGAGGCGTCCTTCGCCGACCTGGTGCGCGCTGTGCGTGCCGAAGCGCGGGCCGTCTACGAACACCGTGAGGTGCCGCTCGGCCGCGCCCTGCCCGGCCTGCCACCCCGCCCGGCCCTGGCTCCCGTCTCCATCAGCTACCGGCGGCTGAGCACCGGGTCATCCACTGTGGACTGGTTGCTCGCCCCGGCGGCGGTCCGCAGCGCTCTGCACCTGCATCTGGTCGACGCGCTCGACGGCCTCACCGGTCGGGTCCACGTACCGGCGCGGCTGCTGCCCGCCGCCGACGCTGAGCGGATCGCCGGGCACCTGCGCGTCCTGCTCGCCGCGGCGCTGGCCGAGCCCGGCCGTCCGGTCGGCGACCTTGACCTGCTCGTCCCGGCGGAGCTGGCGCTGTTCGACCAGCTGAACGCCACCGCGCGCCCACGCCCTGCCACCACCGTGCTCGACCTGATCGAAGCCGCGGCACGGTCCACTCCGGACGCGGTGGCGGTGGTCGGCAACAGTGGCGCGCTCACGTACCGGGAGCTGGTCGCCGCCGCGCACCGTATCGGCCACGGGCTGCGCCGGCGCGGCGTCGCCTCCGGCGACGTGGTGGGTCTTTGCGCCCAGCGGGGCGTCGAACTCGTCGCCGGCGTGCTCGGCGTCCTCGCCGCCGGGGCCGCCTACCTGCCCCTGGATCCGACCTATCCGGTGGGCCGGCTGGAGTTCATCGCCACCGACGCCGGCATCAAGCTGATCCTGGGGCACGCCTCGGCCGCTCCTGCCGGGTTGCCCGCCGACCTGCTCCCGCTCGACGGCTTGGCCGCTTTCGCCGACGAGTCCGAGACCGAGCCGGTCGTTTCCGACCCGGACGGGCTGGCCTACGTCATCTACACCTCCGGCTCGACCGGCCGCCCCAAGGGCGTCGAGATCGGCCACGCCGCGCTGGTCAACCTCATCGCCGCGATGGGTGAGCTGATCGGCGCCGACCCCGCTGACCGGTGGCTCAACCTGACCACGCTCTCGTTCGACATCAGCGGCCTCGAACTCTTCGCGCCGCTCACCACCGGTGGCCGGGTCGTGATGGCCACCGACGCGGCCGTCCGCGAAGGCACAACCCTGGGCCGCCTCATCGGCGAAGCCGGGGTCACCCACGTGCAGGCCACCCCGTCCAGCTGGCAGATGCTGCTCGACGCGGGCTGGACCGGCGCGCCGATCACCGCTCTCACCGGCGGCGAGGCGCTGCCGCTTCCGGTCGCCCGGCGGCTGCGCCCGCTCGTCGGCCGTCTGGTCAACGTGTACGGGCCGACGGAGACGACCATCTGGTCCACCGCGGCCTTCGTGCCGATCGCCCCCACTCGAATCGCCATCGGTCGCCCGCTCGCCAACACAACGCTGCACGTGCTGGACGCCCGGCTGCGGGAGGTGCCGGTGGGCGTGCCGGGCGAGCTGTGCATCGGCGGCGCCGGGCTTGCCCGGGCCTACCGAGGGCGGCCGGAGCTCACCGCCGAGCGGTTCGTGACCGGCCCGGCTGGGCAGCGGCTCTACCGCACCGGTGACCAGGTGTGCCTCGGCGCGGACGGGCAGGTGGAGTTCCTCGGCCGGGCCGACAACCAGGTCAAGCTGCGCGGGCACCGCATCGAGCTGGGCGAGATCGAGCAGGCGCTGCTCGGCGCGCCCGGGGTCGCCCAGACCGCGGTGGCGGTCCGGGACTCGGAACTCGTCGCCTACCTGGTCGGGGCGGGCGAACTGCCGCCGATCCGGGCGCACGTCGCCGAGAACCTGCCCCGGTACATGATCCCGATGCACTATGTCTGGCTGGACCGGCTGCCCCAGACGCTCAACGGCAAGCTGGACCGCGCCGCCCTGCCCGCCCCCGACCGCACCGAGGCCGCGCCGCCGGCGGCCGCCTCGGACCTCACGCAGATCGTGACCGGCATCTGGTGCGAAGTGCTCCGGGTCGACGAGATCGCACCGGACGACACCCTCTTCGACCTGGGCGGACACTCGTTGACGATCATGCAGATCACCGCCCGGATCCGGAAGGTCCTCGGCGTCGAGGTGCCGTTCGACGTCTTCTTCGACACCCCGACGATCGACGGGGTCGTCAATGCCATCGACGAGTTGCGACAGGAGCAGCCCGCGTGACTGACCTTGATCTCCATCGGGAGCTCGCCACTCTGGTCGCCGAGGCCAGCGACGGCCAGATCAGCGTCGCGGAGGCTCTGGCCGAGTCCGAGTCGCTAGGGCTGCTCGGCCTCACGTCGATGGGCTACGTGCGGCTGATCCAGGCCGTCGAGCGCAAGTGGGGCGTCGCCATAGAGGCAGACGACGATCTTTCCACTTTGGACACCGTGCCCGCCCTGGCCAAGTACCTCCACTCGACCGGCGCCCTCCCCGGTACGAACGCTTCACGTTGACAGGGGTCTGACACCGGCGCGGATGGCCCTCGGCGAGGCATGCAGGACCTGCCTGCACGCCTTGTTGAAGGCCTGCAGGTCGCGGATGCCGACGCTCGCGGCGACGGCGGCGATGGGCAGCGTCGAGGCGCGCAGCAGGTGCTCGGCCCGCGCGAGGCGCCGAGCCCGGATGTAACCGACCACGGTGCTGCCCATCTCCGCGCGGAACAGCCGCGTCAGGTGGTTGTGCGAGATGCCCGCCGCCCGCGCTATCGCCGGCACCGCGAGCGGTCCGGCCAGATTCGACTCGATGTACGCGACGGCGGTGCCGATCGCGGCGTGCGTGCGCCTGTCCTCAGCAGACTCGGCGAGGTGGGCGACGCGCCAGAGCGCAGCCCAGATCTGCGCCACCGCCTGCGTCGGGGTGCGCGCGGAGACGTCGATGGCGTTTCGCATGAGGTCGGACAGCACCGGCGCCTGCGTGCCGGCGTCCTGCATGACCGGGACCTCGATGGCCGGCCCGTGCGGAGCCAGGCGCAGATGCGCGTAGAGGTGCTCGGACCGGCCCTGGTACAGGTAGCGCACCACCACTCCCGGCGGGACGAGGCTGACATGCCCGGGCCGGATCGCGTGGGCGACGCCATCGACGAGGATGTCGGCGTGGTAGCGGTACAGGTGCATCTGCCACAGGTCGCGCAGCTGAAACACGTCTTGCCGGCTGGTGGTGCCGTGCACGCCCACACCCACGTTGACCACGTCGGGCGGTGCGTCGAGGTGGACGGCGACCAGGTGCCTACCCATGATGAAAATTTACCAGTAATAGTGATCCTGACCGACGCGCTTGCGGGTCCTTGCTTCGTAGCCTCGTTGAACAGCAACCAGTTGGAGAGGCGTATGAGACAACACCTGCTGACCTCCACGCAGATGGCCCGCTTCGTGGCGTACGGATCGGTGCGGCTGGACGCCGTCGTGCCGGCCGACATGAACGACGAGGCCGTGAAGGTCCTGACCGACGGCATCCCACCGGTGCCGTACGGCACGCCGGTGGCGGAGGCGTTCCCGGAGGGCTCGTTCGCCCGCCGGCTCGTCGACCTGCCCGAGATCGCCGGGGCGCTGCGCAGCCTCGTCGGGCCGGCGCCGACCGTCGACCACCACGCCGTCCACGTCCGCGAGGCGCGCGGCGGCGAGGCGCAGCCGCTGCACGGCGACGCCATCATCGACACCCGCGTGGACGCGTTCGACGTGCAGCTCATGTACTACCCGCAGGAAGTCACGCTGGACATGGGCGGCACGCTGAGCGTCCCCGGCAGCCACTTTCGGCGCACCAACGAAAGCGACACCGGGCGGTACCAGAATCTGCGCGGCCAGACCCGCTTGGTATGCCCGGCGGGCACCGTCGTCCTCCTACATCACGGCCTGTGGCACGGCGGTCGGCGCAACGACAGCGACACCGCCCGGTACATGTTCAAGATCCGTTTCAACCCGACGGTACGCCAGGTGCGGCTCTGGAACACCGACGACCTCGCCGACCCGCCGGTCGCCCAGACCCTGTCGACCTGGTTCCCCTGGTACGAGGGGGCCACCGGCCGGCTGGAGCTTTACAACCGGATCCGGATGTGGCGGGCGCTGACCGGTGACGACACCTTCGACATCGAGTACTGGATGACCCGGGTGTCCAACCGACCGCAGCGGGTCGCGTCATGAGCGCCCCTACCGAACCCGTTGTGCGCCAACAGGTCCTGGTGCTCTACCTGTCGACCTCCGCGCTGGACAGCGACGTCATCGGCTGGTCCAGGTACGACGGCACCGGCCGGACCTCACCGACCACGGGCGACAGCGACGAGCCTCCATACCGGACCGGTGTGGCCGCTCTGTGCGACGGCTGGCGCCTGATCCAGGCCTCCCCGCTGATCCCGCCATACCCCGGGCACGAGTACGACGTGTCGTTCCTCAAGCACGAGTTCTTCTTCGAGCGGCTGATGAGCGTGTCATAGCGGTTCGACGGGGCCGTCGCGGGCCGGTGGGCTCGCGACGGCCACGTGCTCGGGGGTGCTATCCCGCTTATGGTTGGCAGTGCCAGACCACGGGCTGGATGACTCCGTCGGCGTCGTCGGCCTGGCCAGCGACGACGCGGCCGTCCTCGCTGATCGTCGAGGCCATGTTGGCGGTGGCCGACTTGTGGTTGTCCATGTCCGGCAGCGTCAGCATGCCCCGGCCGGCGGACAGGACCGCCCGGCCCGTGTCGGTCGAGCCGACCAGCCAGCCGGAGTCGTTGGCCTCGCTGGGCAACATCGACACGGCGGCCAGCCTGGTGTACTCGCCGGTGGTCACGTCGAGCCGGACCGGCGTGACGCTGCGTTCCCGCCCCCCGCGGGCGAAAAGCTCCTCGCTGTACGCGACCCCATAGGCCCAGTTCCGCTGGATCGAGTACGGCCGGAAGTACTCCCCGTCGGACGGCTTGGGCAGCGCGCGCCCCGTCCCGTCGGGTCCCCACAGGTACGCCTGCGGCGACTTGTTGCCCTTGGCGCGCAGGAGCGCCAGCACGCTGCCGTCCTCGCTGACAGCCACCGCGTTGCCGGTCCAGCCGGACGGCACCGGCAGGTACGTGGCGGGTTCGGTCGCGGAGCGCCAGACCACCGGTACCGAGTCGGGGTTGCCACCGCCCTGGCCGACGATCACGCCGGCCTCGTTGATGGCGACCGCCTCGCCCGTCGCGACGCCCCGCAGCACGCTCACCTTCCCGTCCCGGTAGACGTACGGCAACGGTCCGGCGTCGTGCCATCCGGCGCCTACCGCGACACCGGCGGTGTTGGCGTCGCGCAGCGCCTGGTCCTTGCCCGGCACGTTCACCGTACGGGGGACGCCGTTGTCCCAGATCACCACCGGGTACGCGCCGCTTTGGCGCTCCGGGTACGCACGGCCCAGCAACAACCGGCCGGTCGGGTCCGCCCCGGTGACCAGGGCCATGGGGTGGCCGCCCGGGATGGGCAGCCGCGACACCGTACACGCCGTGGGCGGGGTCGGGGCCGGTGGCGGCGCCGTCGCTGGCGCCGTCGCGGCGATCGAGTCGCCCACCGACGGGTCCTCACCGGCCAGCGCGCCTGCCACCAGCGGCACGCTGGCGAGCGCCACCGCGGTCACCGCCGCGCAGGCGCCTATCCGGGACCAGCGCCTGATCCGGCGCTTGCGCCGCCCCTCGCTGACGGCCCGGGACACGTCCACCTTCGACGCCGTCGTGAGCTCCACGTCAAGGGTCCGCAGCACGGCGACCCCGTACCGCTCCTCAGACTCCACCGACCATCACTCCGTCCATGCCAGTGCCTTCGACCGATCACCCAACACCTGCCGCAAGGCCACCAACCCGTGATGGGTCTGGCTCTTGACGGTGCCCTCCGAGCAACCCAGGATCTCGCTCACCTCGGCGACCGGAAGGTCATAGAGGAACCTCAGGACCAGCACCGCCTGCTGGCGGGTCGGCAGCCCGGAGAGGGCGGCCCGCACGACGGTGCGGTCGTCGGCGCCGGTGTCGACCCAGTTCGGCCGGTCCGGGGTGGTCGCGAACAGGCGCACCCGCGACCAGGCCAGGCGCTTCTCGTCCAGAAACGTGCGCACGACGACCATGCGCACGTAGGCGTCCACGTTCGTCGCGGCCCGCGCCTTGTCCCAGTGCACGTAAAGCTTCGTGATCGCGTCCTGCACGATGTCGTCGGCACGGTGCTCGTCACCGCACAACAGGCAGGCCAACCTGCGCAGCGCCGGCAACCGCGCTGTGACGTACTCGACGTACTCCTGCTCCCAGGCGTCCCTCATCCGATTCCCTTCAGCGAGGTTCCCCTCTCAGACGGGATCACCGGCCGGATCGGTTGTATGGGATCTCGCGCGTCACCACGCCTACCGCGGGCATCCGCCACAGCCGTACCGTGCCGTCGCGGCTGCCGCTGGCGAGTGTCCCGCGGTCCGGGGCGAACGCGACGCAGCCGGTGGAGTCGGCGTGGCCGGTGAACGTGGTCGTCGGCCCATCCGGCGCCGACCAGAGTCGAACCTTCCGGTCGAATCCGCTGGCGAAGGCGACGTGCCGCCCGTCCGGGCTGAACCACGCCTCGAACACGCTCGAACCCTCACCGGGCGTGGCGAGATACGTGAGGGCGGGCGGATCGCCCGCCAGGCTCCATACCCGGACCACGCCGTCGCTGCCAGAGGTCACGACGCGGGAGCCGGCCGGGTCGAACCCGACGCTGAACACCTGGGGGGCGTAGCGGCTCTGGTGGGCGGAGACCCGGGCGACCTCCTTGCCAGCTGCCAGGTCCCACAGGAGCAGGTCGCCGTCGCTGCCGACGGCGAGCAGCTTGCCGTCCGGGTGGAACGCCGCCGCGTCGTCGTCGGCGTCGTTGCCGTCCAGGATCGTGCTGGCGGTGCCCTTCTCCAGGTCGTACAGCGTGACCGAGGTGCCGGCGATGGCGAGCGTCCTGCCGTCGGGGCTGAGAGAGAGTTGGCCGGTGCCGCGCTCCACCAGCGTCGCCAGGTGTTCCCCGGTCGAGACCCGCCACCGGTGGACGCCGTCCGTGTAGCTGCTGGTGAACACCGTCTCGCTGGCGCTGTCGAAGGCGACCTCGGTCTGGCTGGTCGTGGTGCCGACAGCCGCGATCCGCCGGCCGGTCGCCGCTTCCCACAGGTCCACCCGGTACGGGCCGACCCAGGCCGTCGTCGCCGCCACTGTCGCGATGATCTTCCCGTCCGGGCTGTACCGGACCTGCGCCACGGGCCCGTCGGGGTCGATGACCCGGCTGGCGAACGCGGGGGTTGCCTGGATCGTGGCGACCACGCCCGCGGTGGCCAGCACGAGCGCCGTACCGGCCGCGACCAGCGTCCGCGGCTGGCGCAGCAGCGGACGCCGTGGCCCGTCGGCCGGCCCGGCGAGGAGCCTGCGCGGGACGGTGGCCAGCGATACTCCGAGGCCAAGCGCCGCGACCACCGTCAGCCAGCCGGTCACCGGTGGTATGAGCGCTGGCCACCCGGCGAGGTGCTGCCAGCGGTCCCAGCCGTACGCCAGGACGTTGGCGACGGCGACTGCGCCCAGGACCAGCGGGGCGTGCCGCCGCCAACCCGCCAGCGGACTCCTGCGGGCGCACACGGCGCCGGCGACCAGCGCCAGGATCGCGGCCAGACCGTCGACCGGCGAAATCTCCAGCCGTCGCCATTCGTACACGTCTGCGACGATGCCGGCGAACGGATTCGTGCCGTCGCCGCTGTCGACCAGCGCGGGCCGGGCGAGCAGCAGCAGGGTCAGCGGCAACAGGGCCCACCACGCCCGCCGTCCACCGGCGCCAGCCAGGAGCAGACCGACCGCCAGCGCGGCGAACCCGACGCCGGTGGCGACCAGGTCGATCCGGACGGCCCCGGCGGCGTGCGCGGCGACGGCCGCCGCGAGGCCGCCCACGGCCACCGCGCCGGCGATCCGGACCTGCCGGGTCCGCGGTTCCGCTGGCGTCCGCGGCGCGGATCGACTCTCCACAGCGGCGGGCTCGTCGGCTGCCGGCCCATCGGGTACCGGGTCAGCGGGTACCAATTCAGCGGGTACCGGCGCGGCGGCCACCACGGCGTGCAGGCTGCCCTCGGCCACCACCAGTTCGGGCACCTCGGTGGCGATCGGCGCTATGCGCAGGGCACGGTGCAGCATGGTCGCCACCAGCGGCACGCGGCTCGCCCCGCCCACCAGAAACAGCCCGTCGACCTGCTCCGGCGGCACCGCCGATCCGCGCAACACCTGGAGGGTCAGCTCGACGGTCCGCCCCAGCGGCTCACGGGCCGCCTTGTCGAACTCTTCCCTGGTCAGGTGCGCGTCGGTGCCGACCAGCGGCACGTGCAGCGGCGCGGTGGCGTGCCTTGACAGTTGCTCCTTCGCCGCCCGGGCGCCGCGCCACAGCTGATGCCGCGCCTGCTGGTCGGTGGAGGACTGCGGCCAGTCGAGCCGGCTCCACGCGTCGGTGGCGCTCGCGGTCAGCGTGCGGACGTGGCCCACCACGGCGGCGTCCAGGTCGAGCCCGCCGACGTCGTCGAGGCCGCCGCTGGCCACCACCTCGAAACCGCCCGACGTGCGCCGTACGACGCTGACGTCGAACGTGCCGGCGCCCAGGTCGTACACGATGAGACCGTGGCCGGTGCGGACCCGCCGGCCGAGCACGGCCGTGAGGTACGCGGCGGCGGCGACCGGCTCCGCGACCAGCCGGACACCGGCGAGCCCGGCCCGCGCGGCCGCGTCGACGAGCACGTCGAGCCTGCTGCGGCCCCACGCGACGGGGTGGGTGAGCACGACGTCGTCGGGTGGGCTGCCGGCGACCCGCCGCGCCTCCGCGGCCACCCGGGCGAACACGCCGGCGATCAGATCTGGCACCGCCACTTCGCGGTCGCCGAGCCAGACCACGCCCTCGTCGATCCGGCGCTTCGGGTTGGCCTCGAAGGCGCCCGGGTCGGCGAGCGCGGCCCGCTCCGCGTCGCCGCCGGTCAGCAGTGAACGGTCGGCACCGGATGGCGCCGGGCCTGCCGGCACCGCCACGGCGGACGACAGCAGCGGGGACGAATCGAACAGCAGCGGCACGGCCGGCCGGTCCGGGATCGCTAGGACCGCGACGGTGCTGGAGGTGCCAAAGTCGATCCCGAGCCGATAGCCTCCCGCCACCACGCCACTCTAAGGGCGCCCGCCAACCCCTTTCTCAGGCCTTGGGGCGTTGGTTGATGCGGACCTGGTTGCCGGCCGGGTCGCGGAACGCGCAGTCCCGCACGCCGAAAGGCTGGTCAATCGGCTCCTGCATGACCTCGGCCCCGGTCGCCCGTATCGACTCGAACGTCGCGTCGACGTCGTCGGTCTCCAGCACCAGACCGCCCAGGGAGCCCTTGGCCAGCAGTTCCTTGAGCGCCTGCGCGTCCTCGGCGGGCCGGCCCGCGCCCACGGTCTGCAGGACGATGCCGAGCTCGGGCTGTGACGCGGGCCCGACGGTCAGCCAGCGCGCCTCTTCCATGGCGACGTCCTCGCGTACCTCGAAGCCGAGGGCGTCGCGGTAGAACGCCAGCGCGGCCTCGTGGTCGTCGACTTCCAGAAAGGTGTATCCGACAGCGATATCCATGCCAAGAACGCTACGAGCCCCGGCTGGCCTACGCTTCTCGATTCCTGCTCGGCCTGGTCACGACCTTTGCCCAGCATCCCGGGATGGTGGCGATGGCGGCGTGGTCGCGTGCCCGGTAGGCGCTCGGGCTCTCTCCGACCAGCTCGGTGAAGCGGGAGCTGAACGAGCCGAGGGACGTACACCCGACGGCCATGCAGACGTCGGTGACGCTCAGGTCGCCACGGCGAAGCAACAGCTTGGCGCGCTCGATCCGCCGCGTCATCAGATAGCTGTACGGCGTCTCGCCGTACGCCGCGCGAAACTGGCGGGAGAAGTGCGCCGGAGACATGAGGGCGGTGCGCGCCATCGCCGGCACGTCCAGCGGCCGCGCGTACTCCCGGTCCATCAGATCGCGGGCGCGCCGAAGGTGCTTGAGCTCGTCGGGCCTCACCCGACCAGCATAGATCGCACCCGGGACAGAGCCCGTACGACAACCTCGAAGCGAGTACCTCGTCCGCTTCTGGCCCACTACCTGGAGTACGGTGTGACGCCGATCCTGTCGATGATCGGTGCGTACCGGGACCGCAGCGGCTCGGTGTACCGGTCGCTGATGTAGGTGGTGCCGTCGAAGGCCGCGCGGCCGCTGCCGCCACCGGTGTCGACGTGCGCGGTGGCGCCGAACATGCCGGCGTTCTGGAAGGTGACCACGCCGTCGCCGGACGCGCCGCCGAACAGCGCCCGCGCCTGGTTCTTCGCCCTGTCCACCGTGGCCACGCCCTGCATGGTGTAGCTGACGTTGGGGAAACAACACAATCTCGGATGTGCATCATCGGCCGAACGGGAAGGCGGCCCGCCGTACCCACCGCCCACACTCGTCCAGGGCGAACCACCACAGCTCTGATGCCCAGCTGTGCAGCGGCAACACCTCCGCCAGCTCGGTCTCGGCCTCCTGGAGGGTGGCCCGGTTGCCCTCCCCGATGGTCAGGTGCGGCACCACGTCCTCGAACTCTCCGGCGTACCGTGGCGCTTCTGGCCACACTGCCGCGCTGCGGTCGGACAGCTCACGGAACAGCCGCTCCGGCGTCGGCGCGAGCCACAGAACCTCGTCGCCGAACCAGCGCACCTCCCCGAAGGTGGCGGCGGACGGCGCCGTCGTCGCGGCAGCTCGCGCACCTGAGCTAGCGTGGCGGTGTCGACGGTGGCGGCCGGTATCCACGGGAAGTGGATCGTGACGTGCGCGGGTACGCCGATTGGTGCTCGGGGATCGTGTCTCAGGCGGTGCGGCTCTACGGCGTGTTCGACGTCGGGGAACGGTATGACGAGGCCACTGTCAGCATCCATGACCAGAGTGTCTTCCGACCGCGAAGGACGCGCGACTTCGTTGCCAGCAAACTCGCGCACACCGCTTGAGCCGATTGGTCGGCGGCGCGCAAACTCGGTCGCATCGATCCCTGACGAAGGAGGGTCATCATGGCACTGCGGTTCCTCGGCAAAGATCCCGAAAGCCCGAACGGCGACTCCCCCACGCTGTACTACGACGAAGAGCGCGACACCTACCTGTTCCAGAGCTGGAAGGTCACCGACCCGGAACGGCTGGCGCAGATGAGCATCCCCGACCACGAGACTGTGATTGAGTTCCCGAAGCGGATGATGCGGTTCTTCCCGGAGGTGAACGGTGGCAGCGGAGCCGACGCTTGAGGATCTGATGTGCTCCTGCGAACACTCGGCAGTGCACCTGGAACTCCGCGACGGCTACAGCCGCAACGACCCGATGCTCGACGCGTGGCTCGCCGGAGTCCACCTCGACCCGGCGGACCGTGCCTCGTGGTGGCACCCGTGGCTGGAACTCGTCGCGGAGACCACCGGGCGGGGCGTGCAGATCCGGCGAGCGCGGATCGTCTCGGTGCCGGTCAGCGAGTACATCCGTTACGAGTACGACGTCACGTTCAGGAACGTGCTCGTCGGGGAGCAGGTGCGCTGGCTGCCCCGGCAACAGGCCACCGACATCGCGTTGCCGGGCAACGACTTCTGGCTGTTTGACGGCCAGCTTCTGCTCGTCCACCACTTCAGCGGCGAAGGCGACAAGGTGGGCGCCGAACTGGTACGCGACACCGCCGTCGTGCGGCTTTGCGGCTCGGCGTTCGAGGCGGTGTGGGAGCGCGCCACACCGCACGAGGACTTCCGGCCGGTCTGAGCGATCTCCCGTGGGGTCTCCGTCGTCCAGCGCGCAGCAAGCGCTCGAAGCGCTCGGCGCCCGCCTGCGCGAGATCCGCACCGACGCGGGCCTAAGCGGGCGTGACCTCGGCAAGCTCGCCGGCTGGCACTCGTCTAAGGTCAGCAAGATCGAGCACGCCAAGCAGACACCCTCGGCCGAGGACATCACCGCGTGGTGCGCCCACTGCGGTGCCGACGGGCAGGCAGCCGACCTCATCGCGTCGCTGCGCGCGGCCGAGGGCATGTACGTCGAGTGGCGGCGTATGGAGCGCACCGGTCTGCGGCTGGCACAAGAATCCGTGGTGCCGCTGTGGGAGCGGACGCGACGCTTCCGGATCTACTCCCCCGTCCTGATCCCCGGCCCCGTACAGACCCGCGCCTACATCGCGGCCAGACTCTCGGGTCTCCGCGATCGCCGCAGCCTGACGGACGACGTGGAAGCGGCCGTACAGGTACGAGTCGACAAGCAGCATGTGATCCACGAGGGAGACCACCGATTCGCCATCGTCCTGGAGGAGAGCGTGCTCCGGTACCCGGTCGGCGGCACCGAGACGATGGCGGGACAGCTCGGCCATCTACTCGTCGCCAGCACGCTTCCTTCGGTCTCGCTCGGCATCGTGCCGCTGGGCGCCGACCGGTCCGCGACGTGGCCCGTGGAGGGCTTCTGGATGTTCGACGACGAACAGATCAATGTGGAGCTGGTGTCCGGCCACCTGACACTTACTCAACCACGCGAGGTGGCCATGTACGCCGATGTGTTCGCGCAGCTGGCCGAGCAGGCTGTGTACGGCGCGGCGGCACGGTCGCTTGTCACAGCGGCTATCGCGACGCTCGATAGCTGATCCGCAAACTGACGCACACGGTCTCGGCATTGGCGAAGCTGTGCCGAAAACCCGCGCACTTCTATTGGGGCCACGAGGCCATCGTTCCTACCTTTCTCCACATCGGAATTCCTTCGAGGAGGTGGGCGATGCCGGCCAAGAGAGAACAGTTCGACCAAAGCCTGCGGGCACGCTGGCTGGGCGAACGGATGCGCAAGCTCCGCGACGAGCGCGGCCTGACGCTGAAGTACATCGCGGCGTACATCGGCGTGGAGTTTTCCACCCTGGCTCGCTACGAGCGGGCCGAGTGGCCGTTCCGCAAGGACCACGTAATCGCGCTGCTGGACGTCTACGGCGTGCGCGAGGAAACCGAGCGGGAGCGGCTGATCCAGCTCGCCTGTGACGCCTGGCGCGTCAACCGTTGGGAGCCGGACTTCGATGGAGCGATCGAGGACCCCCACTTCGTGGACTGCCTGTGGCTCGAATCCAGGTCCGAGCAGATCTGCGCCTACGGCACCATGGTCATACCGCCGCTGCTGTGCACCACCGACTACGCCCGTGCCCTGTTCTACGGCACCCACGGCCGCGACGCGCCGGAGTACAAAGTGGACAAGTGGCTGGCGCTGCTCGCGGAGCGACAGAAGGTACTGAACGCCGTCCGAGTACGCCGCGGTCACGGCGGGCAGGGAGGGTGCCGTGCCGACGGTGGTGGCGACGTCCACTGTGGTCTGCCCCACCGACGTCAGCGTGGCGAGGTTGTCTCCGGCGAGCCCTGCCACCTGCGCGTCGGTGAGGGCGGTGTCGTAGACGCGGAAGTCGTCCAGCGCGCCGGCGATCCCCTCAGTTCGTGTGCGGCGGCGAGGATGAGGTAGCTGCTGGCGGTCCAGGTGTAGGCGCGGTCGCGTAGACCGGCGCCGGTTTCGGCGTCGAAGTTCTCGGCGAAGCCGGACTTCTCGCACAGGGTACGGAAGCGGTGGCTGATTTCGTCGGCGAGGTCGGTGTGGCCGGCGCGGCGCAGGCCGTCTTCGATGAGCACGGTGGAGGGTGCCCAGATGGGGCCGCGCCAATAGCCATCGGCGGCGTAGTGGGGCGAGTCGACCGGTTCGGTGGCCAGGCCGTGCGCGGTCAGGTGCGTTTCGATGCGGCGGGCGAGCGCGTCGGCGACGTGGCCGGGCAGGTCGGCGCCCAGGACGATGGGCATGAGGTCGAGCAGGCTGGTGCTGGCCCGTGGTTGGCCGGTTTCGGCGCCGCGGGCGGTGAAGCGTTCGCCGTTCCACAGCTGGCCGAGCATGGCGGCCTGAATCCGGTCGGCGGTTTGTGCCCATCTGGCTGTGGGCTCGCCAAGCTCGTTGGCCAGGTCGGCCAGGCAGCGAAGTTGGAGGACGAGGAAGGCGGCCAGGTCCGCGGTCTCGATGACGCGGTCGCCGTCGAAGGTGGTGGCGTTGTCCCAGCCGCTGTCGTTGCCGTGCTGGTAGTGCGGCAGGTCGTGGCCCGGGACGCGGCGCGACTCCAGCCAGAACCCGGTCCAGGCGGCCAACCGCTCGTACGTCTCGGCCAGCCGCGAGCGATCCGCCGTCGCGTCGAGAAGCCGCCGCAAGGCCCACCCGTGGATGGGCGGCTTGACATAGTTGTATAGGACCTCCGAGTGGGTGACCGAGTCCGGCAGGGCGCCGCTCGGATCCTGGTGGTCGAACGGGAGCTGAAACTGGTCCCACGCCAACTCTGGCTGACCGGCGGCGAGCGCGAGGGCGTTGAAGCAGTGGTCCCAGCTCCACACCTTGTCCATCCAGTGCTTGGACATCAGCACGGCGGGTCGGGCGAGGAAGCCGGCCGGGGCGACGGTCGCCGACCACAGCACGTACGCGGCCAGCTCGGCGGCGGGTGTTCGCGGGCCGCGCCACGGCGCCACCGCGTCGGCGAACGCGGTGAACGCGGCCGCCGCGGCGTTCACGATTTCGTGGAAGGGGACGGTGGACGCGTACGGGCGTCGGGCGGTCTCGTACTCTTCGATGGCGACTTCCCACGGCTGTCCGGCCGGCAGCGTGAGGTGCCGGTCGGCGGCGCCGAGGGCCTGCACGCCGGCGGATCCGGCCGGTTCGCCGCGCAGCACGGTGAGGCGGTAGCGGCGGCCGGTCTCGTAGGCGGTGAACACGTGCGAGCCGTCGACCGGGTCGCGGTAGAGGTAGGTGCCGCTGAACGGGGTCAAGGCGGGCGCGGCCGCTGCGATCCGCATGCCGAGGCCGTCGCCACGGAGCCGGATCGTGTCCGGGCTCTCGTAGGCCAGCTCGACCCTGCCGGTCTCGTGCCGCCACGTCAGTTGGGCCGGCGTCGCGATGACAGCTGTGTCCGCGACGGACGGTGTGAAGCGGAGTACGGGATGCAGGCCGGTCTGGTGCGATATCAGGTGCAGGTCGTCGGCGTGCGTGTGCTTGGCCACCACCGGTGAGATGTTGAGCCAGGATCCGCGGTAGCTGAACGGGATGTCCTGGATGGAGAACATAGGTGGTAGCTCACTTTCTCAGTCTTTGATGGCGCCGGCCGTCACACCCGCGGCGACGTACCGCTGGGCGATGATCAGCAGGATCGTTGCGGGGATGGAGGCCACCACGGCGGTGGCCATGATGGCGTTCCACTGCTGGTTGTTGTTGCCGATGTACTGGTAGATGCCGAGCGTGATCGGCCGGTGGTCTCCGCCGCCATCCAGAGTGGACGCGAATATGAAGTCCGACCACGCCCACAGAAAGGCGAACAGCGACACGGTCACGATGGAGTTGCGGCTGACCGGCAGCACCACCGACCAGAAGGTTCGCAGCCGGCCGGCCCCGTCGACCACAGCGGCCTGCATCAGCTCGTCCGGTATCCCGGACATGAAGGCCGTGAAGATCAGAACGCCGAACGGCACCGCGATCGTCGAGTCGGCCAGGATCAGGCCGGGGATCGAGTTGAGCACGCCGAGGTTGAGGTAGATGGCGTAGAAGCCCATCGCCATGATGATTCCGGGAATCATCTGGGCGATCAGCAACACGAAGCTGAGTGCCCCGCCGCCGACCGGTCGCAGCTTGGCCAGCGCGTAGCCGGCCGGCGCCGCCAGCATCACGGTCAGCGCGACCGTGCCGAGCCCTACTAGCAGGCTGGTGCCGAGGTACGGCAGCTGCTGGTCCAGCACCGCCCGGTACCCCTCAAGCGTCCCGTCGACCGGAAACAGATGCGGTGGGTCGGCCCGCATGTCCTGGTCACGGGTGAACGATACGTTGACCATCCAGTAGACCGGGAAGAGCATGACAGCTGTCAGCACCAGCCCGATGACTGTCTTGATTGGACTTTTCATGCCCACTGCCTTCGCTGGAGCCGGACGTAGACCAGGCCGAAGACCAACGCCATCACGATCAGCAGGTTGCCGACGGCGGCGCCCGGTCCGAACGCGGGCAGCAGGTTGCCGAACCCGAGCCGGTACGACCACGTGGCGAACGTCGTGGAGGAGTCGGTCGGGCCGCCCCTCGTCATGATCCAGATGATGTCGAAGACCTTCAGCGTGTAGATCAGGCCGAGCAGCAGCGTGATCGCCGACACCGGGCGCAGCAGCGGGAACGTGATCCGCCAGAACCGCTGCCACCCGGTCGCGCCGTCCAGCGACGCCGCCTCGTACAGGGTCGTGGGGATCCCCTGCAGGCCGCTGTAGAGCACCACCAGGTTGAACGGGATGCCGATCCAGATGTTCGCGATGATCACGGAGGCCAGCGACCACTGCGGCGAGGTGAGCCAGTTGACCGGTTCGACACCGACCGCGCCGAGCGCGGCGTTGACCACGCCGGCGTCGCTGTTGAGCATCCACGACCACGTCGAGGCCGACACGATCAAAGGCAACAGCCACGGTACGAGGAACAGCGCACGCAGCGTGCCGGACAGCGGGAAGTGTTGGTGGAAGAAGACCGCCAGCGCCATGCCGATGCAGAACTGGAAGGCCAGTGACGCCACGGTGAAGACCACCGTGTGCAGCAGCGCCGGGCCGAAGGTGGGGTCGGACAGGATCTTGCTGTAGTTGTCCAGCCCGGCGAACGGTGCTCCACCTTGGACGAACGAGCGGACGGTGTACTCGCGCAGGCTCAGCTCGACGTTGCGATAGAGCGGGTAGGCGTAGAACGCCAGGAGGTAGACGGTCACCGGGGCCAGGAAGGCCCATGCGGCCCACTCGCCCCGGTGCCCGTATGTCTTACTTCGTCGCACCGGCGGCCGTGGTCTGCGCGGCGGACAGCGCGTCCTGTGGCGACTTCGCACCGCTGAGGGCGGCCTGCATCGCGGTCCACAGCGGCTCGGAGATCTTCGGGTACTTGGTGCCCAGGTTGTCACCGGTGCGTCCCTTGGCGGCCCGCACGGCGTCGACCCAGACCTTGAGCTTGGCGTCCGCGGCGACCTGCTTGTCCTGCACCGCGGCCACCGGAGCGATGTACGAAAGCGTGGTGTCGGTGGTGAGCAGGTTGTCCGCGCTGGTCAGGCACGCCACCAGCTTCTGAGAGGTCGCGTACCGGCCGGTGTCGCTCTGCACCGGGATCGAGACGAACTCGCCACCGGTGGGAGCCGGTGCGGTGCCGCCATCGCTGGCCGGAACGGGGATGATCCCGTACTCGAAGCCGAGCTTCTCCGCGTTGGCCAGCTGCCATGTGCCGTTCTCGCTGAACGCGTAGTCGCCGCTGGCGAACTCCTGCCAGCTCGTGGTCTGGGTGTTGTTGATGACCGAGTTCGGCGCGTACCCCTTCTTCAGCCAGTCTGTCCACAGTGTCAGTGCGGAGACCGCCTGTGGCGAGTCCAGCGCGGTCAGCTGCGCGCCGGAGCCCCAGAACCACGGCAGGAACTGGAAGCTGCCCTCCTCGGTGCCGATCGCGGAGAAGGTGATGCCCTTCTTGCCGGCGCTCTTGACCTTGGCCAGCGCCGCGGTGAGCGTCGGCCAGTCCTTGATGGACGCGACATCCACGCCCGCCGCGCTCAGCACGGCCTTGTTGTAGTAGAGGGCAAGGGTGTTCGCGCCGATCGGCACGCCGTACGTCTTGCCGCCGCTCTGGCCGGCGCCGAGCAGGTTCGGCTCCATCGCCGAGGTGTCGAGCTTGGTCTCCTCGGTCGTGGTCAGCGCTCCCGCCTCCGCGAGCGTCGAGATCACCGGGTTGTCGATGATCAGCACGTCGGGCGAGTTGTCCTGCTGCGCGGCCAGCAGGGCCTTGTTGGTCAGGTCGGTGGTGTCGTAGCCGGTCCGCTCGACGGTCACCCCGGCGGAGGTGCCGCAGCTCTTGAGCAGCTTCACCCACGCGGAGTCGTCGTCGAACTGCGGGTACGGGTCCCAGATGGCGTACGTGCCGCCGCCGGAGTTCTCCGGCGAGTCGTCGCCGGAGGACGAGCAGGCGGCGCCACCGGCGAGCGCGACGGCGGCCAGGGCGGCGCCAACGGCGCGCCATCCGCGAGCGGGGGTCTTCATATCGATGCTCCTCTGGGGTAGCGAATCGGTTCGCGGAATCGGTTCGACAGAAGATAGGACCGCATTCCTACGGCGGTCAAGTGGCCTTGACATCGATTCGAAACATCTTCTACGCTCCTAGCGAACCGATTCGCTACCTCCAGCGTTGCTCTAAGCTGCACTTCGTGAGGGATACGAGATGAACATCGGCGAGATCGCCCGCAGGGCCGGGGTGTCGCGCAGCACCGTCTCGTACGCGCTGAGCGGCAAACGTGTCGTCTCCGAAGAGACCCGCCAGCGCATCCAGGCCGTCATCGACGAACTGGACTACCGCCCCAACGCCGCGGCCCGCGCCCTGAAGGAGGGCCGCACCCGCACCCTCGGCCTGGTCATCCCGCCGGCCAGCCTGCGCCTCACCGACATGCAACTGGGCTTCGTCGCCAGCGTGGTCGAGGCGGCCGCCCGCGTCGACCTCGACGTGCTGCTGTCCCCCTCTGGCGGCGACCACGACCGCTCCTTCGAGCGGATCGTCAGCGGCCGGCGGGTCGACGGCGTCATCCTGATGGAGATCCGCCTGGAAGACGAGCGCGTCACCCGTCTCCAGCAGACCGGCCTGCCGTTCGTCACCATCGGGCACACCGCCCACCCGCAGGGCACCTGCTGGGTCGACGTCGACTACGCCACGCTTGTCGCCCGGTGCGTACACCACCTCGCCGACCTGGGCCACCGCCACATCGCCCTGATCAACCGATCGGCCGAACTTGTCGCCGCCGGCTACGGGCCGGCCCAGCGCGCCCTGACCGGGTTCACCCAGGCCATCACCCAGCGCGGGCTGACCGGCGTCGACCTCTGCTGCGCCGACGACGCACCCGGCGGCGAGGCCTGCCTCGAACAGCTGCGCGACCAACACCCGGACGTCACCGCCATCGCCACCATCAACGAGGCCGCGCTGCCCGGCATCCAGCGCGCCCTCGAACGCGCCCAGATCTCCGTACCCACGGACATGTCCATCGCCGGCATCGCCGCCCGGCACTGGGCCGAGGACTTCCGCCCTCCCCTGACCGCCGCCGACGTGCCGACCGAGATGGGCAACCACGCCGTCGATCTGCTCCTGGAGCGAATCGCCACCCCCGACGCGCCGCCCCGGCACCTGCTGCTCACCCCGCCGATATCCCTTCGCTCCAGCACCGGACCGGTACCCACCCGGTAACCCCGCCTCCGGACACCCCGGGACGAGCCCCCGCTCGCCCCGCGATCATCCCTGCCCCCCACCCCCGAAGGAGCAGACCATGCGACGAACCCTGCTCGCGCTCAGCGCGCTCGTCGCCACGTCCCTCATCACCGATGCCGCGCCCGCACGGGCCGCGGACGAGTCCATCACCGTCAACTTCTCCGTCGCCGGCGGCAACCCGACGTACCGCGCGTCAGGCTGGATCTACGGCATGACCGAGAACGCCTCCGGGCCAGCCGACCACTTCTACCGTGACGTCAAGTTCCGCTACATGCGCGCCGGTGGAGCGCAGCTCGGCCAGCCGGGCGGCTGGGTCGCCGGCACCTACCAGCGGCGGTGGAACTCGACGCTGGCACAGGCACGCCGCACCATCGCGCTCGGCGGCCAGTTCGTCCTGCTCCCCCACGACCTGTGGGGCGCCGACGGGTACCCGATCTCACGCTTCCCGGGCGACAACGGCAACTGGACCGACTACGACGCCTTCCTCACCCGTCTGATCAGCGACGTACGCGCGGCGGGGATCGCCGTGCAGTGGGACATCTGGAATGAGCCGAACCTGGGTCTGTTCTGGAACCGCTCGCAGGCGCAGTACTTCGAGCTGTGGCGCCGCACCTACCAGCGGCTGCGCGCCGAGTTCCCCAGCCACCTGCTCGTCGGCCCGAGCTGCGCCTGCGTGCCGTCGACCGGAGGTTGGTGGGTCCAGTACCTCGACTTCATCCGCGCCAACAACGTCGTGCCGGACATCATCAGCTGGCACAGCCTGCCCGGCGACCCGGTCGCCAACGTCGCCACCGCCAACACGACACTCAACTCGCGCGGCATCCCGCACCCGCGCCCATACCAGATCAACGAGTACGGGTCGACGAGCGAGCAGAACCCCGGCGACGGCTCCTGGTACATCGCGCGGCTCGAACGGGCCGGCGCCGACGGGCTGCGCGCCAACTGGGCCAGCACCGCGAACCTGCACAACGACCTCGGCAACCTGCTCGTGCGCAACTCGGCCGGCCAGCACCTGCCCAAGGGCGAGTGGTGGGTCTACCGCTTCTACGGCTCGCAGACCGGCCTGATCTCGTCCGTCACGCCGAGCCCGGCGTACGACGCCTTCGCCACCAAGGACAGCGGCGTCGCCAAGATCCTGGTCGGCGGTGGCGGCACCACCGGTAACATCGCCGTCAACCTGCAACGCCTCGACACGACCAGCGGCATCGTGCAGAACAACCAGGTGCGCGTCGTCGCCCAGCGCATCCCGCACAACGGCGGCGGCGCCGTGCAAGGCCCGATCACCATCGCCAACTCGGTCGTGACGCTGTCAGGCAACGCCACCACGGTAAACCTGCCGCACACCAACGCCAACGACACCTTCACCCTCACGCTCCTGCCACCGTCTGACGGCGGTTTCCAATCCGTGGCGGTCGCGCAGCACTCCCAGCAATGCCTGGACAACACCAACCTGAGCACGGCGGACGGCAACCAGCAGCAGCAGTTCTACTGCGAGGGCGGCGACCAGCAGGTGTGGAACTTCCGCCCCGTGGCCGGCGTCGCCAACACGTACACGGTCGTGAACCAGCAGAGCGGCAAGTGCCTCGACGTCAGCAGTATGTCCACTGCGGACGGTGCCGCGGTGCGGCAGTGGAGCTGTAACGGCGGCACCAACCAGCAGTTCACGCTGCGGAAGGTCACGTACGCCGGCAACGACCCCCACGACTACCAGCTCGTCGCCCGGCACAGCGGCAAGTGCGTGGACGTCAGCGCCATCTCGACGGCGGCACGCGCCGTCGTCCACCAGTGGACCTGCAACCCCACCACCCAAGCCACCCCGGCCAACCAGACCTGGCGCCTCTGGGCCCGCTAGCCCGCTCCCAGCTCCGCCGATCAAGGGCAGACGCACGTGGTTCGATCTCGGATCCACGTGCGTTTGCCCTTGATCGACACGCATCTCCTTGATCGAGATCCTAGAAACGTTCGGCGTTACCCGCGCGCCTGGACCAGGGCCTCACTCCCCGGCAGGTGCGGGCTCGGGAGAGCCCGCTGGAGGACTTCCGGGCCGCGCTCGGCGCCGACGGCGTCGAGGTGGAGTGGCCCGGCTGAGCGGTCACTGACCAGACCGGCTCACCGGGAGATGTCGAGGGTCGCGATGAGGTCCTCGTGGAGCTCGAACCAGACCCGGTGACACGAGTCGACCTCTATGCCCGTGATCCACTCTGGACGATCGACGGCCCGGGCCAGCGCGCCGCTGAACCGGTCGTGGTAACCGGTGAAGCGGGTCAGGTGCGCGGTCAGGCGTCGTTCGAGGGCGCGGAGCCCATCGGCGATGTCCGCGAGCTGGCCGCGTACGTCCCCGTCGTGCCCGAGCTGCGCCGCCGTGAAGACCCGAGACGCCGCGGCGTTGAAGGGGAGGAACTCCTCGTGGACGGCGTCGACGGCATCGCGGGCACCGGCGGCGGCGAGCTCGTCGCGTAGCTCGGACTCGTTTCGCTGGCGGCCCGTAGTCGTGAGTGACCAGCCAGCCAGGTCGGCGAAGGACGATCTGGTGACCCAGCCGTGGGCCTGCGCGTCGAGCAGGTACTCGTGGGTGTCATGAGTGTCGAGGTCGAAGCGGGCCGCGACAGCGGCGGTGTCGGCGTGCCCTTTGAGCCGCACCGCGTGAAGTACCAGCAGTTCGGTGGCCGACGGGTGGGTCATCGGGGACGCCTTTCAAGGTGTACGGGTAGTGCGGCGACCGTGCCGAGGGTGCCGTCGATGGTGACGTGTTCTCCGTCGGGGACGCGGGTCGTCGCGCCGGTGGCGCCGACGACGGCGGGGATCCGGTACTCCCTCGCGACGATCGCCGCGTGGCACAGGACCCCGCCGGTTTCGGTGACGACGCCGGCGGCGAGGCGAAACAGGGGTGTCCAGGCCGGGTCGGTCGTCCGGCACACGAGGACGTCGCCGCGCTGTACGCGGGAGAAGTCGTCGACCGAGCGCACCAGGCGTGCCGGTCCCCGCACGCGGCCAGGGCTGCTGGGCACACCCGTGACCAGCGTCGGGCCGGTATCCGGATCCGGCCGGCCGACCGGCGAGGTGAGGGTGGTGATGGGCCGCGACTGCAGGATCCAGACGCTGCCGCCGCGTACCGCCCACTCGACGTCCTGGGGCCGGCCGAAGAGGTCTTCGCAGCGCCGGCCGAGGGCCACGAGCCGGGTGACCTCGTTGGGGGCCAGGCAGCCGCGCGCACGCGCCGCTGCCGGGACGGACGTGCGGACCAGGCCGCGCTCACCCAGGTCGACCCGGGTCTGTTTGGTGCCGACGGTCGTGCGGACGGCGTCCGTTGGCGGGGTCACGGTGAGCTCATCCGGAACGACCTCGCCGGAGACGACGGACTCCCCCAACCCCCAGGAGGCGTTGATCACGAGCCGGTCGGCGCCGCTTCGAGGGTCGCGGGTGAAGAGCACCCCCGCGTGGTCGGCCTCGACGAGTTTCTGCACGATGACCGGCGCGCTTGCCTCGCCGTCGAGGTCCAGGTGCGTGCGATAGTTCTGGGCCCTTCGCGTACGCGTCGAGGCGGCGCAGCGCTGGATGGCGGCCAGCACCTCGTCGAGGCCCCGAGAGCCGAGGACGGTCGCGAGCTGTCCGGCGAAGGAGGCCGTTTCGGTGTCCTCGGCCACTGCTGACGATCGGACCGCCACCGCCCCGGCGCCCAGCCGGCGCAGGTGCGCCGCGATCAGTCGGGGATCGGTGGCCGGGTCGGTGACGACGAACCCGTCCGGGACCGGAAGGCCGGCGCGCAGCAGGACGGCGAGGGCGGAGGCCTTGTGGCCGTGGCCGCGGTCCGCCTGCGCCAGCGGTGTGACGCTCACGGCAGCCGAGCCACCACGCGTTCGTGCCGCTGCTGCGCCGCCTGAGCGGTGCGCAGTCCGAGCGCCTCGGCGATCTGCGCCCAGGTCAGCCCTTCCGCGCGGGCGACGAACAGCAGCCCCGCCTCCATCTGGTCCAGCTCGCTGCGCGCTGCGGCCAGCAACGTGACCGCGGCGAACAGGTCTTCGGGTATCTGCAGGGCGTCGCGATCGGTGTTGGCGCGCCACAACGCCTGGCGGATCAGCGTGACGGCGTCGTGGGGCTGACCGCTGATCATCCACGGAAGCCGGGGCAGGTCCTTGCCACCGCGATCCATCAACCGTTGCCGCGCCTGTTGCTCGACCTCGGCGACGGCCTCGTCTCCCGATCCACCACTCATGCCACCCAGCGTTCCCTTCAACAACTTGTTTGTCAACAACTTGTTGATATACCGTCCCGCCCATGCCCATCGCCCTCGTCCTGGACGTCGACGGTGTCGTGTGCCCGGCATCGGGGTTCAGCCCATTCGGCGAGCTCGTCGAGGTCGGGATCGCACTCCAGCCGGTGCTCGTCGCGCCAGCGCTGTGCGCCGCACTCACCAACCTCGCCGCGCCACCCGACGTCACCCCGGCCTGGCTCACCAGCTGGCTGCCGCAGACACGCCAAGCCATGCGATCCCCGTTCCCCGGGCACGCGTGGGAGCAGATCGAGCTTGAGCCCGGCGGCGACGGGTGGCCCAAGTGGTCGGCGCTGAACGCCTGGCTGGCCCGCAACCCCCAGATCACCCGGCTCGCCTGGGTCGACGACGACCTCACCGACCGTGCCCCGCTCTACACCAAAGAGCTGCGCCGCCGCGGCCTCGACGCCCTGATGATCGCCCCCGCGACCGACTACGGCATGACCCCCCACCACGTCGCCCGCTTGAACCACTGGTGCGCCCGCCACACCCTCTAAAGCATCCTAGGACAATAGGCTGTCGCGAGGCTCCCACACGCCGCGCTCCCGCGCCGCCGGCGGCCGCCTTGGGCCACCCGCGGCCGAATGCCGACGTGACGCCGCCACAGCGGGAAGCAGCGGCCTCGGGCCGCCCGGGACTAGAGGCCCATGTCCTGGCGCAGGGCCGCGACCATCCGGACGTTCCGGACGTACTCCTCGGCGGTCGTGGCCTCGCTGGCCTGGTTCAACCCGTGCGGCCAGAAGTGCGCGCCGTCCGCGAAGAGCACCGCCGAGCTGCCGTCCAGGGCACGGAGCTGGTTGATCGCGTTGGTGCCGGTCCACCGGCCGCCGGAGACGTAGGAGGACCAGTTCCTGTGCGTGCCCACGCCGAGGGTGTGCGCGATCTCGTGCATGGCGGTGGCCTGGACCATCGTCGACTTCGCGCCGAAGCGGATGGTGCCGTTGATGTTGCCGTCGGCCGTCGGCACGCTGGGCTCGTAGTAGATCGACAGCGACTTGCCGACGCTGAGGTAGCAGTTGTAGTGCGTCAGGGCCAGGTTCATGGCCTTGGTGATCCGGTCGTACGAGTCGAGTTGGTCGGCGGTCGGCGACGAGGCCCGGTTCAGGGTGTAGGTGATCCCGCCCGAACCCGGGCACCCAGCGCCGCCGGTGGTGCTGCTCCACCGCTGGTTGCCGCCGCCGTTGCAGGTCCACAGGATGATCGCGGTCCCGTTGGCGGTGCCGCCGCCGTTGGCGTCGAGGCAGAGGCCGGACTGGGCGCTGGTGATGGTGCCGTTGCCGTTGATGTTCCACTGCTGGTTGGCGCCGCCCGTGCAGTCCCAGATGACCACCTGGGTGCCGGCCGTGGTGCCGTTGTTGTACGCGTCCAGGCACTTGGTGCCCGCGTACGCCCTCAGCTGCCGGCCAGAGGCGTAGTTCCACTGCTGGTTGCTTCCGCCGTTGCAGTCGTACAGCTTCACCTGTGTGCCGTTGGTCGTGCTCGCGCTGGGCACGTCGACGCAGCGGCCGGACGGGACGCCGCGGATCGCGCCGACGGCGGCCGAGGCCGGGGCGGCGATCACCAACAGGGAGCCGGCCAGCGCGGCGACGGCCGCGGTGGCCACGGCGAGGGCCGGGCGGAGGAGGCGGAGGTTGGACATGCTCTGACTCCTCAAGGCCAGGGGAACCGCTTTCCGCAGAACGTACACATTTAGATATTTGGATGCAAGCGCTCATCGGCGACCGCACGCCCGCGCAGGCGTGCGGAAACGTCGCCGCGTGACGCCCACTCCGTTCGCTGATCCCCGCGACCTTCACCGGTCGCGGGGATCGATGTTCAGGCGCCGGCGATCACGGGTGGGAGGTCGTCGAACCAGCCCAGCATCGCGCGCTCGTACGCGATCCCGAACCTCAACGTGGCTATCGCGTATGGTTCCGCCTCGGTCGCCTCGGGCGGCAGCGCCGCGTCGATCTGCTCGTACGTGGCCAGGCGATCCGCGTGCACCTGCCGGTGTCTGGCCACGATCGCGGCCAGCCGTTCGGCGGGCAGGTGCCGGCCGAACATCACCGTCAGCAGCAGGGGAAATCGGATCGTCTCCGGATCGGGTTCGCGCGAGACCCACGCGACGAACGCGGCCCGGCCGGCGTCGGTGATGGCGTACGGGCGCCGGTCTCGCCGGCCGCGTTCCTGCGCCTCGACCAGTCCGTCGGCCGCCATGGCGGCCAGTTCCCGGTACACCTGGCTCTGCGTGAGGGACCAGAAGTCACCGATGCGGGACTGGGCGGTGGCGACGAGGTCCCAGCCGGACATCGGCTGCTCGTGCAGGAAACCGAGCAGCGACGCGGCGGTCGCGTTCAGCGGGCGAGCGGTCATCCGCGATACCTCCTTGACATGTCATTGTGTCAGGTCGCACGATGGGGTGACGACATTCCACTTAGATAGGTCACGGGGGCGTTTCCATGGACTGGTTGCATCCCGCGCTCGTCGGAGTCCACGCCACCGCCGGCGGCCTCGGTCTCCTGCTCGCCGGCCCGGTGATGCTGGCGCCCAAGCGGCGCGGCCGGCATCCGCTGCTGGGCCGGGCGTACGCGATCAGCGCCGGCGTGCTCTGCCTGACCGCATTCGGCCTGGTCGCATACGACCCGGCGGGCCTGGTGGGACTGGCCGTGCTCGGCACCCTCGCCGTGGTGTGGATCGCCGGCGGCGTGTGGCTGGCTCGCCGGCGGCCGGTGTTGCGCGGCAGCCGCCACGCCTGGCGGGTCTGGCATCTGAGCCTCATGGGCAGCAGCGTGATCGCCTTGGTCACCGCCTTTCTCATTCAGGTGGCCGAGGGCCATCTGGTCGCCTGGGTCGCACCGACCGTCGCGGGAACGCTGCTCATCACGTTCGCCAACATCCGCGAGCTGGCCCGCCAGGCGGCTCGCCCGGCGACGCTCACTTCCTGATGGCCCGTGCCGCGTGTGGCGGCGGACACGAACGGGACATACGGGCGTTACGCGCCGTTGAGCTGCGCTAGCGTGGACGGCTGGCCGCGCGCCCGATGGCGTGCCCAGAGAGGTGCGCTGTGACCCTGACGCCCGTGCTGCCGACGGCTCCTGCCGTCTTCCGGTCTGACACCGCCCCGGCCAGCCGCACCCTCCTGGACATCCTCGACGACACGGTCGCCCGGCACCCCGACGCCCCGGCGATCGACGACGGCGCGCGGGTGTACGACTACCGCCGGCTCGCCGCCGAGGTCGACGCGGTGCGGCAGAAGCTCGCCGCGTCCGGGATCGGCGCCGGCGACCGGGTCGGCATCCGCATCTCCTCCGGCACGGCGGACCTGTACGTCGCGATCCTTGCGGTACTCGCCGCCGGCGCGGCCTACGTACCGGTGGACGCCGACGATCCGCCGGAGCGGGCGGAGCTGGTGTTCGCGGAGGCCGGCGTGTGCGCGGTGCTCGGCGACGGCCTGGCGATGACATCGCTCGCCCCCGCGGGGGGAACGGCGCCGGAAAGGCCCGGTCCGGACGACGACGCCTGGATCATCTTCACCTCCGGTTCGACCGGCAAGCCGAAGGGCGTCGCGGTACGCCACGCGTCGGCGGCGGCGTTCGTCGACGCCGAGGCGCGGCTGTTTCTGACCGCGGAGCCGATCGGGCCGGGCGACCGGGTGCTCGCCGGGCTGTCGGTGGCGTTCGACGCGTCGTGCGAGGAGATGTGGCTGGCCTGGCGGCACGGCGCGTGCCTGGTACCGGCCGCGCGTTCCCTGGTACGCAGCGGGGTCGACCTCGGCCCGTGGCTGGCGGCCCAGCGCATCACCGTGGTGTCGACGGTGCCGACGCTGGCCGCGCTGTGGCCCGCGGAGGCGCTGGACGGAGTGCGACTGCTGATCTTCGGGGGCGAGGCGTGCCCGCCCGAGCTGGCCGAGCGCCTGGCCGTGCCCGGCCGCGAGGTCTGGAACACGTACGGGCCGACCGAGGCGACCGTGGTGGCGTGCGCCGCCCGCCTCACCGGCGAGGGACCGGTGCGGATCGGGCTGCCGCTGGCCGGGTGGCGGCTCGCGGTCGTCGACCAGTACGGCGAGCCGGTGCCGATGGGCGGCACCGGCGAGCTGGTGATCGGCGGTGTTGGCCTGGCCCGCTACCTCGACGCGGCCAAGGACGCGGGGCGGTTCGCGCCGCTGCCCTCGCTCGGCTGGGACCGCGCCTACCGCAGCGGTGACGTGGTGCGCGCCGAGCCGGAAGGGCTCGTCTTCATCGGCCGCGACGACGAGCAGGTGAAGCTCGGCGGCCGCCGGATCGAGCTGGGTGAGGTCGACGCCGCACTCCAGGCTCTGCCCGACGTGGCCAGCGCGGCCGCGGCGGTGCGCCGCACCAAGGCCGGCAATCAGGTCCTGGTCGGGTACGTGACCGTCCTTGCTGGCGCGGCGTTCGACTCTGACGCGGCGACGGCACGGCTGCGCGAGCACCTGCCCGCCGCGCTGGTGCCGCTGCTCGCAATCGTCGACGCGCTGCCCACACGTACGTCCGGGAAGGTGGACCGGGCCGCGCTGCCCTGGCCGCTGCCCACAGTGGACGTCCCTGCTCCGGCGCTGTCGGCGACCGAGGTGTGGCTGGCCGAGGGTTGGGCGCAGATCCTCGGCGTACGCGTAACCAGGGCGGACGCGGACTTCTTCCGCAACGGCGGCAGCAGCCTCGCCGCGGCGCAACTGGTCGCCTGGATCCGGACCCGCCACCCCCAGGTGTCGGTCGGTGACCTCTACCAGCACCCACGGCTGGCCGACCTCGCGGCGGTACTGGACGGGCTCGGCGCGAGCGCCACGACCAGGCGGGAGATCGCCCCCACGCCGCGGCTCGCGGGCGCCATCCAGACGCTGCTCATGGTGCCACTGCTGACGATCGTCGGGCTGCGCTGGCTGACCGCCCTGTCTTTCACCGCCAAGCTCCTGGGCGCGCCGTGGGCGCCGGCGGTCTCCTGGTGGTGGGTGGCGCTGGGCTGGTTCGCGCTGTTCAGCCCGGTCGGCCGGATCGCCATCTCGGCCGGCGGGGCGCGGCTGCTGCTGCGCGGCGTGGGCCCCGGCCGCTATCCCCGCGGCGGCGCGGTCCACCTGCGACTGTGGACCGCCGAGCGGCTCGCCGACCTGAGCGGCGCCACCAGCGTGGCCGGCGCGTCGTGGATGACCCGGTACGCGCGGGCGCTCGGCGCCGATGTCGGCCCGGACGTCGACCTGCACTCGGCGCCGCCGGTCACCGGCCTGCTGAAGGTGGGCCGGGGCGCGGCCGTGGAGCCGGAGGTCGACCTGTGTGGATACTGGGTCGACGGGGACGTGGTCCACATCGGACAGATTCGAGTCGGTGCGGGTGCGCGGGTCGGCGCGCGCAGCACGCTGCTACCGGGCGTGCGGGTCGGCAAGGGCGCGGAGGTCGGCGCCGGCTCGACGGTGCGCGGAGCGGTGCCGGCGGGTCAGCGGTGGGTCGGCGCGCCGGCCGCCCGGGCCGGGAAGAGCGGTCACGCGTGGCCGGCCGGGCGGCCGGGCCGGTCCCGGCGGTGGGCCACGGTGTACGGCGTCACCTCGCTGCTGCTCGGGGCCTTGCCGGCCGTGGCCGCCATACCGGGGATCGCGGTCCTGGTGCGCGCGTCGGCGGGCACCGGCACGCTCGGCGGCGCGGCCACCGCCGCACTGCTCGCCATGCCGGTCGCCGCGCTGATGTACGTGGCCGCCTACGCGGCGCTGGTGCTGGCCTCGGTCCGCGCGCTGAGCGTGGGACTGCGCGCGGGCTACCACCCGGTGCACAGCCGGGTCGCATGGCAGGTGTGGGCGACCGAGCGCCTGATGGGCATGGCGCGGGTCGGGCTCTTCCCGCTGTACGCCAGCGTGCTGACTCCGGCGTGGCTGCGGCTGCTCGGCGCGAAGGTGGGCCGGGGCGTGGAGGCGTCCACGGTGCTGGCGCTGCCGAAGATGACCACCGTCGCCGACGGCGCGTTCCTCGCCGACGACACTATGGTGGCCACGTACGAGCTGCGGAACGGCTGGCTACACGTGGCACCCACCCGGATCGGCAAGCAGGCGTTCCTCGGCAACTCCGGGATGGCCGCGCCGGGACACTCGGTGCCGAAGCGTGGCCTGGTCGGGGTGCTGTCGTCCGCGCCGCGCAAGGCCAAGAAGGGCTCGTCCTGGCTCGGCATGCCGCCCATGCCGCTGCGCCGGTCACCGGAGGAGTCGGACAGCAGCCGCACGTACGCCCCGCCGGCCCGGCTGAGGGCCGCCCGCGCCCTCGTCGAGCTGTTCCGCCTGGTGCCGGTCGTGTGCGGCGGCGCGCTGGCGGTGCTCGTCCTGGCCGCGCTCGCCGCGGTGTGGCACGCGCTCGGGCCGGTGGCCGCCGGAGCGCTGTCCGGTGTCGTGTTGCTGGGCGCCGGCGTGCTGGCCGCCGCGACGGCCACCGCGATGAAGTGGCTGCTGGTCGGGCGGTTCCGCGCCAGTGACCGTCCACTGTGGGACTCTTTCGTGTGGCGCAACGAGCTCGCCGACACCTTCGTTGAGGTCCTCGCGGTGCCATGGCTGGTTCCCGCCGCCACCGGCACGCCGGTGCTCACCGGTTGGCTGCGTACGATGGGCGCGAAGATCGGCCGCGGGGTGTGGCTGGAGACGTACTGGCTGCCGGAGTTCGACCTCGTGCGCCTCGGCGACGGGGCGACGGTCAACCGGGGTTGCGTCGTACAGACACACCTCTTCCATGATCGGATCATGAGTATGGACGACGTGACGTTGGCAGCGGGTGCGACGCTCGGCCCGCACGGGATCGTGCTGCCGGGCGCGACCATCGGCGCGCGGACCACAGTCGGGCCCGGCTCCCTGGTGACCCGTGGCGACACGGTGCCGGCTGATTCGCGCTGGCTCGGCAACCCGATCGCGGCATGGCCGAGCCGCCCGTCAGCGGAGGCGAGCCAGCCGGCAGCGCACCGGGGATGACCGAGACCGCGCGGCCGGGTGCGGAGCGCTCCGGAGATCCGTACCTTCCAGAACACGGCAACGGCGGCTACCGGACCCGCCACTACGACCTCGACCTGGACTACCGGATCACCACCAACCGGCTCACCGGCAAGGTGGCGATCACGGCGGTGGCCACTCACGGCCTGTCGCGGTTCAGCCTCGATCTGGCCGGGCTCCAGGTCAAGCAGGTGCTTGTCAACGGCACGGTGGCGAAGTTCAACCATGCGGGCCACAAGCTGCACGTGCGGCCGGCCCGCCCGGTGCCGGTCGACGCGGTGTTCCAGGTCGAGGTCCGTTATGCCGGGCGGCCCCGGCCGATCGCCGGGCGGTGGGGCGACATCGGGTGGGACGAGCTGACCGACGGCGTCCTCATCGCCAGCCAGCCGGTGGGCGCGCCGTCCTGGTTTCCGTGCAACGACCACCCGTCGGACAAGGCGAGCTATCGCATCGCGGTGACGGCGGCGACGCCATACACCGTCATCGCGACCGGAAAGCTGGCGGAGCGCCGGCGGAGCGCGAGCACGACGGCCTGGGTCTACGACCTGCCCGAGCCGACGCCCACCTACCTGGTCAGCATCCAGATAGGACGGTACGACCGGATCGACCTCTCCACCCGCTGGCCGGCGCAGCGGGCCGCGGTGCCGGCGAGGCTGCGCCGGCAGTTCGCCCACGACTTCGGGCGCCAGGGCGAGATGATGCAGGCGCTGCAACGGTTCTTCGGGCCATACCCGTTCGGCGAGTACGCCATCGTCGTCACCGACGACGACCTGGACGACCCGATCGAGGCCCAGGGCATGTCAATCTTCGGCGCCAACCACATCGACGGGCGGCGGACCCACGAGCGGCTGGTGGCGCACGAGCTGGCGCACCAGTGGTTCGGCAACAGCCTGACGGTGGCCGACTGGCGGCACATCTGGCTCAACGAGGGCTTCGCCACGTACGCGGAGTGGCTCTGGTCGGAGGCGTCGGGTGGCGCGTCCGTGGAGGCGCTCGCCCGGATGTGGTACGCGCGGCTCGCGGCCCGCCCCATGGATCTGCGGGTCGCCGATCCGGGCGTGGATCGGATGTTCGACGAGCGGCTCTACAAGCGCGGTGCGCTGACCCTGCACGCGCTGCGGCGCCAGGTGGGCGACGAGCGGTTCTTCCAGACGCTGCGCGGCTGGGTCGCCGCGAACAACCACGGCACCGTGACCACGCGGGCGTTCACCGCGCTCGCGGGACGGCACGCGGGCCGGCCGCTGACGGACCTCTTCGACGCCTGGCTCTACGCCGCGCCGCTGCCGGCTCTGCCGCTGGGCCGGGCACTTTAGACTCTGCGCTGTGGCGCCCGGCCGGCCGACCGGGCGCCACAGCTGGTCCAGCTCGCCGAGCATCGCCTCGCCCCAACGCCGCCGAGGCTCGGGAAGGGTGGCCACCGTGGCGGCCAGCAACTGACCCGGCGCGTCCAGCGTGGACATGAGAGCGCCGGCACGCTCCCACCAGTGGTGGACCAGCAGCGACGACGCGACCAGCCAGAAGAAGGTCGGTATCAGGAACAGCACCGCGAGCCAGACCATATCCGCCGACGCGTTCGGGCCATCGGCCAGGACGCCCCAGGCGTACAGGGCGGCGAAGACCACCACGACGGGCACGGCGGCGGCGATCTCATACCGGCGTTGTGGCCGGCTCACGCTCCCTGCCATCTCGGCTCCGTTCGTCGTGGGGACGCCGCTGGCCGCGGCGGTGCCTCCGCCAGCTCCGTCGCGAGCGCGCGACCGGAGCCGGTCAGCCGGTACAGGTGTCGCGGCGGTCGGCCGGCTGGCGCGTTGGTCTCCCAGGCGGTCTCGAGCAGGGCGCGGTCCGCGAGCCGCACGAGGATCGGGTACAGCGAACCGGGCTTGAGACCGAGCTGCCGGCACAGGTCGTAGCCGTACCGCCAGGCGGTGGGCTCCTCAGCCAGCGCGAGCACGACCGCCGTGGTCTGCGCCGACGGACGCCGAGATCTGGTCACGCGATAACTCTATATATTCAGAGTTGACCCGCCAAGCAGTGAACTTGTGTCGATCTTGCACAATCGTCGGATGCACGCGACACCCGCCGCCCGCCTCGCCGCGGTATCCGCCACGCTGGTCGTGCTGGCAGCCTGTACCGACGAGTCGACGCCGACACCGGACCCGACACCGCCCGCACCAACCGCCACCGCCAGTCCGGCGTGCCCGCCGTCCGGCGTGACACTCACCGCCGGCCAGGTGGAGGCCGCCTCGGGCCTGCGAGCGATGCGGGTCGAGATGGCCAACTGCGGCAGCCAGCCGTATACCGCCAACGGCTACCCGGCGCTCCAGGTACTCGACGCCGACCGCAAGCCCCTCGACGTCACCGTCGTGCGAGGAACGGCACAGATCTCGACCATCACGGGCTTCGACGGGCCGCCGCGGCAGGTGACGCTGGCCCCCGGCGCCCTCGCGGCAGCGGTCGTGGTGTGGCGAAACACCGTAACCGACGCCAACGTGTCGGCGACTACGGGCACCTACCTGGAGATGGCACCAGCCGCGGGCCAACCCGCACAGGTGCTCAGTCCGGAGGGCGGCATCGACCTCGGCACCACCGGCACCATCGCCACGAGCCCGTGGGTCGCCCCCACCTGACGCGGTCAGTCTCGGGACGGCTGTCTCTGGTCCGCCAGCCAGCCGGCCACCTGGGTCCGGGAGGTGAAGCCGAGCTTGCTCAGGATGTTTTCCACATGTCCCTCGGCCGTGCGCTGCGCGACCACGAGCCGGGCCGCGATCTCCCGGTTGGTCAGGCCCTGGGCGATCAGCGCCGCGACCTCGCGCTCCCGCCTCGTCAGCCCGTGGCCGGCGGCCGTGTCGGCGCGCTGCTCGGGCACCGGTACGCGGGGCTTTCGCTCGAGCGCCGTCGCGACCGCGTCGGCGGCGGACAGGTCGGAGCCGCGCCGGATGGCCGCCGAAAACGCGGTCGCGCCCAGGCGCGACCGCACCTCGTCGACGACCTCGTCGTGCCAGTCCTGCAGGCTTCGAAAGGGCGCCAGTGAGGTGTGCATCGTCTGCCACATCCGCTTGGAGGCGCCGAGCAGCTCGGCGGATCGCTGGTCGCGACGTTCGCTGCTGGCGATCCAGGCGAGCGACTCCATCGCGAGCCCGACCGTGAACTGCTCGTCTTCGACGACGTTGCGGATCACCAGGCTCTCCTTGGCCGCCGCGGTCGCCGCGGCGTAGTCGCCGTCCCGCCAGCGCAGTACGCTCAGCGCCCACAGCGCGAACGACTGCCACCAGGCCTCGCCGCTTGCCGCACCCAGGTCCTTGGCGGCGACCAGATCCGGGTAGCCGCTGGACGGTTGTTCGGCGAGGCCGCGGCTCAGCCCGAGCACGATCAGCGTCCACATTTCACCGTTGCGGTTGTTCAGCGCGCGGAATCCGGCGAGCGCCTGCTCGAGTCTCGGCAGTGCCTGGGCGTGGTCGCCCGCCCACATGAGGAAGACGCCCTGGATCAGGGACAGGTAGGCGTGCTCCGACGACGGTGGCAACGTCTCGGCCAGCGCCACCGCGTCGGCGAGCAGCGCGGCGGCCCGGTCGTCTGCCTGGATGCCGGCGATCCACGCCGCGACGCGTAGGGCCTTGACACGTGTCCAGTGTGGAGACGCGGGCATCGCGAGGGCGCGGTCGAGCCAGTGGCGCCCCTCGGAGAGGAAGCCGCGGACGAACCAGTGGTTCAGCAGGTCGGCCGCGAACTGCAACGCGGTCTCGGGCGGGCCGGTGGTGATCGCGTACTCCAGGGCCGTCCGCAGGTTGGCACGCTCGTGGCGCAGCCGCTGCATGACCACCGTCTGGCGAGGGCTGACCCAGTTCCGGTCGGCGTACGCGGCGAGCTCGGCGAACCAGCGGCAGTGCCGGCTGGCCATGGCCTCCTGCTCCCCGGCTGCGAGCAGCTCGTGCGCGCCGTACTCGCGGATGACATCGAGCATGTGGTAGCGCGCGGTGCCATTGCCTGCGCGGGTCAGCACCGACTTGTCCACTAGGGACGCGATCAGGTCGAGGATGGTGTCGGCGGGCAGCTTGTCGTCGGCGCATACCGCCTCGGCGGCGTCCAGCTCGAAGCCGCCGGAGAAGACCGAGACCCGCGACCACAGGGTGCGTTCGGCGTCGGAGCAAAGGTCCCAGCTCCAGTCGATCAGCGCGCGCAGCGTCTGCTGCCGGGCCGGCGCGTTGCGGGCACCCGCAGTGAGCAGCCGGTACCGGTCGGTCAGCCGGTCCAGGATCTGGTCGAGGGAGAGCACCCGGAGCCGAGCCACAGCCAGCTCGATCGCCAACGGCATGCCTTCGAGCGCCTGGCACAGCCGTACGATCGTCACGCAGTTGGCGTCGGTGACCTGAAAGTCGGGGCACAGTGCTGTCGCGCGTTCGACGAGCAGGCTCGCCGACTCGTATTTGTGCAGTTCAGCGGAGGTGCAGGCGGCGCCGTGGCCGGGCACCGACAGCGGCTGCACGGTCAGGTTGGCCTCGCTGTCGAGCCGCAGCGCCTGCCGGCTCGTGACCAGGATGCGCAGGTCAGGGCAGGCCCGCAGCAGACTCTCGGCGAGCTCGGCGCAGGCGTCGACGAGATGTTCGCAGTTGTCCAGGATGAGCAGCGCCTGCTGGTCGGCCAGGAACGCGGCCAGCCCTCGCGCATCGGGGCTGACCTCGTCTTCGCGGATGCCGAGCGTCTCACCGACGGTGACCGCGACCAGGTCGGGGTCGTGCAGCTCGGCGAGCCCGACGAACCACACCCCGTCGGCAAAGCTGCGGCGCAGCTCGGCGCCGACCCGCGCGGCGAGCCGGGTCTTGCCGACCCCGCCCGCGCCGGTGAGCGTGACGAGCCGGCTGGTGGAGAGCATCCGCCTGACCCCGGTCACCTCGTGCCGGCGGCCTACGAAGCTGGTCACCTCGGCGGGAAGGTTGCCGAGGGAACCGCGCGCGGTCGTGGCGGTAGCCATAGAGGCACGGTAGTGGGTCGACGGTTCCGGGTAGTAGTCCAGGTACTTTCCCCGTGTCCGCACGGGGCCTGGAGATCGAGAATTGGAGTCCACACACAACGATCGGAACGAGAGGGGCAAACGGCATGGGCCGCCACGCCGCCGATAGGCAGGCCAGTGCGGAGCGTGCCGCGGAAGCCTTCAACCGACTGGTCGACCCGCATCGGGCGGGCCTCCGGGCGTACGTATTGAAGCTCACGGAGGGTGATGAGGCCGCTGCTGACTCGATACTCAAGGAGACGCTGTATCGGCTGGCGCAGGACCCTCGGCGCTACCCCCAGCGTCCGTCCGCCGTGCGGCCCTGGCTGGTGCTGACCGCCCGCAACGTGCTGCGCGACGGTGAGCGATACGCGCCGGCCGGCCGCGACGATCGCCCGTACCCGCTGGTCCAGGAGCTGCGCGGTCCGGAAACAGGGCCCCAGGTACCCACCCGCGCGATCGTCGGGATGATGAACGACCTACCGCACGCGGACCGCGAACTGCTCGTCGAACTCGTCTACGGCGGGGTTTCGCTCGAGGCCGCCGCGGTCGAACGCGGCGTCCCGGTGGAGACGATCAAGTCCCGGCTGTACTTCGCGATGCGCGCCCTGCGCGGCGTTCTCGACCAGCACCTGGACGATTGACACCCGCCGGTACGGTATCGGCTGATGCTGTCGTCGCCGGTGGTGCGCCGCCTGGGTGCGGGAATGCTGCTTGCCGCGTCCGTCGCTCTTGCCGGGTGTGCGGCCGAGCGGCCGGCGCTGCGCGAGGCGGCCGTGACCACCGAGGCTCCTCGTCCGGTCGGCGTGGAGGATCCGGCGAAGCCGGTAGCGGCCGACGGCGACCAGTCCTGCGATCCTCGGGCGAGCCTGCCGCCGACCGGCCTGAGCGGCCCGACCGTGGCGCGGATCCGCGCGCGTGGCCGGCTGATCGCCGGCGTCAGTCAGAACGCGTACCAGGTGGGGTTCCGCGATCCCGCAACCGGCGAGCTGGCCGGCTTCGAGATCGACCTGGTCAGGGAGATCGCCCGTGATCTGGTCGGCAGCCCCGACCGGGTGCAGTTCGTCGCGCTCGGCGCCGCTGACCGGATTCCCAGCTTGACCAGCGGCAGGGTCGACCTGGTGATGCGCACGATGACCATGACGTGCCGAGACTGGCGGCAGGTCGCGTTCTCGACCGAGTACTTCAGCGCCGCTCAGCGGCTGCTCGTGCCGCAAGGCTCCCCCGTGGCCAGCATGGCGGACCTGGCCGGGTCGAAGGTATGCGCCGCCGCCGGCAGCACCTCGATCAGCAACATCGCCTCCTATCCCGGGGTGATCCCGGTCGCCGTGGTCGAGGTGATCGACTGCCTGATCCTCCTGCAGCAACGCCAGGTCGCCGCGGTATCGACCTCCGACATCCTGCTCGCCGGCCTGGCCGCGCAGGACCCCACCACCGTCGTGGTCGGCCCACCGATCAAACGGCAGCCGTACGGCGTCGCGACCGCACCCGGCGCGACCGACCTGGTCCGGTACGTCAACGGAGTCCTGGAGCGCCTGCGCCGCGACGGCACCTGGCAGGCCAGCTACCGGCGCTGGTTGTCGAACCTGGGCCCCGCGCCGGCGCCGCCGCCAGCCCGATACCGCTCCTGACCTGCCGATATGGCGTGATCTTGAGGATGTGTGTCACATCCTGGGCGCCGGTGGTGCTGTAGAGATGTGGATGTCGTTGAGCGTGGTGGGAGCGGGCCGGCCGTCGCGCTGTCGGCCGCCCTCGCCAGACGAGCGGAGCGGAAGGACGGCGTGGTGGCGAGTCCTCCGAGACGAGGGGCAGTCCGTGCCGACCTCGAGCAGATCTTCCGCACCGCCTATCCGCGGGTGGTCGCCGTCGCGGCCCGCGTGCTCGGCTCGCGCGACGAGGCCGAAGACGTGGCTCAGGAGGTCTTCCTGACGTTCGGGCGCTCCTCGGTTCCGGCCGGCGAGGCACTGCCCTGGTTGTCCGTCGCCGCCGCGCACACGGCGCTCAACCACCTCCGCTCGGGCCGTCGCCGCGCCTCCCGGGAGGTGGCCGCCGACAACGGCGGGGCCGTCTGCCCGGATGTCGCCGACACGGTCGTGACCCTCGACGAGCGCCGCCGCGTGCGGGCGGCGCTGGCGCGGCTGCCCCGCAGGCAGGCCGTTGCCCTGGTCCTGCGGCACAGCGGCCTCAGCTACGCCGAGGTCGCCGCCGCTCTCGATCTTTCCCCCGGCAGCGTGGGCACCACCGTGCGGCGTGCCGAGTCCGCCCTTCGCAAGGAGTTGAACCATCATGCGCCATCCGAGTGACGGCACGCTGCGCCGGCTAGTGGACGAGCCGGCCGGCGTGACCGACGCCGATCGGCAACACGTAGCGGGCTGCCCGGTGTGCCTGTCCGGGCTGGCGGCCGCCCAGCAGGACGCGGCGGCGGTCACCGCGTCGCTGGCCATCGAGGTCGACGCGGACGTGGACGCGGGGTGGGCCCGCCTGTCCCGCGCGGTCACCGTCGAGGGAGGCCGGCCAGCGACCACAGCCGTCCCGACCACCACCAGCCCCGCCCGCCGGTGGCGCGCGGCGCTGCGCAGCCCGGTGGTGGCCGGGTTCGCCGTCGTCGCGCTGCTGGCCGGAGCCAGCACCGCCGCCGCGACGGACTGGCTGCAGATCTTCCGCGCCGAGCAGATAACCCCGGTCACCGCCCCCGAGGCCGATCTGGTGAAACTGCCCGAGCTGGACGCCTTCGGCAAGGTCGAGGTCGTCGAAAAGGTCGACATACACGAGGTCGCCGACGCCGCCGCGGCGGAGAAGGCCTCCGGCCTCTCCGTCCCGGCAGTGAGCGAACTGCCCCGCGGCGTGACGGGACAGCCCACGTACCACGCTGCCGGCCCGGCCAGCGCGATCTTCACCTTCTCGGTCGAGAAGGCGGCGCAGACCGTCGCGGCGTCCGGCCACACGCTGCCGCCGCCACCTCCTGGCCTGGACGGCAGCCAGTTCCGGTTCACGGCCGGACCGGCGTTCGCCGCGGTCTGGGCGGAGAACCGTCCCGTGCCGGCCATGATCGTGGCCGGCGCGGTCGCGCCCACCGCGTACTCCTCCGGCATCCCGTTCGAGACGGCCCGCGACTACGTGCTGTCCCTGCCCGGCCTGCCGGAGAACGTCGCCTCGCAGCTGCGCGACTTCTCCGGCGACGGGACGACGCTGCCCCTGTTCGTGTCAGCGGACGAAATGACGAGCTCGGCCTCCGACGTCGGCGGGGTGCCGGCCACGGTGCTCGCCTCGCGAGACGGTGTGATGGCAGCTGTGGTCTGGGTGGACCACGGCGTCGTCACCGCGGTGGCCGGCTCACTGACCGCCGACGAGGTGCTGTCGGTGGCGCGCGGGCTGCGGTGGGACCGGTGACCGGCCCGTCCCTGGACGCCGCGGAGCGGCTGCTCGCCGAGCTGCCCTCGGCACCGGCGGTGTGGTCCTCGGGTCTGCGCAAACAGTACCGGCGGCGCACCGCGGTCGACGGCGTCTCCTTCACCGTCGGGCGCGGCGAGGTGCTGGGCCTGCTCGGACCGAACGGCGCCGGCAAGACGACCGTCATCAAGATGCTGCTCGGCCTCGTACGGCCCGACGCCGGTGAGGTGCTGCTGCTCGGACAGCCAGCCAAGGACCCGCGGGCCCGGGCCCGCGTCGGCTACCTGCCGGAGCTTTTCCGGTTCCAGCCGTGGCTCACCGCCGTCGAGGTGCTCGCCCTGCACGTCCGCCTCGCCGGTGTCACCGTGCCGGACGCGCAGCGGCGCGAGTGCCTCGGCGCCGTCGGCCTCGCCGATCGCGCCGGCGACCGGGTGGGCGGCTTCTCCAAAGGCATGCAGCAGCGCCTCGGGCTGGCCGTCGCACTGGTGGCCCGCCCGGAGCTCGTCATCCTCGACGAGCCGACCAGCGCCCTCGACCCGCTCGGCCGGGCCGACGTGCGGGACCTGTTGCTGTCCCTCAAGGACCGCGACGTCGCCGTACTGCTCAACTCACACCTCATCGGCGAGGTGGAGCGCGTCTGCGACCGGGTCGTCATCCTCGACAAGGGTCAGATCGCAGCGTCAGGAACCCTCGCGGAGCTGCTCGGCCAGCGCGAGGTGCGGTTGCGGCTCGACGGGGTGAACGCGCGGGCGGAGGCCAGGCTGGCCGCCGCGGGCCGGCTCACCCGCAGCGGCGACTCGTTCACCGTCGCGCTCCCCGCCGAACAGGACACCACGACCGTGCCGGACCTCGTGGCCGACCTGGTGGGCCTCGGTGTGCGCGTGCACGCCGTCGAGCCCGGCCGGATCAGCCTCGAGGAGCGCCTGCTGGACATCCTCCGCACCGGTCACGGCGAGGAGATCCCCAAGCGGAATCCAGGTCAAGGTCCGTCGGGGTCGGCCCCGGCTTCCAGCCACACCGGAGTGTCCTGATGATTGTCCGTACCGTAACCACCGTCGCCGCCCTCACGCTGCGGGAGGCCGCCCGCCGCCGGGTGCTGCGCTCGCTCGCCGTGATGACGGTCGTTCTGCTCGCGCTCAGCGCCTGGGGGTTCTCCCGGCTCGACGCGGAGTTCGGTGGGTTCACCTCCGGAGAGGCCAAGGTGGCCGGCTCCACTGTGCTCAATCTCGTGATGTTCGGCCTGAGCCTGATCGCCGCTCTCGGCACGGCGTTCCTGGCCGGCCCCACCCTGGCCGGCGAGGTCGAGTCCGGGACGGCGCTGGCGATCCTGGCCCGGCCGATCCGCCGCTCGGCGGTACTGGTGGGCAAGTGGCTGGGGCTCGTGGCGTTCGGCGGCGGCTTCGTGGCCGTGGCTGGCCTGGCCCAACTCCTCATCGTCCGGGTCACCATGGGCTACTGGGCACCGCATCCGGTGACCGGTCTGGCCCTGCTCGCGGTCCAGACCGCGGTGCTGCTCACCCTGGGCCTGCTGCTGTCGACCGCGATCTCGCCGATGGCTTCCGGCATCGTGGCGGTCGGCCTCTTCGGCGCCACCTGGATCGCCGGCGTGGTCGGCTCGGTCGGCGAAGCCCTCGACAACGACAGCGTCGCGCGGGTCGGCACCGTCTCCCGGATGCTGCTACCGACCGACGGCCTGTGGCGCGGTGCCATGAACTCGTTCCAGGACCCCGCGTTGGCCCTGCAGGCCGACTCCGGGATCGGGGAGTCCCCGTTCCTGAGCATGGCCCCGCTCACCACCACCTATCTGGCTTGGACCGGCCTCTGGATCGCCGTCGTACTGGGGCTCGCGGCCGTCGCCTTCCAGCGCCGCGACCTGTGACGTCGATCCGGCTTCGCTCGCTAACCTGCGGCTCAGGCTGCGAAGCTGCCAAGGCTGAGCGGCTTGCGGTACCGGCGGTACTCACGCACCACGCGGAAGCCGAGCCGCTCGTACAGTGACCGCGCTCCGGCGGGGTCGTGTCCCTCGGTGTGCAGTCGAACCGGGCCCGCTCCCCGCGGCGCCAGCGCGCTGAGGGCCCGGGTGAGCATCGCGGTCGCGAGGCCGCGGCGCTGGAACTCCGGATCCACCTGAATATCCTCGACCTCGACGCGCACAGGCGAGCGGCTCACCGCGACGAACCCCACCACTCGGTCCTCGATGGTCGCCACCTGAAACAGCGCCAGCCGCGACCGGCGCAGCCAGTCACGGAACCGGTCCTCGGTCGGCAGCGTGAAGAATGGCCGCCCCGCCCACACCCGGGCGGTGAGCGCGTGCAGCGGTCGAGCGTCGGCGACCGTGGCGGCTCGGACGGTGACGCCGTCAGGCAGCGGCCGAGGCCGCACCGGCGACCTGTCGTGCTCCATCTCGACCATGGTGAACGTGTGCTCGTATCCACGGTGCTCCAGCAACGCCGCCCGGTCCGGCTGGACCGTCGAGGCATTGCCGCCGAGCACGACCGGGCCGTCTTGGGTGTGGCCGGTGGCGAGCTGGGCCGCCACTGCCTCGGCCTGGCGCAGCAGCCGCCTGCCAAGGCCGCGCCCCCGCGCCGGCGGCGCCACGTAGCCGTCGGTCAGGAAGACGCGGGTGGCGTCGTCTTCCGTCCAGGACTGCAACGAAGCCCACCCGACCACCGAACCGGTCGCGTCGACCGCGACGACCGCCCAGTCGGCCGTTTCCATCCCCCGCCGCACAGCGTCCGCGTCGAGGACAGGCTCGATAGTGGAGTACACATCAACGTCGTCAGCCGTGGCATGGCGGGCATGCAGCTCATGCACCGCCGGCACGTCGTCGGTCTGGAACGGACGCAGCACGTGGTCGACCACACGCCGAGTACACCACCGCCGTCAAACGCATTCAGCGCCACGGATATCACCCGCGCCCGGATCGGCCATGTCACGGCCCGGTGTGGGTGAACGGTGTCCATACCGGTTGGCCGGCTCACCTTACTGGGTGATCTCGGCAGTGGATCAAGCCGGTCCGGACGCCGGCCGCCCCGGCCGGCCGGACAGGACTTACTGACGTTTGTCGATCTTGTTAATCAAGAACATACGCCGCAAACCAGGCCGAGATCTTGCCTCATCAATCGATGTCGTCCTATCCTCGCGACGGAAAGCGCTTTCCTAACGCGACAAGGTCGGCAGCCTCCGTTGGCCGCCGAAATGACCCACGGCATGAAGCGGCAAGCCAGGAATCTCGAAAAGTGAGGCGACGATGAGACGACCAGTCGCACTGCGACTCTATGCGGCACTGGCCACGACGGCCCTCGCGGCCGCGACCGGTGTGGTGCTGTCGATACCCGAGGCGTCGGCGGCGACCGGCGGCGTCACCGGCTACGCGACCCAGAACGGTGGCACCACCGGCGGTGCGGGCGGGCAGACCGTGCGGGCCACCACGGGCACCGCCATCCACACGGCGCTGTGCAATCGGGCCAGCAGCAGTACCCCGATCATCATCCAGGTCGAGGGGACCATCAACCACGGCAACACAACCAAGGTGTCGGGAGCGAGCTGCAACACCGCCGCCGACGTGATCGAACTCAAGCAGATCAGCAACGTCACGATCATCGGGGTCGGTGGCGGAGCCATGTTCGACCAGCTGGGCATCCACATCCGTGACGCCAGCAACATCATCATTCAGAACGTGACCGTCCGGAACGTCAAGAAGTCCGGCTCACCGCTCTCCAACGGCGGTGACGCCATCGGCATGGAAAGCACCGTCCGCAACGTCTGGGTCGATCACGTCACCCTGGAGGCGTCGGGCGGGGAGTCCGAGGGCTTCGACGGCCTCTTCGACATGAAGAACAACACCCAGTACGTGACGCTGTCCTACAGCATCCTGCGCAACTCCGGCCGCGGCGGCCTCGTCGGGTCCAGCGAAAGCGACCTCTCGAACGGCTTCATCACCTACCACCACAACCTGTACGAGAACATCGACTCCCGCACGCCCCTGCTGCGCGGCGGCGTCGCCCACATCTACAACAACCACTACGTGAGCCTCCACGAGTCCGGCATCAACTCCCGGGCCGGTGCTCGCGCCAAAGTGGACAACAACTACTTCAGGAACTCCAAGGACGTCCTGGGCACCTTCTACACCGACCAGGCCGGCTACTGGCAGGCCAGCGGCAACATCCTCGACAACGTGACCTGGTCCAGCCGTGGCAGCGACACCAACCCCGCCGGGCCCGGCATGCCGTCCAACACCACGGTCAGCATCCCGTACCCCTACACCCTCGACGGCGCCAGCTGCGTGCCGAGCGTCGTGAGCCAGACGGCCGGCGCCAACAAGGGCCTCCAGGTGTCGAACGGCAACTGCGTGCCGCAGACACCGACGACAACGGCACCGACCACCGCCGCGCCGAACCCGACCACGCCGGCACCGACCCAGCCCAGCGGGACCAACCTCAGCATCGGTGCCGGAGCCGACGGCTCCAGCAAGGCCAGCGGGACGAGCTACGGCAACGTGCTGGACGGCAACATGGGCACCTACTGGTCGCCGAGCGGCTCGACCGGCTCCATCTCGGTCAAGTGGGGCTCCGCGACCACCGTTTCCAGGATCAACATCCGCGAGGCGTCAGGCGCCACCGGCGCCATCGGTTCCTGGCGGGTCGTCAACCACGACACCGGTGCCGTCCTGGCCTCCGGCAGCGGGGCCGGTGTCATCAGCTTCGCCCGGACCTCGCTGAAGAAGGTCACCTTCGAGATCACCAGCTCGAGCGCCACACCGAGGGTCGCCGAGTTCGAGACGTACGCCGGTTAGGGCCTGGGCCAGGGGCCGTCAGCTCCGACGGCCCCCGGCCCGATGGTCGAGGGCGGCAAGGCCGAGGTCGGCCAGGGCCGCCACGCCGGTCGCGGCGCGGTCGCCACCGGCGAGTACCAGGGTCCGCGCCCACTGGTAGCGGCAGCCGGCGGCCTCGAACGCCGCCGCGGCGGCGAGCATCCGGTCCTGGTCGCCGTCGAGCAGGGCCTCTGCCCGGTCCACCAGGGCGCCAGCGATCGGATTGCCGGCGACGATCGTGCGGGTGGCGGTGACGCGGCGGCGTGCTTCGGGGTCCGCGGTGAGCGCGGCCGCCTCGGCACGCAGCGCGAGATACCAGTGCCGCCACACCCAGATGACCCACTCGTCCATCTCGTCGGGCTCGGCCGCCAACCCCGCCAGGGCCCGGTCGGCCTGACCGTGGTGGAGCAGGACGATCGCATCGAACACGGCGCTGTAGCCGGCATTCTGCTCCGGTGCGATGCCCAGCTCGTCGACGATGGCCAGCCACTGGGCTCTGGCCCCGTCGTCACCGCGCAGGCCGTGGACCATCGCCACCGCGGCCGCCGCCATGGCGAGGTGGGGCGCGTGCCTGCTCCCGGAGCGCTCCCAGGCGTCGAGGAACCGCCCGCTGCCGGCGAGCACGCTGTCGATGTTGCCCGCCAGCGCATCCGCCACCAGCAGCCGGGACGTGGCGAAGTCACCGCGTTCGGCCAGCAGCGGCAGGTCGCGAAGCTGCTCGCCCCACCGGCGTGCGCCCTCCAGGTCACCGACTCCGATACAGGTCTCGGCCGCCTCGGAGAGGGCGTTTACCCGCTCGCGCGCGCTCGCTGGCGTCACCGGCACCGAGGCGAGCAGCTCGACCCGCCGGCGGGTCGTGCCTGCGGTGGCGAAGGTGTCGCCCGCCCAGCACTGGACGGCGGTGAGCGCGTCGAGGGCCGCGCTGTGGGCCAGCGGATCGCCGGTCCGCTGGGCGAGGTCGACCGCCCGCTCGGCACGCGCGATCGCCTCCGGCAAGGTCGTGTCGGCGGCCTCGGTGAGAACCCCGCACTCGGCGAGGGCCACCGCGGCCTGGGCGGCGGAGTCGTCGCCGGCCAGCTCGCGTGCCTCGGACAGCAGCATCGCGGCCTCGCCCGGCGGTGGCGGCTGGGAGAACGTGCCGGAGAACCGGTAGACGGTGGCCGCGGCCGTAGCCAGGTCGCGGGCGACCCCGGCGGCGTCTGCGGCGCGACGCGCGGTGTCGGCGGCGGCGCCGTAGAGCCGGTACATGTCTTCGCCACGCATTCGACAACCGGCGACCGCCGCGGCGTACCGGAGCGCCGACCCCGCGGCGGCCGGGTCGGCGGTCAGCGACGCCGCCTGCTCGTATCGCTGCTGGGCCTCGCCGACCAGGTTCCGCGTGAAGGTCAGCTGAGCCAGGGACAGTGCCAGCTCGTACGCGTCGGCGCGGTGACCGGGCTCGTCGGCCGCCCAGCCGAGGGCGGCCCGGATGTCGTCGGCCGCCGCGTCGAACCCGGCTCGCCACACCCCGGTGCCCGGCGAGGTGTCCCGCGCCAGCTCGGCGGCGGTCGCCAAGCACCAGCGCAGGTGTCGAAACCGGACATCGTCGAGCTCACCGGCGCTGGCCAGCTGCTCCACCCCGTACTGGCGGATGGTTGCCAGCGTGCGATATCGGGTGACGCCCGGGGCCGGGGCAGCCGTCAACAGGCTCTGCTCGGTGAGCCGGGCCAACCCCTCCACCACCGCCGCCGCTTCGAGCGGCGCGAACCCGGCGACCTGCCGCGCGGCGTCCACTGTGAACGGAGCCACGAAGACGGCGACCCGGCGCAGCAGCGTGCGGTCGGCCGGCTCCAGGAGGGCGTGGCTCCAGTCCAGCATGGCCCGCACCGAGCGGTGCCGGTCGTCGGCGCGGGCGCCGCCGGTCAGCAGCCTCAGCTGATCGGAGAGCACGCCGGCAAGGCCGTCCAGGCCAAGGGTGGGCAACCGGGCGGCCGCCAGCTCGATCGCCAGCGCCACGCCGTCCAGCCCTCGGCAGATCTCGGCTGCCTGGGCACGCTGCTCGGGCGCGGGCGGCCAGCCCACCGCTGCGGCCCGTTCGAGAAACAGCGCCACCGCGTCGGACTCGCCGTCACCGGTCAGCGACAGCGGCGGGATCGGGTAGACGCGTTCGAACGGCACCATCAACCGCGCCCGGCTGGTGGCCAGCGCGGTCAGCCGCGGGCAGCCGGCGAGCAGCCGCTCCAGGAAAAGTGCCACGCCGTCGCGTACGTGCTCGCAGTTGTCGAGCACGAGCAGAGCGTGCCGGTCGGCGAGGGCGGCGACCACCGACTCGTCGATGCCGCGGCTCTGCTGCTCGCCGATGCCGACCGCGGCGGCCACCGCCGCTCCGACCATCGCCGGGTCGGTGACCGGGACCAGGTCGACGAACCACACACCGTCGGCGAAGTCGCCTTCCGCTTGGGCCGCGACGGCCAGCGCCAGCCGGGTCTTGCCGACCCCGCCCGGACCCACCGCGCTCACCTGCCGGTGGGTCTTGATCGCCTCGGCCAGCGCCGCCCGCTCGTGCGCCCGGCCGACGAACGTGGTCACCGGCGCGGGCAGCCCCAAGGCCGCCTCGCCGCCCCGCGCCGCCCGGCTCCACTCGGTCGCGAGGTGGGCGAGGGCCCGCCGGTCTGGAGCGCCGAGCTTGCGCAGCAGCGAGGACACGTGGGTCTCGACGGTGCGGACGGAGATGTACAGCCGCGCGCCGATCTCCGCGTTGCTGAGGTGCTCCCCGAGCAGGGACAACACCTCGGCCTCACGGCCTGAGATCCCTGCCTGAGCCGCCACGGGGTCCATCCTGCCGCATACGCAGGCCCGACTCCGTGGTGGTCCCCGTGGTCAGCACGGATGTGGGCCCGCCGCCTCCGGGGAGATGCTCTAGGCGTCGATCTGAACCACGACTTTCAGGAGAAATCATGATCAAGACCGTGCTGCACCCCGTGTCCGACCTGGCGGCGGCGAAGGCGGTGTACGCCGCTCTGCTCGGCGTCCAGCCGCAGACCGAAAGCACCTACTACGTCGGCTTCGAGGTCGACGGCCAGCAGATCGGGTTGGTACCGGGCGGCGGACCGCAGGGCATGACCTCGCCGGTGGCCTACTGGCACGTGCCGGACATCGAGGCGAAGCTGACCGAGGTGACGGCGGCGGGTGCCACCGTGAAGGAGCCGGTGCGCGACGTCGGTGGCGGCCGCGTGGTGGCCACCGTCACCGACCCTGACGGCAACGTCCTCGGCCTGCTCCAGGACAGCTGAGCCCAAACACCCCAAGCCCGCACGCAGGAGAGGAAACCACCATGAGCACGAAGAAGTCGACCAAGAGCACGGCGACCGCTACCAAGACGTACGACGGATTCAGCGACGAAGAACGAGACGCGATGAAGGAGCATGCCCGGGAGCTGAAGACCGCCGCCCGCCGCGGCGCCGGCGCCAAGGCCGCTGGCGAGGGCGACGTGCTCGCCAAGATCGCCGAAATGGCGGAAACGGACCGCGGACTGGCCGAGCGGATCCATGCCATCGTCAAGGCCAACGCGCCGGACCTGGCACCGAGGCTTTGGTACGGGATGCCCGCGTACGCCAAGGACGGCAAGGTCCTCTGCCACTTCCAACCCGCACAGAAGTTCAAGACGAGGTACGCCACATTCAGCTTCACCGACGTCGCCAACCTCGATGACGGCACCATGTGGCCCACCACGTTCGCACTGACGACGATGACCCCCTCCGACGAGGCGAGGATCAGCGCACTCGTCAAGCAAGCGGTGAGTTGATCCCGTCCCTGCGCCGATCAAGGGCAAACGCACGTGGTTTTGAGATCGAACCACGTGCGTTTGCCCTTGATCCGTGGGGTTTTCCTTGATCGACGCTCGCGGCGCTGCCGGGCTCAGCTCGGTCGCAGGGCCGCGAATACCTCGGGCCAGTTGGCCGGCAGGTTGCTGAAGACGAAGCGCTGGTACCGCGTCATCAACAGCGTGCCGGACGCGCGCACCTCCGCGCCATCCGACTGCGCGGCTGCGATGCACTGTTCGAGGCAGTCCCAGTCACGGTCACGATCGCGTACGCCGATCGCCGTGAGCGCCGCCTGGATCTCGTCGTCCTCGAAGAACGAGTCGTCCCACGCCGTCGCCGCACCCATCAGGTACATGAGGTGACTGCTGGGCGAGAGCCGTTGCGCCGCAAGCGTTTCACTGTCGAACGTGCGATCCTCGTCCTCCCCCACGAGGCCGGACTCCTCCACCGACGAGTCGACGAGCTCCCGCCAGTAGGCGGCGTCGTGCGCACCGTCGGTCTGGAGCATGTACTCGCTGGCGAACGCCGCCATCCGCCCCGGGTCGTCGATCAGCGGCGAGACCGCCGTATCCATGCTGTAGTCGAATCCGAAGAACCACCGGCGCCCGTCGACCATCATGGACTCGATACCGCCCACGTGGCCCTCGCGGTCCTCGATCGGCTTAAAGTCGTTCATGGCGTGCGAGCCTAAAGGGCCGCCGCCACAAAGCTGCCTCTAGCCCGTCCAACCCGATGGCGACGCCACGCCGCTAGAGATCCAGGACGGGTTGTGGGCGGTGACGTCGAGCGTCCTCTGCTGGCCGCCGTCCATCAGTCGACGGCGCGGGCGCAGCTGCTCGCGCCGTACGCCGCCTCCATCTGTGTGGTAACCGGAACCGCGTCGACCGCCCCGGTGACCTTCACGGTCAGGGTGCCGGCCGGCACCGTCGCGCGGCGGGTGTTGAAGGACTGGTAGACGGACTTGCCCGCAGCGACGTCAGCCACCGTGCGTGTGCCGTACGGCGTGACCATCTCGATGGTGAGCGGCACGTCGTCGGCGTTGCGGACGTTGACCGACAGGTAGGCGTTGGTGCCGATGCACTGCGTGCGGGCCTGGATCTCGACGGCCCAGGCCGCGGGCGGCGCGAGTTCCTGTGCCGCGCTGACGGCGCGCGCGACGATGACGTCCCTTTCGGACACGGTGAAGACGCCCGCCGCGACGAACGCCTCGGCGGTGCATGTGACGGACTCGACGAACGCGTCGTGGTCGGGGAAGGGCGCCTGATCCCACACCAGGTCGAGGAAGGTCGGGCCGTCGGTGCCGGGCGAAGGGATGCCCGACACGGGGACGTCGTAGTTGGGCAGGCCGTCGTTGCGCTTGCGGTTCGGCACGCCGGTGTCGATGGAGCCGAACACGATCGTCGGCTCGACCCGGCGGAAGTACGAGGAGACGGGTTGGGTGTCGCTGATGTAGTACGGCCGCAGGGTGAGCCCGTGCGTCGTGAAGTACGGGTCGCCCGCCGCTGTGGTGCTCTCGTGCGTGATGGCCGCGCGGGCGTAGTCACCGTCTCGCTTCAGGTGGCGGCAGAGGGTCAGCTCGCGGAAGGTGCCGCCGCCCGGGTTTCCGAGGGTCTGCAGTAGCACCGGGCCCCAGAAGACCGCCTGGGTGTCGGGGCGGTCCAGGGCCCGCTCGATCCTGATGCTGAACGGCATCCGGATCTCGACGGTGTCGCCCGGCTGCCAGGCGCGGCTCACCGTCAGGTAGCTACCCGGCTCGGCGTCGACGCTCTGCGCCACGCCGTTGATGGTGACGAAGAAGCCCTTCCGCGCCCAGCCCGGCACCCGCAGCTTGATGTCGAGCGGGCCGCTGCCGTCGATGGTCAGTGTGGTCCGGTCTTCGCGCGGATAGGTGGTTCGCTGGGTGACGGTGAAGCCCTTCTCGGCCCAGGTCAGGGTCGAGGGCGCGTACAGGTTGACCCACAGTGTCGCGCCGTCGGCGGACTTGAGATAGATGGTCTCCTGGTACTTGGTGTGGTTTTCCAGGCCCGTGCCGCCGCAGCAGGTGCCGGTGTTGCCGTAGCTGCGGGCGGCTCCCGGTGTCAGCGGCTGGAAGTAGGTGAGTTGCGGGTCGCTCGTGGTCGCGGTGTCGGCTCGGGACCCGGTGATCATGTTGAGCAGGCCGCGTTCGTAGTAGTCCATGTAGGCCGGGTCGTGCTCGTGCAGGAACAGGTTGCGGGCGAGCTTGATGAGGTTGTATGTGGTGCAGGTCTCCGCGCCGCCCTGCGCGATCGCGTTGGCGATGTTTCCCCGGTTTTGAAACAGCTCGACGTTGTTGTTCGAGCCCGGGTAGTTGCCGCCCGCCCCGCCGCTGGCGAACATCCGGTGTGGAACGACCATGCCGTAGAAGTTCTTGGCGGCCGTGAAGTACTCCCGGTCGCCGGTGTGCTCGAAGACGCGCAGGTAGCCGATGAACTGCGGAACGTGCGTGTTGGCGTGCAGGCGCTCCGGGCGGCGCCGGCCGGGCCTGTTTTCGGGTGTGACCACGAGGATGTCCCTGTTTTCGACGCAGGCGCCGAACAGCGACTCCCGGTTGTCGAAGCACTTGGCGGTCTCCAGGTGCTTCGAGTCGCCGGTGATCGCGTAGATCTCGGGAAAGACCTCGTTGGCGCCGCCGAACTCGCCGGCGATGTAGAGGTCCCACATGTAGTTCAGGTTGTCGCGGGTGATGGGGCCGGTGTAGTCGGGGTGGTTCTTGTCGCCGACGGTCAGCGCGAGGTGGGCCCAGTCCGCCATCTTGACGACGATGTCGCGGGCCTGCGTGTTGCCGGTTTGGTAGTAGGCGTCTAGCAGACCACGGATGATCTTGTGCTGGGTGTACCAGGGCGCCCAGGTGTTGGTGTCGGCGTTGCCGCCGTAGACGGCCCAGCGCGGCGGGCCGAGCCGCAGCACCGCGTCTTCCGGGATCGCGCCGAGATAGCCAGGGTGGGTCGGGATCCAGTCGCTGTCTCCGCCCTCCTGTGCCGCCACGATGCCGCCGTCGCGGCCGTTGGGCGAGGCGTCTCGCAGGGTGGTGCCGCCGTCCTCGTCGAACCGGTACCAGGCGATGCTTCCGCCGCCGGTGCCGCCCGCGGGCGAGTCCACCATGGACAGCAACTCCTGCTGGCTGAGCGCCCGGTCGAAGATGTGGAACTCGTCGATGGTCGCGTCGAGGTACGGGTCGTTGTACTGCGAGCGCCCGATCCAGCGGTTGCCGGGGTTGCCCAGGCTCGACGGGTTGAGCGTCATGTTCGTGTTAGTGCCGACCGGCTGGCCGTCGACGTACAGCGTGCCGGTGGTCTGCGACAGGGTGACGGCCAGGTGCACCCACTGGTTCGTGGGCAGCGCGGCGGTGCCGTTGATGCGCTGCTCCTGGCCGGATCCACCGATGGTGATGGCGAACCGGGGCGCGTTGCCGGTGACGCCGGCCCGGGGGGTCAGAAACATGTTGACCGTGGCGTTCTGTCCAAAGTCGAACAGCCGGGTCCAGCTCTGCGCGGACCCGAGGTTCACCCAGGCCGCGATGGTGAAGTCGGTCAGCTGGTTGATCGCCTCCTGGGGCAGCGTCACGTACTGCGCCACGCTGGGCCCGTTCAGCCGCAGCGCGTTGCCGAACCGGCCAGGTACCCGGTCGACCTGCGGCTCCGGCGGCTCCTCGCCGCCCGGCCCGCCGGTGCCCATCCGGGCGGTGATGGCGGCCTGGCACGCGGCGAGCTCGCTGACCATCCAGTCAAGCTTTTCCTTGAAGACGGCCTCGCTCTGGTCGGCGTACGCCTGCGCGAGCGCCGTCAGGTAGTGACCGGCCCAGTGTCCACTCAGGAGTCCCCCGTCCTCCCAGCCGCCCGGCACCGAGACGCCCGCGGGGTTCGGCCGGCCAGCCTGGTTGTTGAACAGCACGAGGAAGCGCCGCTCGTCGTACTGTCGCAGGAAGTTCTTCATGCGGTCGCGCTTCTCCTGCAGCAGTCCGTTGCCGAGCCGCACCTCGCGCAGTTCGAACGGCCTGACCGGCGCGGTAACGCCGGGTCCGAGCGCGGTGGCCGTCACAGCCGCTGCCGCGCCGGCATCCGGCGCCGCCTCGGCGCGTGCCGTGAAAGCGGCGCTGCCCGCGACCGCACCCGCGCCGGCGCTGAGGGCGGACGCTTGAAGGAGCCGACGCCGGTTGAACTTGACCTCGTCGAACTGGGCCACTGTTCCACCCCTTCTCAAGATACTTTTTCGGACATGTCCCGGGCTTCCGCCCGGCCTTCGTCGCGGGCGCGGGCGAGTAGTTGAGCGAGCCGCTGCCGGCGGCGCCGGCTGATGGTCCGGGCGCCGAGGACTGCGGCGACGAAGACGGCCATCAGGAGCAGTTGCGGCCACGGAAGTGTCCACACCGTCACGGCCGCCGAGGCCGGCCGGATCTCGGCGCCGCTCGTGTCGCCGTCGAGGACGGCGGGGGTCAGGTCGACGGTCGTGCGCAGCGGTGCCAGTCCCCACACGCCGGCGACCCGGACGTCGACCTGCCGGCTGCCGCCCGGCAGCGTCTGTTCGACCCGCGCCCGCGCGTCGCTCGTGGTCAGCCCGCCCAGTTCGGCGGTGGCCACCCGGCCGGTGCCGGTCACCGCGACGCTGCCGTCGTTCCTGGTGGTGTACCGGACCCGGATGGAGCCGGCCGCGAAGGGGTTCCACGAGTGCCGGTACGTCGCGGTGAGATCGTCGACGGTCAGCGCCGCGGTGACCGTGCCGCTGATCCGCATCATGACCCGGAAGCCGACCCGGCTCTCGACGGCGACCGTACCGCCGGTGGCGGTGACCGTCGCCGCGATGCCGGCCGGGTGGTCTCCCGGCTTGGCGTCCCGCGGCACCGTGATGGTGAACGGCACGACCTTCGTCTCGTTGGCCCCGACGTTCACCTTGTCCTGGACCTGGATCCAGGTGCCGCCGTCCACCGACGCCTTGTCGGAGGGCAGCATGTTGAAGCGCCCGTTGTCGGTGAGGTAGCCGTCGGCGGCCTTCAGGGCGAACACGGCGGCGCGGTTGCTGAAGTTGCGCACGGCCAGCCGCTCGGTCACCACCTGCCCGGGGTCCAGCGTGTGCGCGATCCAGCGACGGCCGTCCGGGCCCTGCTGGTTGGCCGGCTGGACCGCCCAGGTGAGCGTCGGCTTGTTCGGCGGCCCGGTCGGGGTCGGATCCGCCAGGGCACGGGCGGGCGCGAAAGGCACGGCGACGAGCACCGCGGCCAGCGTGGCGAACGAGCTTCGGATCATGGCGAGTCCTTCATGCCCGGTTGTGGTGGGGGCCGCGACGGCGCGGCCCCCACAGCGCGCTATTCGAACAGGGACAGGGTCAACGTCGAGGTGTACGAGCCGGCCGCGACGTCCGCCGGGGCGCGCAGGTACAGGTTGGCGTTGACGGAGTACGCGTCGCCGGCGACGGCCTCGGAGTCGAATGTGGACACCAGCAGTTCCTGGTCGACCAGGCCCACGTTGTTGCCGGGCTGGGTCGGCTCGTCGAGCACGGTCACCACCTCTTCACCTTCGGTGACCAGGCCGGTCTCACCGCCGTCGATCAGGTTGGGCCGCCAGCCGAGGTGGCCGGCGCCGATCGGCGCCTGGCCGGCGTCGCCGGTGAAGTCGGTCGCGCTGCCCAGCACGGCCCAGGCGGCGCCGTCGGGCACCTCGTCGGCTGTGCGGGTGTCGGTGACCGTGACCGTTGGCAGGGTCCCGACGAACTGGCGGACCAGCAGGGTCGACCCGTTCTCTGCCAGCGCGACGGAGTCGCCGGCGATCGACATGGCGAGTACGCCCGGTTCGTTGATCTCCTCGATGTCGACCGTCACCCGTATGTCGTCGCTGTCGCCGGGCGCGGCCAGGGCCGGCGACGGCAGCGCCACCGCCCCGGCCAGGACCGCACTGGCGGCACCCGCCACGGCCAGCCGCTTGCGATTCAATGTGCTCATGCGATGCTCCATTGTCCTTTGTGGTTGATGGTCAGGCGGCGCAGGCGACGCCGGGATGGGCGGTCGTATAGACAGTTGTCACCTCCTTGCCGTTCACCGTCCCGGTGGCGCGGACGGTGACCGATCCCGCCGCGACCGACGCCGCCCGCGTGGCGAACGACTGGTAGGCGTTGGCGCCGGGTGCGACGGCGGGGAACGACCGCTCGCCGTGGCCGGTCTCGATGTCGATCCGCACCGGCCCGTCGTGGTCGTTGTGCCCCTGCACCGCGACGTACGCCTTGCCGGCGAGGCACCGCGGCTGGACCGTGACCGTGACCGGCACCCGGGCTGGCTGGTCGCCCGGGTCGTCGGCGAAGACCCGCCATTCGGTGACCGCGACCGCGGAATAGGTGGTGCCGTTGCCGTTGGCCTGGATCGTGACCCGCACCCGCGGCGTGGTGACCGGGTCGAAGGTGACGTTGTTGAACGCGCTGCTGCTCGTGCCGTACCCGGACGCGCCGGTCACGTCACGCCAGGCGGCCGTCGCCTCGTCCCAGTACTGGAGCACCCAGCCGTCGGGCTCGGCGACGCCGTCGCCGCTGCCCTGGTCGGAGTCGCGCCAGAACTTCAGCTCGGTCGCCGTCAGGCGCACCGGGCGGGCCCAGTCGTACTGGATCCACTGGGTCTGCGGCCGGGTGCCCGACCAGGTGCCCCAGATCTGCGCCTGGCTCGGGCTCGGCGGGTCGGCGCCGTCGTTGAGTGCGGTGACGCTGTTCCAGCCCGCCGTGTACGAGGCGCTCGGGGTGCCGATGGGCCCGATGTTGCCGGTCAGCGGCCCGGATATGTCCGCCGGGATGGTGACCGTCTTGGCGGTTTCCAGGTTTCCGGCGACGTCCAGCGCGCGGAACGAGACAGTGTGCTTGTTGGTGTCGGGTGCCGCGATGGCGCCGCTGTACGTCGTCCACGCGCCCGTGTCGATGGTGTATTCGACGCGGGCGACCCCGGAGCTGGCGTCGCTGGCGGTCACCGTGACCGCCCGGGCCGCGCTCACCGCGGCCGTGCTGGCCGGCGCCGTGGCGTCGATCATCACGGCGAGGCTCACGGGCGCGGAGACGTTGCCGGCCCGGTCGGTCGCGGTCGCCGCGACGGTGTGCTGCCCGTCGCCCGAGACATCGACGTCCGCGTACCGCACCTCCGTGGCGGTGACCGGCTGTCCGCCGTCCACCGTGGACCGGATGGTCATACGGCCGCCCCGGTCGTCGGTACCGGAGGCACGCACCCGCACCGCGGACCGGAACCAGTCCGCGCTGCCCGCGCTGCCGCTTGGTGTGAGCGTCAGCGCCGGTGGGGTCACGTCGCCCTCGGTGTCGCCCGGCGAGATGACCCGGACCTGCGCGGCGACGCGGCCGGCGGCGTAGCCGAGCACGGTGCCCCGCACCGTGAATTCGCCCGGCGCCGCGACCTGCTCCGCCGTCACCGGGTCCCAGAAGACCGGCGCGCGCAGCGTCTCGCTGCCGAACGCCACGCCGACCGTGCCGGGCAGTTCCCGCTCCCCCACCTCGACCGTCATCGCCGGTGCGGTGACCGACTCGGGTTGCGCGGCGAGGATCTTCCACTCCTCTACCGCCACCGCCGAGTAGGTGCTGCCGTTGGTCGAGGCATCGAAGGTCGCGCGGACCTGCGTGGTGGTGACCGGGTCGAAGGTGGTGTTCTGGAAGCCCTGCGTGCCGGTCGGATAGCCACTCGGGTTGGGCACGTCGACCCATTGTCCGCTGTCGAGGGCCCAGTACTGGATGCGCCAGCGGGCCGGTGCCGCGACGCCCACGCCGGTGCCCTGCGGCTGGTCGTTCCAGAACTCGATCTGCGATCCGGAGATTCGCATCGGCTGGTCCCATCGGTACTGCACCCACTGCTGGGGTGGGTTGTTGCCGGTCCAGGTCCCCCACATGTCGGGGGGCAGCGGGTTGGAGCGCACGATCTCGTCGTTGAGCGCCTTGACCCAGTACTGGGTGGGCACCGGCTCGTTGGAGACGCTGACCGTCGCCTCCTGCGCGATGTTCGGCCGCGGGGTGAGGTCGCGGCCCTTGGCCGGCGTCGGCGTGACGGGCTTCATCCGCGGCGGGGTCTGCGTGTCGTCCCACTCGACCTTGTCGATCGCCACCGACCGGCGGAAGTGGCCGCCGCCGACGGCGTCAGCGGTGTGGTACGCCAGGTACCACTGGCCGTTGAACTCCAGGATGCCTGGGTGGCTCGTGGTCGAGGAGACCGGCGGCAGCACGGTGCCCCGGTAGGTCCACGGGCCTTCGGGTGACGCGGCGGTCGCGTACGCGATGCAGGCGTGGTAGTTGGCCGGGGTGCACGGCGAGGTCGGGCCGGCGTTGTTGCCGGCGTACGCGATGTAGTAGGTGCCGTTGCGCTTGAAGGCCCAGGCCGCCTCGAAGAAGCCGGTCAGACCGGTGACGGTGCGCTGGGTGCCGACCGGGGTCTTCATGTCGGCCTGGAACTCCAGCATCCGCAGGTTGCCGAAGGAGCCCCACCACACGAACACCCGCTGGCCCTCGACCAGGATCGTCGGGTCGATGTTGTGGATGTTGTTGGCGGTGGGCACCCGCTGGGAGATGATCGGGCCGCCGGCGTGGTCGGTCCACGGGCCGGTCGGGCTGTCCGAGACGGCCACGCCGATCGCGAACTTGTCGGCCGCCGGGCTGTCGCGTTCGTTGATCGGCACGTACCAGTAGTAGCGGCCGTCCACGCCTCGGACGACCTGACCGGCGTAGGCGCGTGCCGGCGTCGCCCAGGCGAAGACCTGCTCGGGGCGCATCAACGACGGATAGTGGGTCCACTGTCCAGCCTGGACGTCGGTCGTGCGGAACGCGCCCCACTCGTTCATGACGAAGTCGTTTGTGGACGGTCCGGCTTCGTCGTGGCCGGTGTAGATGTAGAGCTCGTCCCGACCGCTGGTGTTGCCGGGAGCACCGGCCGGCACCACGAGCGGCGCCGGGTCGGCCGAGTAGTAGCTGCCGTCGCCGAGGATCGGATTGGTGGTGTTGGTGAAGGTGATCGGGTCCGCGGCCTGGGCCGGGGTGGCGATACCGATGAGGAGGCCGGCGGCCGCCGTGGCGACCGCCCAGCATCCAACGGAGATTTTCACGGTCTCGTTCTCCTAACCACACGTGATCGCCGCGTACGGCGCGGTGATTTGCGCCGTCACCGGCTCCTCGCCGACGGTCCCGGAGACCTTCACCGTCGCGTTTCCGGCCGGCACCGACCCGGCACGCGAGCTGAACGCCTGGTAGGCGGACTTTCCGGGAGCCACGCCCGGCACCGTCCGCGATCCGTACGGCGTGATCAGCTCGATGGTCAGCGGCACGTCCTCGTCGTTGCGGGCGCTGACGGAGACGTAGGCCTTGCCGCCGACGCACTGCGTGCGTGCCTGCACCGTGACCTCCCACGCCGGGGCGCCCTCGCCCACGGTGAGGGTCAGCGTGGTCTGCGTGGTGCCGGCCTCGCTGACGTAGTCGGGCAGGAGCAGGTCACCGACGACGGTGTAGCGGCCGGGGGTGTTGACGATGTTCTCGTCGAAGTCCCAGTCGACCCCGATGGCCTGGTTGTCACGGGATCCGTCGTTGTAGGAGACCTCCACCTTGTCCGGCAATCCAGGCAACTCCCCCACATCGACACTCTGCTGAAACGACTCGGCGCCCTGGATCGAGATGCCACCCGGTGCCGTCTCGGGCCGCACATAAATTCGCGCCTCGGCGATCAGGCCGTAGGCGTCGTTCGTTCCGTAGACCACGAACGGGTCCACATTGGGCTCGGCGACCATCTCTGGGGTGATCTGCTGCCACTTGAACCCGATCTTGCCGCGAGCGCCGCTCGCGTACACCCCGTCGAGCTCCCCCGGCAGGGTGGGCACCTGTCCCACGGTGGTGCGGATGAGCACCGGCGAGCGCACCGAGTCCACGGTCTCGCCGTTGGCGCGCCAGCGCAGCACGCCCGTGCCCGCGCCGCCCTCCATGACACCCCAGATGCGGATGCGCAGGTGGCTGGTCATGATCGGTTCGAAGGCGAGGCGGTTGTAGGTATTGGTGGCCAGGCCGTTGGCGTACGCGGACCCGCCCGTGAGGGTTACCGGAGTCCAGGTGGTGCCGTCCGTGGAGGACTCGATGACGTACGTCTCGGCCGTGGGCCGACGGGTGCCGCCGTTGTCGTCGTACCAGTAGATGTCGGTCGAGGACAGCCGCACCGGCGCGGTCCACCGGTACTGGATCCACGCCTCCGTCTCCGGGCTGGTTCCGTTCTGGGTCTGACCCCAGGTGCCCCAGCCGTTTCCGGCGCCCGGGCTCGAACTGGCCGGGGTGGTGGCCTCGTTGACGCGCAGGGGGTTTTCCCAGGACGCGCTGCCGCTGGTGGTCACCGTCGCCGACGAGCCGAACTCCGCGACGACGTCCTTCCTGGCGAGCGTCACCGCCACGGTTGCCTCGGCCCGCTTCTCGCCGTCGTCGGCGAAGAACCGGAACACGTAGTCACCGGGTACGGTGCCGGTCACCCGGGTGGCCAGCGCCTTCGCGTCGGTGAAGATGACGCCTGCGCCCTCGGGCTTGGAGACCGTCTCCCAGCCCAGGGTGAACTCGCTGTCGTACGGGATGCCGTCGTCGGTGGCCGTGCCGACCAGCCGGGTGGACAGGTTGCCGTCCGCCGAGCTGTCACGCGTGGCGGTGACGATGGGTGCCTGGTTGGAGACCGGCGGCACGTCCCGGCCGGAGTTGAACACCTGGATCTCGGCGATGGCCGTGTAGAAGGACGGGTGGTTCGTGAACGCGACGCGCAACTTGTTCGACGTGACGGTGCCGAACAGCGCCTCGTTGAACTTCGCCGACGTGACGGTCGGGTTCTTGAACTGGCCCGGCACCTCCTTCCAGCCGCCGTTGCCGTCGGGCATCTGGACCCACCAGCGGGCGGGTTCGCGGTAGCCGCCGGACTGGCGGTCGCTGACGAAGGTCACCTTCACGTTGTCGAAGGACTTGGCCGACCCCAGGTCGAGTTCGATGTACCCGTTCTTCTCGGTCGTGCCGTAGTTGCCCCAGTAGGGCTCGTTGGCGGTGACGCCGTCGGTGACGGCGGCCAGCGACACCGGTCGCTCGGTCTGGCTGATCGCGCCGGGCGTGTAGTTCATCGTCGAGGCGTTCCACCCGGGCGTGTGGAACTGCCGCCACGGCGTCGGCCGCGCGCCCTGCTGGGTGTACGACGAGCTGAGCTTGGCGCCCGTGGCCAGGTTCGGCGCGTCCTCGGTGAGGTCGACGCCGGCCGTCTTGAGGTACTCGACGACCCGCTCGTCCTGGATCGGGGTGTCCACCGCGCTCGGGACGTTGGCCCCGGTCGCCGCGGTGAACGTGACGCTCACGCCGTCCTCGGCCTGGACCTGGTTGGTCTTCGGGTCGTAGGTGAGCTTGCCGAGCTTGTCGGTGCTGACCTTCTTCTCGCCGTTGAGGAACAGGCTGTAGCCCGCGCCCAGGCCGTACTTGCTGCCGTCCGGGTCCCAGACGATCGTGACGTCCTGCCCGTGGTAGCGCAGGTTGTTGACCATGAAGTGGTCGTAGCCGAACTTGATCGGCCACAGCTCGATCTTGTCGTCGGAGCGCGGCTGGATGCCCGCCATGTCCTCGACGAAGATGTAGTTCTGGTTGCCGAGCATGATGTGGTTCGGGTTGTTGCGCGTGTACGTCTTGGTGGTCGGGTTCCAGCCGGAGTAGTACTCCGCTTGGTTGGCGACCCGCATGTCCGCGCCCGGGTAGACGCTCCAGGCCATCCAGTCCAGCAGCCGCTTGGCGTAGGCCGGGGTGATGTACTTCTGGCCCGGGTCGTAGTGGCGCAGCGCCGAGCGGACGCCGCGGTACTGCACGGTGAAGTTGATGTTGGAGAAGTTGTTCGAGCCGCCGATCCCGTAGGCGGCCCGGTCGTACTGGTTCGCGGTGTAGAACGGGAAGATCGGGAAGTTGTCGCCATAGGTCAGGAAGCGGAACCCGTCCACGTACTTCTGCCACTGGTCGAACGGGATGAGGTTCTGGGCGTAGACGTCGTAGAGGTTCGACTCCTTGGCCGGGATCAGGTCGCGAGCCGACTCGGGAAGCGGGTTGGCGCGGCCGTTGGAGGTGGCCGCGCTGGTCGCGCCGTGCGACGTCCCAGCCAGGAACATCCGGGTGTCGGGGCTCCACAGGCGGCCGAGGACCGCGTCGCGGATGCCATTCGCCTCGGCCGCCATCTGGTCCACCTTGGACTGATCGGCGCCGGAGATCTGGTACAGCTGCCGGGCCGCGTCGAACGCGCCCCACACGTACGCCGACTCGGGGCGTTCGATCGTTTCCGCCCCGGGCGCTCCGGCGTTGTCCTTGGGGAAGCCGAAGGTGATCGCGTCGGCGTCGTTGCCCGGCATGAAGTTCGTGTCGTACGCGATGAGCTTGTCGTCGTTGCCGTCGTAGTGTTCGAGCTGGCCGACACCGTCGCCCTCGAAGTAGTGCGCGAACTTCCGGGCGATCTGCGCACCACCACCGTGCACGTTGTACGCCTCGAGCCCCGCCGTGCCGATGTACTGCGAGTAGTGGTTGTTCCAGCTCGTGTGGCCGGGACTGTCCAGGAAGGCCGATGAGCCGGACAGCTCGCCGATGTTGAGGATCTGGCCGTACGGCAGATAGGGCGTGCGTAGCCACTTGGTGTCCTGCAGGTGCATCGGCTGGGTCAGCGCGACGGCGTTCTGGTAGAGGTTCACCCCCTCGATCGTCGTCGGGTACTGGTAGACGTGGCCGGTCGCGTTGGCGTCGAGACTGTTGTAACGCTCGCCCCACCAGCGGTAGACGATGGCCTTCTCCAGCGCCGGGTCGGGGACGTTGATGTACGGGACGTCCTGGGCCCAGCGGCGGTTGAAGGCGGTGATGCCGGTGCGCTTCGCGTCGGCTGGCGACAGTCCGGCGTACTCGCGGTAGCTGGCCACGCTCTGCGGCAGCGTGTCCGAGGAGACCGCGCCGACGACCGACAGCGACACCGCGCCGCCGGCGGGCACGGTGACCTCGCGGTCGAGGTTGGTCCCGGTACGCGTGAAGCCGGCGCCGGTGAGGTGCGTCCTGATCGTGTCCCACGGGGTGTCGATGGTGCCGTTGTTGGAGCCACTGGTGATGACACGGGCGCCGGTGAGCTCGGCCGGGCCCTCGCCGGCCTGGGTGGCCAGGGGCGAGGCGGCGCGGACGGTGAAGGTGGCCGCCGAGCCGCCCGGGTTGTTGAAGGTGAGGGCGGTGACCGCGACGTTGTCGTACGTGATGAACTTCGTCAGGTCGGCGGTGACACCCGTGCCGCCGATCGTGTACCGGCTCTTGGCGTGACTCGGAGCGTTGAACCGATTCGCGCTGACCTCCGTGACCGTCTGCCCAGGAACGGTCACGGTGTACAGGTTGCCGAGGTTGTTGGGGCCGCCCACGTACGCGTTGCCGGCGAAGCCCATCACCGTGAAGTTGTTGTTGCTCGCGCCGCGCATGTACAGCGAGCGGCCCCGGGTCATCAGCACCGGTGAGCCGAGCGCGCCGGGCACACCCAGGATGTGGTCGAGGTAGTAGTCGGTGCCGCCGGCGGCCAGGTCCTTGTCGAATATGGACTGGTGCATGTTTCCGGCGGTGAACGGCACGCCGGGCTTGAGCTGGTTGGCGACGTCGCCGGTGTTGCTGTAGGTCGGGTCTCCGATCTCCATGACGTGGCTTTGCCCGTCGGTGTAGACCCCGACGTCACCCTCGTTTCCGGGCAGGATCGGACTGTCGGCCTGGGCCGCGGACGGCATGGCGACCGCTCCTCCCACCACAAGCGCGGTCAGGGCGGCCCACAGAGGCACCCGCCTCACGCGTCTGGTCATGCTTCCTCCTTGCTATATGGAGTGCGTATGGGTGTGAGCGCTAACACAGCGGGCGGCGCGTCAGGCCGTTGTGGGCAGCCAGACTCGCATCGTCGAGGGCCCACGGTTGGCCCAGGCGTGGTACTCCACCAGCGGCACCTCGTCGAACTGCTCGTCCGCCACCGGAGCGGATCCGTCGGGGTCGGTCCGATATGGCCAGTCAGGCTCGTCCGCGCGCACGCGTTCGCAGCGCACGGTGACCCGACCGTCGACCAGGCGGGGCGCCTGGCTGGTGTCGACGCGGAGCTCGTCGACCGTCTCCACGCCCGGCACGTCCACGGATTCCAGGGCGAACACGAGCGGGCCGCGTTCGACGGCGACGCAGCCGCGGGCCGCGTCGATGCGGGTGTGGGGGTAGGTGAACCGGGGCGCCATCGGCAGGCACAGCACGACCTCGTCACCGCGTCGCCAGGCACGGCGTTCGGTGACGACGCCCGGGCCGACCGGACGGGTCTGCCCCGCTACGGTCAGCGTCGCGCCTTCGGCCGCCCAACCGGGCACCCGCAACGACAGCGACCATGGGTCATCAGCGTCACTGCCTGGTCCATCCGTATCGATACGGACCCGGATCTCACCGTCGTAGGGATAATTGGTCGCGACGCTCACGCCCAGGTCTCGCCCGTCGGCGCGCCGGTGCACGACGGCGCCCGGCATGTACTGGTGCAGTTGCAGGCCCTCGTCGTCGGACGTGGCGACGTATGCCGTCAGGCTGGCGAGGGTGCGGGCGACGTTGGTCGGGCAGCAGGACACCTCGAACCAGGGCGCCCGCAGCGAGGCCGCCGCCCGCAGGCTTGGCCGGTCGGCGTCGGGAAGGGTGCCGAGCTCGCGGCGGTGCAGGGTGTTGGTGTAGAAGAAGCTTCGCCCGTCCGCCGAGGGCGAGGTCGACACGACGTTGAACAGGGTCCGCTCGATGAGGTCGGCGTACCGGGGGTCACCGTCGGCGAGAAGCAGCCGCCACGCCAGCATCACCGAGCCGATACCCGCGCAGGTCTCGGAGTAGGCGCGGTCGGGAGGCAGCACCCAGTCTTCGCCGAACGCCTCGTCCTGGTGCCGGGATCCCTGCCCGCCGGTGACGTACGTACGCCGGGCGACCGCGTTCTGCCACTGGTTGCGGACGGCGTCGAGCAGGCTGGCGTCCTTCAGCTCCACCGCGACGTCGGCGGCGCCGGCGGCAAGGTAGTTCGCCCGCACGGCATGTCCACGAAGGACGGTCGCATGCCGCACCGGGAGCTCGTCCTGGAAGTACTCCCGGCCGAACTCCACGTCGCTGAGCCGGCCGTGGCCCCGCCGGTCGACGAAGAGGGCGGCCTGGGCGAGGTAGCGGTCGTCGTCGGTGACCCGGGCGAACTCCACCAGGGCGGTCTCGATCCCCGCGTGCCCGCAGAGCCCGTCGATGCCGCCGGGCCCGAACGTCTCGCACACGTTGTCGGCGGCCCGGCGCGCGACCTCGACCAGCCCGTCGTCCGCGCCTGGACGGGTGCGGGCACGGGCCACCGCGGCCTGCAGGAGGTGGCCGACGCAGTAGAGCTCGTGGCCCCATTCGAGGTCGGACCAGCGCGGCGCCTGCCCCGGACGCCCGAACTTGGTGTTGAGGTAACCGTCCGGCTCCTGCGCCGCGGCCACCCGTTCCACAATGGAGCGAAACCTCGACTCGAGCCCTTCGTCGCCGGTGCGGCCGATCTCCCACGCCATCGCTTCGAGGAGCTTGTAGACCTCCGAGTCGGAGAACTCGCGCCCGCGGCGCTCGCGGGCGATGTCACCGCTCGCGGCGAGGTCGAAGTTTCGGGTCCAGCCTGCCCGTTCGAGCCAGTACTCGACGTGCGCCAGGGTCGCCTCGGCGTTGACCGACTGCCGCTCTGCCCAGAATCCGCCCGTGATCCGGACGTCGCCCAACCCGAGCGGCCGCAGCCGGCCACGGATCGGCAGGACGGGCGCGGCCGTAGAGGCGGTGCGGCTCATGGTCATCCCTTCAGCGCGCCGGACATGAAGCCGCGCACGTAGTGTCGTTGAAGCAGCAGGAACAGGACGATGCACGGCAGGGCGAGAATGACCACGCCCGCTTCGGTCGCCCCGTAGTCGACGACACCTTGGACCTGGCCGCGCAGGTTCGACACCGCGAGCGGGAGGGTCATGCGCTCGGTGTCGTTGATGAGGATCAGCGGTGCCATGAAGTCGTTCCACGCGGCGAGGAACGAAAACAGCCCGACGGTGATCAGGCCCGGCTTTACCGCGGGCAGCAACACCCGCCACAGCGCGCCGAACGACGAGCATCCGTCGACCGTCGCGGCCTCGTCGAGCTCGCGCGGCACCGCCTCGAAGGAGATACGCATCAGGAAGGTGGAGAACGGCAGCTGGAACATCGTGAGCACGAGAGCCACGCCCACCAGCGAGTTCTGCAGCCCCACCTCGTTGAGCAGCACGTACAGCGGGATGAGCAACGTCGCGTACGGCACCATGAGGATGGCGAGGGTGAGCAGGAACAGCGCGTTCTTGCCGGGGAAGCGGAACCGTGCGAACGCGTAGCCGCCGAAGAACGAGATAGCCAGCGTCAGCGCGACCGTCAGCAGGGAGACGAACGCGGAGTTGAAAAGGTAGCGCCAGATGCCGGCCTGGTAACGGGCGAGCGTCTCGTAGTTGCCCAAACCCCAGCCGTCGACCTGGTTGGTGCCGGCCTGCGGGGAGACTGAGGCGACCGCGGTCCAGACGAGCGGCGCCAGGAAGATCACCGCAAGCGCGCCGGTGAACACCCAGTACGGCGTCCGCAACGCGATGCCGGCAATGGTGACACCACGTGGTTTGGCCCGGCGGACCGGTCCTCCGCCCGGTGTCCGCGCGCCTCCGGCGGCCGTCGAGGTGGTACGGGAAACGACGGTCATCGGGTCAGCTCTCCTCGGACCGGAAGGCGCGCAGTTGCAGCGCGTTGATGACGACCAGCGCGACGAGCACGATGACCGAGATGGCCGCGGCGACACCGAGGTCGTTCTGTCCCTGGAACGCCACGCTGTAGATGAGCTGGACGACGGTGATCGTGCTGTTGTCCGGGCCGCCCTTGGTGAGGATGTAGAACTGCTCGAAGGCGAGCAGGGAGCCGGTCACGCAGAGCACGGTCGTGAGCGCCAGCGTGGGGCGCAGCAACGGCAGCGTGACCCGCCAGAAGGTCTGAGCGCGGGTGGCACCGTCGGAGCGTGCGGCTTCGAACACGTCCGCCGGGATGCCCTGCAAGCCGACCAGCATGAGCACCATGTAGAACCCCGCGTAGCGCCACACGATGAGGAACGTCGTCGAGAACAGCGCCGCGTTCGGTGAGCCGAGGAACGTGAAGCCCCAGCTGTCCATCAGGGGTTTCAGGGGGCTCGCGTACGGCGAGTAGAACACGTAGAACAACAGCGACGCCGAGGCCAACCCGAGCGCGCTGGGGATCAGGAACGACGCCCGGAGCAGGTTGTTCCACCGGCTCGACTCCTGCACCAGTAGGGCCAGACCCAACCCCAGGACCAGCAGCAGTACGGTCGCGAGCACCGTGTACTTGATGGTGAAGACGACGGAATCGGTGAAGAAGCGGTGGTCGACCGCCTTCTCGAAGTTGGCGGGGGCGTTGACGCCCTGGTCGCCGGTGAGCAGCGGCCATCTCGACACCGACATCTTGATCACGAGCAGCAGCGGGATGGCGAACAGCGCCACCACGAAGACCGCCGTCGGTGTCGCGTAGAGCCAACCGAGCAGAGCATGCCGGCCACGGGGACGCGCGCGGCCTCGCATCGCCGCCCGGGGCGGGCGCGACGGCGCGTTGACGCTCATGGGAAGGGACCTTTCATCTCGTGCCGCAGGCGTGTGCCGGCCTCAGGAACCGGATCGGCCGGCACACGCCCGCGACGCACGTCTACTGCTTCAGGACAGCGGTGATCTCTTCGTTGTCCTTCTGCAGGTCGCCGGTCTTGCCTGCCAGCACCTGGTTACGCACGAGGGTCAGCCACGGGCTGTTCGGCGCGTTGAACGCCTGCTGGAAGTTCATCGCTACAGGCGTGTCACCCTTGCCGGCCACCTCGTTGATGGTGACCAGCCGCGGGTCGGCGGTGGCGTACTTGTTGCCTGCGAGGTCGGAACGGGACACCACGTCCTTGTTCTTCGCCAAAACCTCCACCTGGGCATCCTCGGACATCATCCAGCTCAGGAAGTTCCAGGCCTGGGCCGCCTTCTTCGAGTCCTTCGAGACACCGATGCCGTCACCACCGACGAACGTGGAGGCGCCGCCGCTGGGACCGGGGATGCCGGCGACACCGGCGTCGAACGGCGTCGAGGACAGCAGCGTGGCCGGGTAGAGCATCAGACCGACCTTGCCTTCGGTGAACGCGGCGGTCCACGTCGGACCCGTCTCGGCCGACGAGGAAGGCAGCACGGCGCCGGACTTCCACAGGTCCTGCCAGGTGCCGTAGACCTTCTGGGCGGTGTCACTGGCCAGCTCGGACTGCTTGCCGTCGGCGCTCAGCACCTCGCCACCGCTGGCCCAGATGGACGGGAACCAGGTGAAGACCAGGCAGCCGCCGCAGTTGAGGCCGGTCGCCGTGCCGTAGACACCGGGCTTCTTCAGCGCCTGGATCTTCTTGGCCGCGGCGGCGTACTCGTCGAGCGTCGCCGGCGCCTTCTCCGGGTCCAGACCAGCGTCCTTGAACAGCTGCTTGTTCCAGAACAGCATCGACAGGTCAAGCACGAACGGCAGCACGTGTGCCTTGCCGTCCACTGTGCCGGCCGAGAGGTGCCCCTTGTTGATGGTGTCCTTAAAGGAGAGACCGTCGATGTTCTTGCTGATGTCCTGGAACAACCCCTGGTTCACCCAGTTCGGCACGTACACGATGTCGGCGGCGAACAGGTCCGGCAGGCTACCCGAGCCGGCCGCCGCACCCACCTTCGCGACGTAGTCGTCGTTGGGGACCACGGTCAGTTTGACCTGGTTCTTGTGGCTGGCGTTGTAGGCGTCGACCAGGAGCTTGGCCTGTTTCTCAAGTGGTGCGCGGGTCCACAACGTGAGCTCGCTGCCGTCGTCGACGCCGTTGGGTCCGGCCTGCGCCGCGTCCGTGCCGCTCGTGTCGTCGCCGCCACACGCCGCCACGCCGATAGTCAACGTCGCCACGAGGACCCCTGCCAATGAACGCAGGGCGGTGCGCCTGCCCAAGATTGCTCTCATTGATTGTCCTCCCAGGTTTATCGCGTCTTCAGTTCATCCAAACCGGTCCATGCCTTAGGGCACCGAAAGGCGACGGCGGGCACACGACCCGCAGCCTCACCCCGGCACTCCGAAAACCTTTTCGGAATTCTGGCCGCCTGTTACGGTTGTGTCAACAGTTGATTCCAACGCCTGGCTGGGAGCCCATCGAGAGCGGCCGGCGGTGCCCGTACCGCGACGGCGCGCGCCGAAAATGTTTTCGGGATGAACGAATAGTCAGGCGGCTAAAAGCCGCGACCCGCGGCCTCATCTGGTGAGCGCGGGACTCAGCTGACGGGCGCGGTCGAGTCGCGCACCACGAGGCGGCCGGGATACTGGTCCGAGGTGGACCGTTCGCCGCCGTCGATGGCCGCGAAGAGGCGCCGGCCAGCCGCGGCGCCGAGGTGTTCGAGGTTCATGTCGATACTGGTCAGACGCGGCCGGGAGTGCGCGGCGACAGCCTCCCAGTTGTCGAAGCCGGTCACGGATATGCTGCCCGGCACGTCGCGGCCGAGGTCGCGCAGGGTTTCCAGGACGCCCCGGGCGATCTGGTCGCTGCCACAGAAGATCGCGTCGACCTCGGGGTGCGCCTCGACGACGATGTGCGTCGCGGCCCGCCCCCACGTCTCGTCCCAGGACCCGAAGTACGGCTTGCCGCCCAACATGGTCCGGCCCGCGTCGGCGAGCGCGGCCCGGGCACCGTCAGCGCGGTCCCGGGCCGCCTGATAGCCAGCCTCGCCGGTGATGTGCGCGACGTTGCGCCGGCCGCACGCCAGCAGATGCTCGACGGCGAGCCGCCCGCCGCCCACGTTGTCGACCGTGATCGAGATGTCGTCGGGGTTCGCGGAGGGGGCGTAGACGTACACGACCGGCACGGGGATCGGGCCCGCCAGCGGCGGTCGGGGGTCGGTGCGGGAGCCAACGACGATCAAGCCGTCGACGCGCCGGGACAGCAGGGCACGGACGTGGTACCGCTCCCGGATCGAGTCGCCGCGCGCGTCGCACAGGAAGACCGAGACCTGCCCGGCCCCGAAGGCGTCCTCCGCCCCCATGAGAATGGGGATCGAGAAGCGCCCCTCCAGGTCGCTGGTCAGCAGGCCGACGGTGCCGGTCCGCCCGCCGAGCAGCCCACGAGCGAGGGCGTTGGGCGCGAAGGACAGCAGCTCGGCGGCCTCCAGGACCCGTTGCCGCGTGGTCGCCCGGACGTCGTCCCGCCCGTTGATGGCCTTGGACGCGGTCGCCACCGACACCCCGGCGAGCTTCGCGACGTCGGTCAGCGTCGCCGCCCGGTTGAGGGGGATCTCCGGCTCAGTGCTCATGTGACGCTCCCTCGGCTACCGGCATGTGCGGTGCGCTGCGACAAGCCGTGGCCGGAAGCGTCCTGACGTCCACTCCTTACGGCGATGCAAACCTGAAAACCTTTTCGCCAGATTTCAGCATGATGTGCGGCCTTGCTGGAGCGCCCTCCAGTCTCTAGCTTGCAGGGAAGACTACACCGAAGGGCCCTGCCCGCCCTCGGCCACGGACGGGACCTCGACCCACTCCCCGAAACCCGCCTCGAAAGCGCAGGCGGCAGAAGATACTGCGCCGCTGGTGAGGTACGCCGGTAGGACGTCCCGACGATCCAACACACAGATTTCCGTTCGAGTGAACCGTAGTTCGGCAGCCGTCAACTCCGTACCGGACAGGTACGCTGACAATCGTCTAATCGTTGCCGCTCCGGCCCTTGGCGGCGCGTCCGCATGGTCGAGACGCACCGGAGCGAATATGTCGACCCGCTTGATCCCGGCGACGAAACACGCCAGGCACGTCCACAGCGACCGGCTACATGTCCTCGTCACCCGGATCGCGGCCGGCGACTGCGCGGCGTTCCGAACCCTCTACGCCTTCCTGGCCATGCGGGTCTGGCGCGATGCCATCCGGCTGCTTCCACCGGTCGATGCGCGAGCCGTGACGCGGTCGACGTTCGTCGAGGTGTGGCACCTTGCCCGGCACCACCGCGACCACGAAGCGCAGGAGACGTGTGCCTGGATCTTGGGGATCACCGCCCGTCGCACCGACGACCGGATCCGCTCCGCCGCCGCACCGTCCCTCGGCCGTGCCGGCTACGACGACCACACACACCGCGAACTCGCCGCGCTGCTGAGCAGAGTCACGATCGATCTCCACCTTGATCGCTGAGGCATGCGTCCGCCGCGCCCCCCGCGGCGCGGTAAGGTCTAATGCGAACGTCGACCCGCGGCTGCTCTGGCCTCCGGCAGCACCTGACCTGCGGAAGGGTGCAGCCATGATGGATGACCTTGCCGCTCGCACCAAGGCGCTCATCGCGCGGCAGCCGGCAGGCCCCCACGTGGAAACCAGCATCGTGGGTTTCCTGCAACGGCTGTGTGCGGCCGCCACCCGTGCGCTGGCCGTGTCCGGGGCCGGCGTGACCCTGATGGCCGAAGACGGTGTGCGTGGCCTGGTAACCGCCTCTGATCCGGCGACCGAGCGGATCGAGGACGTGCAGTTCGTGTTGGGCGAAGGGCCCTGCATCGACGCTTTCGAAGCCCGCCGCCCCGTTCTGGTGCCCGATCTCGCGGACGGCGCGCTGAGCCGGTGGCCGGTCTATACGCCCACCATCCACGACAGCGGAGTACGTGCGGTGTTCGCGTTCCCGTTGCAGGTCGGCGCGGGCCGCCTCGGTGTACTGGACCTGTTTCGGACCCGGCCGGGGCCGTTGACCGCCGAGGATCTGGCACAGGCGTTGGTTTTCGCCGATGTCGCGGTGGGCACCCTACTGGATGGGCAGGAACGCGCCGGCGCTGGCGCGGCCGCCGACGGGTTGGTCGAGGCGATGGACAGCCGCGCTGAGCTGTTCCAGGCTCAAGGCATGGTCATGGTCCAGCTCGGCGTTCCGCTGATCGCGGCGCTGGCCCGGCTACGGGCCTACGCCTATGCCGAAAACCGCCCGCTGGCCGAGGTGGCCCGCGACGTGGTCGCCCGCCGGCTACGGTTCGACCGGGACCAGCCATGAAGGCACGCACCAACCCACATCTGGAAGGGGCCGTGAGGCAGTCATGACCACCGTTTCCGCTGAACGGCTCGCGCAAGTCTTCGTCGAGGTCGCCGACACCATGATCGACGAGTTCGACCTCATCGACTTCCTGCACATGCTCACCGATCGCACCAGCACCCTTGTCGACGCCGCCGCCGTCGGGTTGCTGCTGGCCGACCAGCGCGGCCAGTTGGAGTTCCTGGCCGCGTCCGACGAAAACACCAAGCTCCTCGAGCTCTTCCAGGTGCAAAACAGTGAAGGCCCGTGCCTGGACGCGTTCCGCACCGGGACGCCCGTGGTCAACGCCGACCTCGCTGAGGCCGCCGGCAGGTGGCCACGGTTCGCGCCCCGCGCCACCGCGGCCGGGTTCCGCTCGGTGCACGCCTTCCCGCTGCGGCTACGCAGCCAGGTGATCGGCGCGCTCAACGTCTTCGGCAGCCAGCCCGGGCCGAGCCTCGACGACGCCGACGTGCCCATCGTGCAGGCGTTGGCGGACATCGCCGCGATCGGCCTGCTCCAGGAGCGCGCCATCCGCCGCGGCGAACTGCTCACCGAGCAACTGCAGGGAGCGCTCAACAGCCGGATCGTCATCGAACAGGCCAAAGGCGTGATCGCCCAGGCCCGAGGAGTGAGCGTCGACGAGGCGTTCACCCTCATCCGCGACTACTCCCGGGCCGGAAACCACCGCATCAGCAACGTCGCCCGCGCGATCCTCACCGACCCGGCCCAGTTATCCGAGCTGGTCAACCCCTAAGCCCGCTGTGCTGCCCATCGAGAAGGTTCTGCCCGCGATCGGCGATGCCCTGCGGAACGCGGGGGCCGCCGTTCTGGTGGCGCCGCCGGGTACCGGAAAGACGACGATCGTGCCGCTCGCCCTCATGGAACGCATACCTGGCCGCATCGTGGTCGCCGAGCCGCGCCGGGTCGCCGCCCGTGCCGCGGCGCGCCGGATGGCGGCCCTGCTCGGCGAGCGGGTCGGCGACCGCGTCGGATACGCCGTAAGGGGCGATCGCCGGGTCAGCGCGTCCACCCGGGTAGAGGTCGTCACGACCGGCGTGCTGGTGCGGCGGCTGCAACGCGACCCGGAGTTGCCCGGCACCGGCGCCGTGATCCTGGACGAGTGCCACGAGCGGCACCTGGACTCGGACCTCGCGCTCGCGTTCTGTGTCGACGTACGCGCCACCCTCCGGCCCGACCTGCGGCTGCTCGCCACCTCGGCGACCGCCGACACCTCCGTGCTGGCGCGAGCGCTCGCGACCAAGGAGATCGTCACCGCCGACGAGGCGCTGCATCCGGTCGAGGTGGTGTGGGCACCGCCGCCCCGGCCGGTAAACGCGGCACACGGCCTGCGAGTCGACCCGCGCCTTCTCGACCACGTTGCCGCCACCGTGCGGCGGGCGCTGGCCGAACACGACGGCGACGTACTGGTCTTCCTGCCCGGAGCCGGCGAGATCACCGCGGTCGCGTCCAGGCTGGGCGAGGCCACCGTACTGACCCTGCACGGTCGCCAGGACGCCGCCTCCCAGGACGCCGTCCTTCGCCCCGGCACCGGCCGGCGGGTCGTGCTGGCCAGTGCGGTCGCGGAAAGCAGCTTGACCGTGCCCGGCGTCCGGGTCGTCGTCGACGCCGGCCTCAGCCGGGTGCCGCGCACCGACCACGCCCGCGGGTTGGGCACGCTGGTCACCGTGCCGGTGTCGCGGTCGACCGCGGACCAGCGTGCTGGCCGGGCCGGGCGGGAGGCGCCGGGCGTGGTCTACCGCTGCTGGTCGGCGGCTGCGCACGACCGGCTGCCGGCCCAGCCCGAGCCTGAGATCGCGGTGGCCGACCTGACCGGCTTCACGCTCGACCTCGCCTGCTGGGGTTACCCGGACGGCGCCGGGCTGGCGCTACCGGACCCGCCCCCAGCCGGCGCGCTGCAGGTCGCGACCCAGGTGCTGCGCGCGCTCGGCGCCGTCGACGCCGGCGGGCGGGTAACCGCGCGCGGACGCGCCATCGCCGCCGTCGGCGCACACCCGCGGCTGGCCCGGGCACTGCTTGACGGCGCACCCGCCGTCGGCACGGACCGCGCCGCGCAGGTCATCGCGTTGCTCACCGAGCAGACGCCCGGTGAGGACCTGGTCGCGGCGTGGCGCCGGCAGCGCTCCAGCACCGACCGCCACTGGACGACGGAGGTACGCCGGCTGCGTGCCGAGGCCGGCGACGTGGCGAAGACCGACCTGCCCGACGATCTGGCCGCCGGGCTGGTGGTCGGTCTGGCGTACCCGGAGAGGCTGGCCCGGGCCCGGCAACCGGGCGGCACGGCGTACCTGATGGTCAACGGGACCGCGGCGGACCTGCCGCCAGGGTCCGTGCTGGCGGGCGCGGCGTGGCTGGCGATCGCCGCCGCGGACCGCGACCCGAGCCGGCCCGCGGCCCGAATCCGGGTGGCCGCCGCGATCGACGAGGCGACGGCCCGGGCGGCGGGCGCCGACCACCTGACGCGTGGTCAGGAGGTGGCCTGGTCCGGCGGCGATGTGGTGGCCCGCGCGTTCGAGCGGCTCGGCGCGGTGACGCTGGTCGAACGACCGCTGCGCGAGCCGGACCGCGACGCGCTCGAGCGTGCCCTGCTGGAGGGCCTACGCCGCGAGGGTCTGGCGCTGCTGCGGTGGGACCGCGACGCGCGTTCGCTGCGCGAGCGGCTGGCGTTCTGCCGGCACGCGCTGGGTGCGCCGTGGCCGGACGTGTCCGACGACGCCCTGCTCGACACGGCTGAGCAGTGGCTCGGTCCGGAGCTTCACGCGGCGCGGCGCCGGGCCGACCTGGAACGCGCCGACGTCGCCACCGCGCTGCGCCGGCTGCTGCCCTGGCCGCAGGCCGCGGCGCTGGACCGTGTGGCGCCGGAGCGCCTGCCGGTGCCGGGCGGGTCGCGGCTGCGGGTGGACTACGCCGATCCGCAGGCGCCCGTGCTGGCGCTGCGGGTGCAGGAGGCGTTCGGCTTGCGGGAGGCGCCGGTGGTGGCGGACGGACGGGTGCCTGTCCTGCTGCACCTCCTGTCCCCCGCACGCCGCCCGGTCGCGGTCACCAACGACCTGCCGTCCTTCTGGCGTACGGGATATCAGCGGGTACGCGCCGAGCTGCGCGGCCGATACCCACGTCACCCGTGGCCCGAGGACCCGAACACGCCCTGAGGTTGTTGCCGTTTGCCGGCACTTGGCCGCCCGCACGGTAGGTGGCCTCCGCGCTGGGCGCACCAACCCTGGCCAGGGCGAAGGCCGCGATCGGACTCATACCCGGCCGGTTGCCTAACCTGGTGGGGTGAGCGTTGATCTGGTCCTCCTCGACGGGGTGTCCTATCGGGGGCAGGAGGTCACCGGGCAGCGCATGCGGGGCCTGCTCGCGCTGCTGGCCGGCGATTTGCGGACCGGCTGCAGCATCGCCCGGCTCGTGGACGGACTGTGGCCGGACGAGCAGCCGGGAAACCCGGTCAAGGCGCTTCAGGTGCTCGTGTCGCGGGCCCGGGCGCAGCTGGGCTCGGGCGTGATCGCCAGTACGGCCACGGGGTACCGGCTGGCTCTGGACGAGGACCAGATCGACAGCAGCGCCGTGCTGCTGCGCGCGGCGGCGAGTACCCGGCAGTTGCGCGCCGGGGACCACGAGGCGGCGCTGGCGCACGGGGAGGCGGGCCTGGCGTTGTGGGACGGCACACCGCCCGGTGGTGTCGGGTCGGCTGACCCGGTGGAGGCGCTGCGAGCCGAGCGGGTGGCGGCGCACCGGTCGCTGCTGCGCACCCGGGCATTGGCCCTTGCCCGGCTGGGGCGGCAGGGCGAGGCGGTCGAGCCGCTCACAGCGCTCGCCGGCGAGCTGCCGCGGGACGAGGAGGTGCTGCTGGAGCTGCTGCGCTGCGAGGCGGCCACCGTCGGGCCCGCGGCGGCGCTGGCCCGCTACGAGGCGTACCGGCGGTCGCTGCGCGACGAGCTGGGCACCGATCCCGGCGCGGAGTTGCGGGCCGTGCACCAGCGGCTGTTGCAGGGCGACACGCCGACGGTCCGGCACGGTGTCGCGTCCGAGCCGAATCCGCTGCTGGGCCGCGCCGAGGACGTGACCGCGGTGGCCGCGATGGTGCGCCGGTCCCGGGTCACGTCGATCGTCGGGCCGGGCGGTCTGGGCAAGACCCGGCTGGCGAACGTCGTCAGCCGGGACGCCGAGCAGCGGGTGGTCCATGTCGTCGCGCTGGCCGGCGTCACCGCCGACGACGATGTCGTCCGGCAGGTGGCGACCGTCGTCGGCACCGGCGAGCCACGGCTGTCGCCGCCGGCCGTCCCGCCGGACGCGCTTGCCGGTATCGCCGCCGCGATGGGCTCGGGTCCGGCCCTGCTGGTCCTGGACAACTGCGAGCATGTGATCGGCGGCGCCGCGCAGCTGACACAGGCGCTGGTGTCGGTGCTGCCGCAGCTGCGCGTGCTGACCACCAGCCGCACGCCGCTGGGTCTGTCGTCAGAGTCGGTGTACGCGTTGCCGGAGCTGAGCCTGCCGACCATGGTGGAGCTGTTCACCGAGCGGGCCAGAGCCGCCCGCCCGGGCGTCGAGCTGCCCGCCGACACGGTCGCCGAGCTGTGCGGCCACCTGGATGGGCTGCCGCTGGCGGCGGAGCTGGCGGCGGCGCGGGTGCGGGTGATGACGGTGGCCGAGATCGCCGGCCACCTGACCGACCGGTTCGGACTGCTGCGGGGCGGTCCGCGCGACGCGCCCGCGCGGCACCAGACCCTGGACGCCGTCGTCGGCTGGAGCTGGAACCTGCTCGATCCGGCCGGCCAGACGGCGATGCGGGCGCTGTCGGTCTTTCCCGGCGGGTTCGCCGCCGACGCCGCCCGGCGCCTGCTGGACGGGGACGTCCTGCGGACCCTGGAGGACCTGGTCGACCAGTCGCTGCTGAAGGTGGTCGACACCGCTTTCGGCGCGCGGTTCTCGATGCTGGAGACGGTACGCGAGTTCAGCGCGGCGCAGCTGGCGAAGGCCGGCGAGGAGCATCGGGTCGCCGACGGGTTCCTGGCCTGGGCGCGGGACTTCGGGCTGGCGTACCACGAGGCGACGTTCGGGCCCGACCCCGTCCCCGCTTTGGAGCGGATCAGGGCCGAGCAGGACAACCTCGTACAGGCGCTGCACCAGGCAGTTGCCCGCGCGGACGGCGCCACGGTCGCGGCGACGACCGCGGTCGTGGCGGGCCTGTGGATGACCGAATCGGACTACGCCCGGATGGTGGCGTTGGTCGGCGAGTGCGGCTGGGTCCTGTCGCACTACCGGCCCGAGCCGGACTTCGTGGAGGTGACGCGGACCGCGGCCGCGCTGTGCACCGGGTTCCTGTTCACGACCGAGAAGCCGCGGGCCGTACGTTCGCTGGTCACGCTGCGCCGGCTCCCGCCCGCGCCACCGGACACCCTGATCCGTGCCACGGCGGCCGTGCTGGGGGCGGTGCCGGAGCTGCTGGCGGCGGACGGCGCGGGGCTGCTCCAGCTGTGCGATAGCGACGAGCCCTTGCTGGCAGGAGTCGCCAACGCTGTCGCCACCTACTTCTGGGAGTACCAGGGCCAGCCTGACCGTGCCCTCGCCACCGCCGGACGCATGCTCGCGACGGTCCGGGACCAGCCGGTGCCGTGGGCGCGGCTGCTCTCCCATGCCCGGATCGCCGACCTGCACCTGCAGGCCGGGCGCGGCGCGGCGGCTCTGCCCCACCTCGAGGCCGCGATGCGGGTCCTTACCGAGGCCGGTGTCCGGGACGAGACGCTGGGCGTCCGGCTCGGCATGGTGCTGGCGAACCTGCAGGTCGGCGACGTCGACGTGGCCGAGCGGCAGCTGGGCCTGCTGGAGCCGGATCAGCCCGAGGACGCGGTGGAGCTGCGCTCCTTCACCGCCGCCGTACGCGCGGAGATCCTGCTCGCCCGCGGCCAGGTCGAGGCCGGCCTGCGGACGTGGCGGCGGGTGGCCGGGCTGATGCGCGAGGCGGTGGACCGCGGCGACACGCCCGGCCTCGATGGGTGGGCCCTGGAGGTCGAGGCGGCGACCGTGATCGCCCACGTCCACCACGACCGGCTCGACCTCGTCGCCCCGCTCGCCGCCGCGCTGCCCGAGCGGCTGTCGGCGCTGCTGACCACGCTCACCGCGAACCGCACGTACCTGATGGGGTTTCCGGTCGGCGGCGCGCTGCTGCTGGCACTGGCCACAGTGGACCTGGCGCGGGGCGCGGCAACCTCCGGTACGCGGTTGACCGCACTGGCCGAGCGGTTCTACTTCATCCGCAACTACCGGCCCACCATGTCACCCGACGACGCCCGGCGGGCCGCGGAGGAGGCCGACAAGGCGGCGTACCTGGCAGCCGTGTCCAGGTACGCCGCCCTCAGCAGTGACGAGCTGCCCGAAGCCGCGCTGGCGGCACTGCGCGAACGGGCTCAGTTCTGACGGTTGTACAGCTTCCTCGCCCACAGGTAGCCGATCAGCGCGATACCGGCCGACCAGGCGACGGCGGCGATCCCGCTGGCGCCGATCCCGGTGCCCAGAAGCAGCCCGCGGAGCGTCTCGATGACCGGTGTGAACGGCTGGTACTCGGCGAACCAGCGCAGGCCGACCGGCATCGAGTCGGTGGGTACGAACCCGCTGCCCAGGAACGGCAGGAACATCAGCGGCTGCGGCGTATTACTGGCGCTCTCGACGGTCTTGGCCGCCAGGCCCAGCGCCACGGTCAGCCAGGTGAGGGCGAAGGCGAGCAGCCCCAGGACGCCGGCCGCGGCGATCCACTCCACCACGCTCGCGTCGGGCCGGAACCCGATGGCCAGCGCGACCGCGACGACCACCGCCACCGCTAGGAAGGTCTGCGCCATCGCACCGACGACGTGGCCGGTCAGCACCGATACCCGAGCGATGGCCATGGTCCGGAACCGGGCCACGATGCCCTCCGTCATGTCCATCGCGACCGATATCGCGGTCCCCATCGCCACGGCGGCCACCGCCATCAGCATGATGCCCGGCGTCACGTAGTCGACGTACTCGCCGCGACCGCCCGAGCCGGAGCCCAGCCCGTCGCCCAGCGTGGCGCCGAAGACGTAGACGAACAGCAGCAGGAACACCACCGGCGTGCCCAGCAGTTGCAGGGTCAGCGACGGGTATCGCCGCATGTGCTTGATCTGGCGGCGCACCATGGTGGTCGAGTCCCGCAGCGCGAGTGGCATGGTGCTCATCGCACGGCCTCCAGCTTGTTCTCGTCGGTCAGGGCGCTCTCGTCGGTCAGGGCGCTCTTGTCGGTCAGGGCGAGGAACACGTCGTCCAGGTCCGGTGTGTGCACGGTCAGCTCCTCGACCTCGATCGAGGCGTCGTCCAGCCGGGCGAGCAGCCCGCGCAGCGAGTGGACCCCGCCGTCGTGCGGCACCTGCAGCACGAGCGCCTCGTCGTCGCGGCCCGTGCCACCGAACGCCCGGGCGGCCAGGTCGAGCTCGGCCGGGTCGGTGAACCGCAGGTTGACGTGCCCGCCCGGGATGCGGCGCTTGAGCTCCGCCGGCGTGCCCTCGGCCACCAGCCGGCCCTGGTCCAGCAGCGCGATCCGGTCGGCGAGCTGGTCCGCCTCCTCCAGGTACTGGGTGGTCAGGAAGATCGTCACTCCGCCGGCCACGAGCTCGCGGATGATCTGCCACATGCCGCGGCGGCTGCGTGGGTCCAGGCCCGTGGTCGGTTCATCCAGGAAGATCACCTGCGGGGCGCCGACCAGCGTCATCGCCAGGTCCAGCCGGCGCTGCATGCCACCGGAGTAGGTAGCGGCCATCGTGCCGCCCGCCTCCACCAGGTCGAACCGCTCCAGCAGCTCCGCGGCCCGCCGGCGACCGTCCCGCCGGTCCAGGCGATGCAGGTCCGCCATCAGCAGCAGGTTCTCCTCACCGGTCAGCAGCTTGTCCACCGCCGAGAACTGCCCGGTCACGCCGATGGCGGCGCGTACCGCGTCCGGCTCCCGGACCGGATCGTGCCCGGCCACCTGTATTTCCCCGCCGTCGGCGCGGATCAGGGTGGACAGGATCTTCACCATCGTGGTCTTGCCGGCACCGTTCGGGCCCAGCAGCGAGAAGATCGTCCCCTTCGCGACGGACAGGTCGATGCCGTCGAGCACGACCTTCTCGCCGTACGACCTACGCAGCCCACGCACCGCGATCGCCGGCTGGTTGATGTTTGCTGTCATGCCCCGGACCATCCCCGGAGCCGGTTTCACCGCGGCAACCTGACGGCTACACCGGCTGCCGGTCCGGCGTTACCTGGGCGCCGCGGGACTGCTCGTCGGTGTGGATGATGTGGGTCAGTTGCCGCCAGAGCATGACGACGAAGATGGCAGAGCCGGCGAACGCGAACCAGAACGGTGCCGTGACTCCGTAGTGGGTGGCCAGGCTGCCGCCGGCAGCCGAACCGATCACCAGACCGCCGTACACGCAGATGGTGTTGACACTGGTGACGCGGCCTTGCAGGTGCGTCGGGACCGCGCGCTGCCGGACGGTGATCGAGGTCGTGTGCCAGACGAACGCGTGGGCGCCGAAGACGAAGAAGATCAGCATGGCGACCCACGCCGAGGTGGTCACGGCGAGGGCGCCGTGGGTGAGGGTTTCGATGATGAGTCCCGCACGCATCACGTTGCCCAGGCTCACCCGGCGGGTGAGCCAGCCGTAGATACCGGTCCCGAGCAGGCCGCCGACCGCCGAGACCGTGGTGAGCAGGCCGAACCCGATGGCGCCGAGGCTGAGCCGCTGCGTGGCATAGAGCACCAGGACGGACCAGGCCGCCCCGAACGTGAGATTGAAGATCAGGATGGTCAGCACCAGCGTACGGACCGCCGGGTTGTGCACCACCCACCGGAAACCCTCGGCGATGTCTCGGCGTACCCCGTTCCGCACCTTCGACCTGTCGCGGCCATGTGCGGGTAGCGCGACTCTCGATACCAGGATCACGCCAGCGGTGACCAGGACGAGCTCGGTCGCGAACGGCCACACGACGCCGGCGGCGAACAGGACGGCTCCGATGGACGGGCCGAGCAGTTGGTTGAGGGTTATGAACCCGGTCTGTAGGCGGGAGTTGGCGGTCGCGAGGTCGTCGCGGTGGACGAGCATCGGCGTAAGAGTCGTGACCGTGTTGTCGGCGAACACCTCGGCGGTGGCGAGCAACCCCAACGCCACCAGCGCGCCGGTCACCGAGACGGTGCCGGTGACCAACGCGATGGTCAGCCCGCTAAGCACCACGGCACGGACGAGATTCGCGGCGATCACGACCCGACGGCGGTCGCGTCGGTCGGCCAACACTCCGGCGTAGAGGCCGAACGCCAATGGCGGCGCCCATCGCATCATGGCGGCCAACGAGATCAGGAACGGGTCGTGGGTCAGCGACGCGACCAGCAGCGGGCCGGCCGCGGCCGCGACACCATCGCCGAGATTCGTCGACCATGACGACGCCAGCAGCCACCGGAAGCCTGTCCCGAGACGGGCCGGCACCAGGATCTCGGCCGCTCTGCTCACAAGCAGAGGACCCTACTTTCGCGGGCCGTCGAGCCGCACCCCGTTTAAGCCCTGTCCTGTCGATCATGTCGAGCCGCATGGCTGGAACGCCGCGAGCCGCTGCCGGGTAGGTCCACACCTGGCGGCAGCCGATCGACCAGGCGCACGCGCCCGCTCAGGTTGCACGCGATTCGGCGTCGGTGCACTACCATGCCCGTCAAATGGTGATCTGTGTTTACGGTGCCGGGAGCATCGGCTGCTACGTCGGCGGCCGGCTCGCCGCGACCGGCAGCGAGGTGGTCTTCGTCGGCCGGGAGCGGCTGGCGCGGCAGATCGCTGGGCACGGGCTCACCCTCACCGACTGGCGCGGCGCCGCACTGCGTGTGCCTGCGCCGCGATACGAAACCGTTTCGGACCCGGTCGCGGACGCGAACCTGGTGCTCGTCACCGTGAAGTCCGCGGCCACCGCGGAGGCGGGCGCCGAGCTGGCGGGGCGCCTGAAGCCGGGCGCGGTCGTCATCAGCTTCCAGAACGGGTTGCACAACGCCGACCTGCTGCGCGAACGGCTACCCAGCGTAACCGTCCTGCCGGGAATGGTCGCCTTCAACGTGGTCAACCAAGGTGACGGTAGACTCCATGGTGCCACCGAGGGCGGGCTCGAAGTGCAACGGCACGCCGCTCTGGCCGGATACACCGCGGCGTTCCAACGGGCTGGCCTGCCACTATTGCAGCACGACGACATGACGGGGGTGCAGGCGGCGAAGCTGCTGCTCAACCTCAACAACGCGGTCAACGCCCTGTCTGGCCTGCCGCTGAAGGCGCAGCTGTCGCGGCGACCGTACCGGCGGTGTCTGGCGATGGCACAGCGGGAGGCGCTGGCGGCGTACGCCGCAGCCGGTCTCAGCCCGGCGAAGCTGACGCCGTTGCCGCCGAGCTGGATACCGTCGCTGCTCACCATGCCCGACGCGGTGTTCACCCGGGTGGCCGGCCGGATGCTCGCCGTCGACCCGCTGGCACGCTCCTCGATGTGGGAGGACCTGGAGGCGGGGCGCACCACAGAGGTGGACTACCTCAACGGTGAGATCGTGGCGCTGGCCCGCGGCCACGGCACCCTGGCACCGGTCAACGAACGGCTGGTCTCCCTGGTCCGTGACGCCGAGGGCGGCGGGCGGCGAAACTGGACGGGTGAGGAACTGCTCACCGAGCTCAACGACGCTGCTCGACAGTGGCCCGGGTGACAAAAAACCGACCATCCGTAGGCGAGCGGAATAAGCCCGGTAGGGCGGTTGTTCCCCTACCGCCCAGAGGAGATGAGTAAATGGCAACGACAGATTACGACGCGCCGCGAACCGCCGCCGTCGAGGAAGACAGCCTGGAGGAGCTTCAGGCCCGGCGTGCCGCTCCGCGTTCCGGCGCGGTGGACGTGGACGAGGCCGAGTTGGCGGAGGCCTTCGAGCTACCCGGCGCCGAGCAGCTCGACGACGAGCTGTCCGTCACGGTGATCCCGATGCAGGTCGACGAGTTCCGCTGCTCGCGCTGCTATCTGGTACGCCACCGCAACCAGCGGGCGGCAGCCGGGATCGACGTGTGCCACGACTGCGCCTGATCGCGGCACTCTAGGTCGACAAGACGATGCTCGGTGGCGGCGCTCGAAGGTCAACGACCGGCGAACCGGTAGGCCAGGCGGGCGTGTAGCAGCCGCGTCACCGGCGCGGCCGACTCGTGCCCGCCGCGGGAAAGCGCCTGCTCGACCCGTGACAGGTCGGCGGCGCGCAGCTGGTGTGGTGGTCGTTCGACGAGGGCGCGTAACCGCGCCGGGACGGCCAGCCGCCGCATCCCGTGCGGGCTCAGGTCAGCCGGGCGCACGGCGGCGAGGCCCTCGAAGAGGGCACGGTCGCGCTAGCTGGCACAGTTCGTCCAGACTCAGGCGCGCTTGCCGCAACGCAACGCAACCAGCTCGGCGAGGCGCGAAGCCAGTCAGCCAGCAGGAGGCCGGCTCCCGAGAAGACCCAGATGGCCACCCGTTCGGAATCCACGCGCGGGTCCGCTCGCACGATCTGGACCGCCGCGGTCAGGTCGTCGGCGGCCTGCGGGTAGCCGGCCAGGGCGTGTAGCCGGTGGTCGACGACGACGCCGACGACGCCGCGGGCCGCGGCGATCGACCCATATCCGCGATAGACGGGCCAGTCGCGAGGTGTCGGACGTGCGTCCGGCGGGACGAGGCCGTGGGCGAACACGAGCGCCGGGCGAGGCTGCGACGCCTCCGGCAAATACAGGTCTACGGCGCCGCGGCGTTCAGCGGCTCGAACGTCGACTGGCAGAACGAACGGCCTCAGATGCGCGGCATCAGCCATTCCGGAAGCATACCGATCGATGCCGCAGAGCCTTCCTGGATCTGGCGCGGGTGCAACCCTGGGCGGCTGTGGGTCACCGCTCGCGGCTGGCGGGACATCATGTCCGCCGGCTCCCCGGTGTACGCGTGATCGTCCGGCCTGAGGCGGAATGCGCAGCCCCGTCCACTTGTTGTATGAAGTGGTGGAGCGTATCCGCGTACGCGGTTTTCGGGCTTCACGATCGTCAATCGCGCTGGGGTGCCAGCGTTCCTCGCATGGAGATGGCGCGGTGCCACCGCTGCCACAACTGGCCGGCGGACCGCGATGCGGTTCACGTCCATCTCGACACGGAGACCCGGGTACGATCCCCCAACGGCGCGGGGTCGTACCCGCCCCAGCCTGCAGCCCCTCATACGGCAACCCGTTCGGGGGGCTGCAGCCGTCCCGTCGGAAGGCGACACGAAACTCCCAACTAGGGAAACTGATCTCGATCGAGCGGGCAGGGTCTCGATGACGACGGTCAGAGCATTCCCCGACGCACCGCCCAGACCACGGCTGGCACGATCCCGGGCACACCGAGCCGGTCGCAGATGGCACGTGTGCGGCGGCGGACGGTGCGCTTGGATACTTCGAGCCGGCGTGCCATCGCCTCTACCGGCAGTCCCTGCGCGACGAAGCTGAGCAGCACCAGGTCATCGGCGCTCAGCACCGGCCATGGACCGGGAGGTGAGCTCACGGGACTCACTCCTGTTCTTGCCAACCCCGGTGCCGGCCCGGCTCGGCGGGCTGGCACCGGGCGATGGATCAGAAGTCGAACTGGTCGATGTTGGAGGTGTCGAAGACGGTGGGTGGGCCGAGCACGACCACGCTGTCCGCGCCGATCGTGTACTCGCCGAGCTTGCCCGCGGTGAACTTCTCACCCTCCTTGCCGGTGATCATCCCGGAGGCGAGGGCGGCGCCGGCGTACGCGGCCAGGTAGCCCAGGTCGGCCGGGTTCCACAGCGCGAAGTTCTTCACCGTGCCGTCCTTGACGAACTCACGCATCTGGTTCGGGGTGCCCAGCCCGGTCAGCGCCACCTTGCCCTTGTACTGCGACCCGGACAGGTACCGGGCCGCCGCGGCCACGCCCACGGTGGTCGGCGAGATGATGCCCTTCAGGTCCGGGTACGAGGAGAGCAGGCCTTGTGTCTCCTGGAACGACTTCTGGTCGTCGTCGTTGCCGTACGCAACCGTGACCAGCTCGATCTTGCTGTACTCGGGCTTTTTCAGCTCGGTCTTCATCAGCTCGATCCAGGCGTTCTGGTTGGTCGCGTTCGCCGTCGCCGACAGGATCGCGATCTTCCCCGCCCCGCCGATCTGGTCGGAGATCAGCTTGACCTGGTTTTCCGCGATGCCCTGCGCGGTGACCTGGTTGACGAACAGGTCCCGGCAGTCCTTGTTGGTGTCGGAGTCGAACGTGACCACCTTCGCGCCGCCCTGCCGGGCCTGGTTGATGGCGCCGCAGATGGCGTTCGGGTCGTTGGCGGACACGACGATGACGTCCGAACCCTGCTGGGTCAGCGTGTTCAGATAGGACACCTGCGAGGACGCCGACGCCTCCGACGGGCCGACCTCCTTGTACTCCCCCTTGAACTCCTCGACCGCGGCCTTGCCGCCGTTGTCGGACGTCGTGAAGTACGGGTTGTTGACCTGCTTGGGCAGGAACGCGACGCTCAGCCCTTCCTTGATCTTTCCGGACGCTCCGGCGCTGGCGTCGCCGCCGGTGGCTGGGCTGTCGTCGTCACTGGCGCAGGCGGCGGTCGCTAGCAGCGTCATCAGGGTGAGGAGGGATACGCCGTTCCTTATGGTTCGCATGGTTGGTCCTTTCTTCGCATTTCGGGCGGCTCATGGGATGCGGGTCGGGGAACCGAACTATCTGTGTGGCGTACCGGTGGCGACTCAGGCGCCAGCCGCTGGGGTTGTTGCGGGTCGTCGCCGGCGCAGTCGGGCGCGCAGCATGCTGGCGGCGTTGGGACCGACGACCGAGATGATCAGTAGGGTGCCGGTGACCACGGTGAGCGTGTCGGCCGGCACGTCGGCCAGTTGCAGGGCGTTGCGCAAGGTGATCAGCAGCAGCACGCCGGCCAGGACACCGCCCAGCGTGCCGCGGCCGCCGAAGATGGACACGCCGCCGAGCAGCACGGCGGCCACGACCGACAGTTCCAGGCCGGCGCCGTTGTCGGCGCGGGCGGAGGCGTACCGCATCGTCCAGAAGAACCCGGCGAGGGCGGCGACCGCGCCGGTGACCACGAACAGCCAGAACTTCGTCTTGGCCACGGAGATCCCGGAGAACGTGGCGGCCTGGTCGTTGTTGCCGATGGCGAACAGCGCCCGCCCGATCGGGGTCGCGTGCAGAACGACGCCGAAGCCGACCGCGAGCGCCGCGACCACGAGGGCGACCCACGGGACGGTGGTGCCCGGCAGGGCCTCGATCATGTTGCCCGTCCAGCTAAAGGGAAAGTCCGCCACGGCCCGGTCGCCGAGGACCACGTAGGCCAGGCCGCGATACAGCGCGAGGGTGCCGATCGTAACGGCCAGCGACGGCAGGCCGAAGCCAGCGACGAACAGCCCATTTACCGCCCCGAGGACGGCGCCGAGCACGAGGACGATGGGCAGGATCAGCGGCAGCGGCACGCCGGACAGCCACATCTGCCCCATGACCGCGCTGGACAGACCGAGGACGCTGGCCACCGACAGGTCGATCTCCCCGGTGATGATGACCAGGGTCATCGGCAGGGCGATCAACGCGATCGGGATGACGTCGAGCAGCAGGAAACCCCAGAAGCGGGAGGTGGCGAAGCCTTCCACCAGTACCGACGAGGCCACGACCACCAGGGCCAGCACGACGATGACCAGCACGTCCCACGTGCCCAGGCGCTTAGGCACCACGAGCCCTCCTTCCCCTCAGCCGGCTGGCGATCCGGGCGTTAAGCGCCCGGTCCAGGCCGATCGCGGCCAGGATCAGCGCGCCGACGACGGCCTGCTGCCAGAACGGGTCGATGCGCAGCACCGGCAACGCGGCGCCCATTGTGGACAGCAACACCGCGCCCAATGCAGCCCCGTACACCGAGCCGCTACCGCCGAAGATGGCGACCCCACCCACCACGACCGCCGCGACGACGTTGAGCTCGATGCCGGTGCCGGCGGCGGCGTCGAGGGTGCCGAAGCGGGCCGCGTACAGCACGCCCGCCAGCCCGGCCAGGGCACCGGAGACGGTCATGGCGGTGAAGACCCGCCACCCGACCGGGATCCCGGACAGGCGGGCGGCGGCCGGGTCCGAGCCGATCGCGTACAGTTCCCGGCCCGACCGGTACGAGCGCAGGTAGAAGCCGGCTATCACCAGCACGGCGACCGCGAACAGGGCCAGGACGGGCACGCCGAGCACGACGGCGGTGCCCATCCGCTTGAAACCGCTGGGCATGTCGGCCGCGTTGATCTGCTGGCCGGCCGCCCACGAGTAGTCGATGCCCCGAAACACGTACAGGGTGCCGAGGGTGACCACGAGCGCAGGCACCCGGGCGAGTGCGATCAGGGCGCCGTTGACGGCGCCGCACAGCACACCGAGCCCCACCCCGGCGGCCAGGGCCAGGACGATGGGCGCGTCCGGCATCGCCAGAAACAGCTTCCCGGTCGCGAACGCCGACAGCCCGAGCACCGAACCCACGGACAGGTCGACGTTGCGCGTGATCACCACGATCGTCTGGCCGACGGCAAGGACCACCAGGATGGTGGCCCCGAGCATCAGGTCCTTGCGGGACTGCGCGTTCAAGAACCTCGGGTTCGAGATCGTCGTGACCGCGACCAACAACACCAGGGCGAGGGCGATGCCGAGCTCTCGGATCACGAACAACCTGTGAGCCCCGCGCACGTCGCCGCGCGTGCGGGGCGGCGACGCCTCGGGAGCCGGCTTGGTCGTGGTCATGCGCCGCCTCCGTGACCGGTGGCGGCGAGCATCACCGACTCCTCGTCGGCCCGCTCCCGGCTTATCTCGTCGACGAGCCGGCCCTCGTGCATGACCAGCACCCGGTCGGCCATGCCGAGCACCTCGGGCAGTTCGCTGGAGACCATCAGCACCGCGACGCCCTCACCGGCCAGTCGCGACATCAGCCGGTGCACCTCGGCCTTCGTTCCCACGTCGATCCCGCGGGTCGGCTCGTCGACGATCAGCACCTTCGGGTCGGTGGACAGCCACTTGGCGAGAACCACCTTCTGCTGGTTGCCACCGGACAATGTGGACACGGGATCGGACAGGTGGCCGACCTTCACCTGTAACAGCCGCGTCCACCGGTGCGCGTCCGCGCGCTCCGCCCGGCGCCCGAGCAGCCCCAGCTTCGACAGCGACCACCGGCGGGTGAGGGTGACGTTTCGCTCGATGGGCAGCTCCATCACCAGGCCCTGCTGCCGGCGGTCTTCCGGTACGAGCGCCACACCCGCCGCCATCGCGGCTGCCGGCCGGCCGCGCGGCAGCCGCTGGCCGTCGACCAGAACCTCGCCGGAGTCGTACCGGTCGACGCCGAACACCGCACGCACCACCTCGCTGCGACCAGCGCCGACCAGGCCCGCGAGGGCGACGATCTCCCCGCCGCGCACGTCGAAGCTGACGGCGTCGAACACGCCGGCACGGGTCAGCTCGCGCACGCTCAGGACCACGTCGCCGACCTGGGTGTCCTGCTTGGGGTACAGCTGAGAGACCTCCCGCCCGACCATGCGGCGCACCACCTGGCCGACGGATAGCTCGGAGACCGGATCGGTGGACACCCAGCGCCCGTCGCGCATGACGGTGACCCGCTCGCACAGCGCGAACACCTCGTCGAACCGGTGCGAGATGAACAGGATCGCGGCACCGGACTCGCGCAGCGACCGGACGACCGCGAACAGCCGCTCGACCTCCACACCGGACAGGGCGGCGGTCGGCTCGTCCATGATCAGGACTCGGGCATCGAACGACAACGCCTTGGCGATCTCGACGAGCTGCTGGTCGGCGATGGACAGCCCCCGCGCCGGACGGTCGGGGTCCAGCTGCACGCCGAGCTGGGTGAACAGCTCCCGGGTACGTCGCCGCATCGCCGCGGTGTCGATGCGGCGCAGGCCGCGCAGCGGCTGCCGGCCCATGAAGATGTTCTCCGCGACCGACAGGTCCGGAAACAGCGTCGGCTCCTGGTAGATCACCGCGATCCCGGCCGCGCGCGCGTCCGCCGGTCCGCTCAGCCAGAGCGGCTGCCCGTCCAGCGTGAGCGCGCCCTCGTCCGGTGCGTGCACGCCCGCGAGGACCTTCACCAGCGTCGACTTTCCGGCCCCGTTTTCACCGACGAGCCCGTGCACCTCGCCCGCGCAAAGCTCCAGCCGAGCCTCGGTGAGGGCCTGCACGGCGCCGAAGGACTTCCGTACCGCGGCAAGAGCCAGCACCGGCGTGTCGTTCGTGGTCTGCTCGGGCATCCAGCCTCCAAGCGGTGATGAAACGATTCATCGACCCTGCGCGTAGAACGTTAAACACGCACCTCCGGTCGGGTCAAGAGTTTCGTGCGGGTTACCGAATCGTTAGGCAGACACCCGGCATTGGCCACATGGGGACACGCCTCTAAAAGGAGCCCCGACGCACGACTACCCTTGAACGATTCATGGAGCTGCGGGACAGACACTTGCCCAAGCCGGCCGCCAGCGTGCGCGATGTCGCCATTCGCGCCGGCGTGTCGGTCGGCACCGTGTCCAACGTCCTCAACCGGCCCGACATCGTCACACCGACGACCCGCTCGCGCGTCCTGGCGGCGATCCAGGAGCTGGGTTTCGTGCGCAACGACGCCGCCCGGCACCTACGGCGAGGCCGGGGCCGCACGCTCGGCCTCGTGGTACTGGACGTGGCCAACCCGTTCTTCACGGATGTCGCCAAAGGCGTGGAGTACACGACGGCCAGGGCCGGGATGGCGGTCATCTTCTGCAACAGCGACGGCGACCGGGCGAAGGAGGACGCGTATCTGGACCTGCTCGAAGAGCAACGGGTCCGGGGCGTCCTGATCACGCCGATCGACGATGCCAGCGAACGCCTGCACCGGTTGCGTGAACGCGGGGTGTGCGTGGTCGTGCTGGACCGCACCTCAACCAACGCCGACGTGTGCTCGGTCTCGGTCGATGATCACCTCGGCGGGCAGCTGGCCCTCAGGCACCTGATCGAAAGCGGGCACCGGCGGATCGCCTTCGTCGGCGGCTCCACCCTGCAACAGGTTCGGGACCGGCACCGCGGCGCCCAGCAGGCACTCGCCGACGCCGGTCTGGGGCCACGGTCGCTACAGCGGATCGACACCCCCGCCCTTACCGTGGCCGCCGGTCGCGACGCCGCTGCCCGCATCCTCGGGTTGCCTCGACAGGCTCGCGCCACCGCGGTGTTCTGCGCCAACGACCTACTGGCGCTGGGCGTGTTGCAGGGCCTGACCCACCGGCGCGTTCGCGTACCCGATGACGTCGCCCTCGTCGGCTATGACGACATCGACTTCGCCGGGGCCGCCGCCGTTCCACTGACCTCGGTGCGTCAGCCTCGCCAGCGCCTTGGCCAGACGGCCGCGACGCTGTTGCTGGAGGAGGCCGACAACGCGGATGCGCACCGCCATCAGCAGGTGGTCTTCGAACCGGAGCTCGTCGTACGCGAGTCAAGCCTGCGCAGGCTCCCTTGAGGACAGTCGCCCGGTGGCCGCGATCCTGGCGAAGGCGCGGGCGCTCGGCTTGGCAACCCGGGTGAAGTCGGACTCCACGGCGACGAGACCGAACTTCGGGCGGTAGCCCTCGCTCCACTCGAAGTTGTCGGAGGCGGACCAGTGCAGATAACCGTGCACGAAGCCGGGGAGTCTTGTGGGTAACGTTTTACAGAAATGTTGCGCCCGACCCTAGGAGGTCATCGTGGCGTCGTCGAGAGCTCACGCTGTCCACCCAGCCGAAAGGCGGTCTAGACTCGCGGGCAACGTTGCACGTGCGCCCGCACCGATGAGGTAGCCGATGGAGAAACCGTCACCGCCGTCTCGACGCATCACCATCGTCGACGTCGCGCGGCACGCCCAGGTCTCCACGACCGCGGTGTCGAAGGTGCTGCGCAACGCGTACGGCGTCAGCCCGAGGATGCAGACCAAGGTGCGCCAGGCCATCGCGGAGCTCGGCTACCGACCCAACGCCACCGCTCGCGGGATGCGCGGGCAGACATACACGATCGGCGTGATGCTACCCAACATTCGCAACCCGTTCTTCGCGCAGATCCTCGACGGCCTCACCGACCAGCTCGCCGACACCGACTACCAAGTGCTACTCGGCCCTGCCTGCAACGGCGAGGCCGAGGAAGCCCGCGTCACGCACGCAATGATCGACCGCAGCATGGACGGGATGATCCTCATCGCGCCCATCTCCCCCCGCACGCACCTCGAAGCCGTCGCCGCCACCGTGCCGACCGTCGTCGTCGGCCGCCACGGCCACTCCCCCGCGTACGACACCGTGGCCGACGACGACCTCACCGGTGGCGCCCTGGTCGTCAACCACCTCGCCGATCTCGGCCACCGGCGGATCGCTCACATCGAGCACCACGAGACCGACCCCGACCGCCTCGCCGAGATGCCCAACGCCATCCGCGCCGTCGGCTACCGGCACGCCATGCGGGCCCGCGGGCTGGCCGACTACATCGACATCGCGTCCACCACCTACACGCAGGAAGGCGGCTATCTCGGCGCTCAACAGCTCCTTGCCCGGCCGACCCGACCCACCGCGATCTTCGCCGGCGCGGACATCGTCGCCATGGGCGCCCTCGACGCCATCGCCGAGGCCGGGCTGCGCGTGCCAGAGGACATCTCCGTCGCCGGATACGACAACACCACCTTCGCCGCCTTCCGGCCGATCTCCCTGACCAGCGTCGACCAGGCGGGCTACCAGATCGGCGCCAACGCCGCCCGCCTGCTGCTCGACCGCATCGCCGACCGAGACCGACCCACCGCGCAGATCAAGTTGTCTCCCACTCTCGTCCCCCGGCGCAGCACCGCATCGCCACAATGAGATGACTGCCCGTCGTGCATCATCGAGGCGTGGAGATCTCGACGGCTAAGGACGCTGGGGAGCATGAGCTGATCCTGGCCTTCGGCCGGCTGCAAGGCGCGGCCAACCGGCTGGAGTACATCCTGGGACGAGCGATCGAACAGGAGTGCGGCATCAGCCACCTGATGTACGAGGTGCTGTTGATTCTGGGGCGGGCCGGCGGTCCCGGGCTGTCGATGCGGGCGATCAGCCAGGAGCAGGTGCTCACCACCGGTGGCGTGACGCGGTTGATCGACCGGATGGAGGCTGCCGGGCTGGTGGAACGCACCGAGGCTCCCGGCGACCGGCGGGGCCGGCTCGTGCGGCTCACCGCTCTGGGCGAGCAGACGGTCGTGCACGCCTCCCGGGTGCACCTGGAAAACATCGAGCGGTACTTCCTCGAACCACTGCCCGCGGGTGACAGAAAGCGATTCATGGAGAACCTGCGGATTCTCAGCCACGCGGCCCGCGACATGCTGCCGCGCCTTCGCTGAGGTCTGCGATCCAGGTCACTTGGTCCAGCGAAACCGCGCCATATATCTGACTGATCAGATACTGTTCCGTCAGATAGATCGGATATCGCGAGGAGGACCCATGAGCACGCTCGACTTCACCGTCCTGGATCTGGACTTCCCGGCTGGCAGCAAGAACAAGACCGCCACCCTGGTCACCGGCGACAACGACGCGCTCCTGGTCGACGCCGGCTTCACCCGCGCCGACGGCCACCGGCTGGTCGCACAGATCCTCGACAGCGGCAAGCGGCTGACCACGCTGTTCGTCAGCCACGGCGACCCCGACTTCTACTTCGGCGCCGAGGTCGTGGCCGACGCCTTCCCCGACGCTGCGGTCGTCGCCACCCCGCAAACCATCGAGCACATCCACCACTCGTACGAGGGCAAGCTGAAGGCCTGGGCCGCGCTCGGTGCGAACCTGCCCACGCGGCTGGTCGGCCTCGCCCCGCTGACCGGCGACCTCACCCTCGAAGGGCACCGGTTCGAGCTGCGCGGCGGCCCGGCGGCGCTGCCCGACCGGCACTACCTGTGGCAGTCCGAGCACCGCGCCATCCTCGGCGGCGTCGCGCTGTTCCAGCGCGAGCACGTGTGGGTCGCCGATACCGCCAAGCCGGAGCAGCGCGCCGCCTGGATCGCCCAGCTGGACGAGATGTCCACCCTCGAACCGCAGCTCGTGGTGCCCGGTCACCGGCTGCCCGACACGCCCGCCGACGCCAGCGCCATCGCCGCCACGCGCGAGTACCTGACGGCGTTCGAGGAAGAACTCGGCAAGGCCGCCGATGGCGCCGCGCTCACCGCCGCGCTCATCCGGCGGTACCCCGACCACGGCATGCAGATCGCCGCGCAGATCGGCGCCAAGGTCGCCAAGGGCGAGATGGCCTGGGGCTGACCGATGACCGACTTCGCTACCTCCACCGCACCCGGCGACGTGGTACGCCGCCAGTACCTCGCCTCCGCCACCGGCGATCTGGAAGCCCTGCGCGCCACCCTCGCTCCGGACGTGGAGTGGACCGAGATGGCCGGCTTCCCGCTCGCCGGCACCTACCGAACGCCGGCAGGTGTCACCGCCAACGTGATGGAGCAGCTCGCCGCCGACTGGGACGACTGGATCGCCCACGACGACACCTACATCGTCGACGGGGAGAACGTCGCCGTCCTGGCCCGATACACCGCCACCAACAAGGCCACCGGCAAGGCCATCGACGTCCGCGTCGCGCACCATTTCGTCGTACGCGGCGGCCAGATCGTGCGCTTCGAACAGTTCGTCGACACCGCCAAGATCCGCGAAGCCATGACGTCGTGAGTGCGTGCTCGGCGACCTGGATGACCGGCAGACCCTGCGTGGTGTCTGCCGCATCCGCCACCTGCGGCAGCCCGTAACCAACCAAACCAGTGGCCGTCGGCCGCGGCGACCGCGCCGCGGCCCGGCAGCAATTGTCATAAAAAATGCATTAATCTAAGATGAGCGCGTGACAGCGGGTACGGACACGACCGCCACGACCAGCCGATTCGCCAATCGGGTCGCCGTGGTCACCGGAGCGGCCTCGGGGATCGGCGCGGCCACAGCCCGGCGGCTCGCTGACGAGGGTGCGACGGTCGTTCTGACCGACATCGACGCCGGGGTCGAGCGGGTCGCGGCCGAGATCCGAGCGGCCGGCGGCCGAGCTGACGCCCTACACGCCGACGCCTCAGACGAGCGGCGCTGGATCGATGTCGTCGCGCACGCCGAGCGTTCCGGCCCAGTCGACGTGCTGGTGAGCAACGCCTTCGCGGTCGACATCGCGCCCGCCGGTGAACTCAGCCCCGCCTCGTGGAACCGGCAGCTCGCGGTCAATCTCAGCGCGGCCTTTCTGGGCTTCCGCGCTTGCCTGCCTGGCCTGCGGAAGTCGGCCGCAACCGGTGGCGGCGCTGTCGTCCTGGTCTCCTCCGTGCACGCCACCGTCGGCGTGCCCGGCCACCCCGCCTATGCGGCGGCGAAGGGTGGACTGACCGCCCTGGCCCGCCAGCTCGCGGTCGAATACGGCCCGGCCGTGCGGGTGAACAGCGTGCTGCCAGGGCCGGTGATGAGCCGCGCGTGGGACAGGGTGCGGGAGGCCGACCGGCGCAAGAGTGTCGCTGCCACAGTGGTCAAACGCTTCGGTGATCCGGCCGAGGTCGCGGCCGGTATCGCGTTCCTCGCCTCCGGTGAGGCGTCCTTCGTCACCGGCGCCAGCCTCGTGATGGATGGCGGTTGGAGCGTCGTGAAGGATTCGGCATGAACGGGCAGCCATGATCGGGAGAAGGACGGCCGGCAGCTACCAGGGACGCGGCCTGAACGGCGATGTGGTCGAGGTGCTTGGCCGACGCATCCTTTCCGGGGAGTTCGCCGACGGGCAGACCCTCGACGTACCGGGGCTGGAGCGCGAACTCGACATCAGCCGGACCGTGCTGCGCGAGGCACTGCGGGTGCTCAAGGCCAAGGGCCTGGTCGACGCGCGGCCGAAACGAGGCACGTTCGTGCTGCCACGTTCCGAGTGGCGGCTGCTCGATCCCGACGTCGTGCGGTGGCAGTTCGAGGGGCGCGACGACAGCCAGTTCCTCGACGACCTGGCCGAGGTGCGGGGCATCATCGAACCGGCCAGCGCCCGCCTCGCCGCGCTCCGGCGTACCGACGAGGATGTCGCCGCGCTGGAGCTGGCGATCGGCCGGATGGCCGCCGCGGCGCGCGGCGACGGAAACGCCGTCGACGCCGATGTCGCGTTCCACCGGGCCCTGCTCGCCGCGACCCACAACGAGCTGCTGGTCCGCATGGAGGTGGTGCTGGAGACCGGCCTGGCCGCCCGGGACCGCCTGGTCCACGGCGCGGTGCAGGACGACGACCCGACGCCGGCACACGCGGCGGTGTTGAGTGCGGTCCGCGACCGTGACCCGGAGGCTGCGGGCGCCGCCGCCAGCACGCTGCTCGCGAAGTCTCTGCTCGACATCGAGAAGGTCCGCGCCGCGAATTCCGGGGTGCCCGTCGGAGACCACCTATGAAGATCACCTCAGTCGAAACGTTCCTCGTCCCGCCCCGCTGGCTGTTCTGTCGGATTGGCACCGACGTGGGAGTCGTCGGGTGGGGTGAGCCCGTGGTCGAGGGCCGCGCCGCGACCGTGCGCACCGCCGTCGAGGAGCTCGCCGAGCTGCTCATCGGCGCCGACCCGCTGCGGATCGAGGATCACTGGCAGGTGCTGACCAAGGGCGGTTTCTACCGGGGTGGTCCGGTGCTGTCCAGCGCCGTCGCCGGCCTCGACCAGGCGTTGTGGGACATCGCCGGCAAGGTTCGCGGGGCACCGGTGCACGAGTTGCTGGGCGGGCCGGTGCGCGATCGTGCCCGGATCTACTCGTGGATCGGCGGCGACGAGCCCGCCGAGCTGGAGCAAGCCGCACGGGCGCAGGTCGAGGCGGGCTTCACCGCGGTGAAGATGAACGCGTCCGGCCGGCTCGGCCCGATCGCCACCCCCGCTGAGATCGACGCTATCGTCCAGCGGGTGACCAGCGTCCGCGCGGTGCTCGGCCCGGACCGCGACGTGGCTGTCGACTTCCACGGCCGGGTCAGCCTCGCCAACGCCCGGCGGTTGTTGCCGCTGTTGGAGCCGCTCTGCCCGCTCTTCGTCGAAGAGCCGCTGCTACCGGACGAACGACACCAGTTGCACCACGTCGTGTCCGCCTCCTCGGTGCCGATCGCGACCGGCGAGCGGATGTACTCGCGGTGGGACTTCCGGTCGGTGCTGGACCGCGGGATCGCGGTGGCACAGCCCGACATCAGCCACGCCGGTGGCATCTCCGAAGTCCGCCGGATCGCGGCGATGGCCGAGGTTTACGGGGTCAGCATGGCACCGCACTGTCCACTGGGGCCGATCGCGCTGGCGGCAAGCCTGCAGATCGCCTTTTCCACGCCGAACTTCCTCATCCAGGAACAGAGCCTCGGCATCCACTACAACAACGCCGGCAACGATCTGCTCGACTACCTCGTCGACTCGTCGGTCTTCACGTTCGTCGACGGCCACGTGACCCGCACTACCCGCCCCGGCCTGGGTATCGAAGTCGACGAGAAGGCCGTTCGCAGGGCTGACGAACTCGGTCACGCGTGGCGTTCGCCGGTCTGGCGGCACGACGACGGCAGCTTCGCCGAGTGGTGACGGTGGACCTACTCACCCTCGGCGAGGCGATGGCCGCGCTGCGCAGCGGCGGTCCGCTCAAGCTCGGCGGCGACCTTCGGCTCTCCGTGGCCGGCGCCGAGTCCAACGTCGCGATCGGCCTGGCCCGCCTGGGTCACCGGGCCCGTTGGATCGGCCGGGTCGGTGACGACGAACTCGGCGCCCTGGTGCTGCGGACCCTGCGCGCCGAGGGCGTCGACGTGGCCGACGCCGTGGTGGCGCCCGGGGAGCTCACTGGAATGCTGCTGTTCGACCGGGCGCCGGGCGGCACGATCCGGGTGCACTACCGGCGTGCGGGCTGCGCCGGCGCACGACTCACGCCGGCGGACGTCGCCCCCGCCGTGGCGCGGGGTGCCCGCGTCCTGCACGTCACCGGCATCACCCCGGCCCTCGGCGACGACGCGGCCGCCGCGGTCCGGTACGCGGTCGAAGGGGTACGGGCCACTGGCGCGACCATCTGCTTCGACGTCAACCACCGGCCGAAGCTGTGGGGGCGGGCGCAGGCAAGCGCCACGCTGCGTCCCCTGGCCGCCGAAGCCCACATCGTCGTCGCCTCCGAAGACGAGTTACCCCTGGTCTGCGACGGACCGGACGAGACCACCCGCGTGCGGGCGCTGCTCGACCTCGGCGCCCGCGAGGTCGTGATCAAGCGCGGCGCACGGGGCGCGTCGGCGTACACCGGCACCGGGCGGTACGACGAGCCGGCCCTGACGGTCAGGGTGGTGGATTCCGTCGGTGCCGGCGACGCCTTCACCGCCGGCTACCTCTCCGCGCTCCTGGACGGGTTGCCCGTCCAGGAGCGGCTGCGGCGCGGCGTGACGCTCGGCGCGGCAGCGGTCGCCGCGCACGGCGACTGGGAAGGCCTGCCGACCAGAGCGGAACTCGACCAGGTCGGACACGCCCCGGACGAAACACTGCGATGAGCGTCGCGTCCCTCCAGGCAGGTCACCGTCGAGGTGATCGGGTTAGCAGGGCGGCGGAGCGGGAATCGTCCATGTCACGTCCTTGCTGGTGACGGTGTCTCAGCCGATGGGTGCGGATATGCGGATCAGGTCGAGGTCCGGTGCGTAGCCGCTGGAGGCGTTGCCGAAGGTGATGGTGTTGGCGCCGGCCGCCAGGTCCACGTCGACGACGGTGGTGCGGAATGTGGTCCAGCTCAGCGTGTTGCGGAAGTAGACCCGCCGCGAAGCGCCGCCGTTGACGCTGATGTCGGCCCCGCGGTCGACGATGTTGTTGTTGTACTGGTGGTCTCCGACCACCTCGGCGTTGGCGTACGCGACGACCATCCGGTACCGGCCGGCGGTGGGCACGGTGATGTTGTTGAACCGGAGGGTGTTGCCGGCACCCGCGCCGACGAAACCGACGTGCTGGCCGCCGGAGGCACCGGAGTTGCTCGCCCGGGCCGCGGTGCCGGACAGCGTGTTGCCGCTCGCCTCGGCCTCGTACGAGGTGATCGTGCCGGTGGTGGCCGCGACGTCGAGGTAGTCGACGTTGACCGCGTCGCGGTCGTCACCGGCGTACGCGTTGACCTCGATGCGGCTGATGCCGGCCGGTAGGAACACCTTGGTAGTGACGGTGTTCCAGGTGTTCCAGTCCGCGGTTCCGGGCAGCGCCAGGTCGGTCAGGTCCGATCCGTTGAGCCGCAACCGGATCGACCGGTTGGCGGGCGCGCCTGAGAACGGGCCGGCCGAGTAGCGCAGCCCGACGCTGTAGTAGCCGTCCGACGGCACGGTGACGACGAACTTGGTGCTGGCGGTGGTGCTGGCGCCGTAGCCCTCGACGAAGTAGGTGCCGGAGTAGCCGGTGTTGCTGCCGTAGGTGACGCGCGCGCCGCCGTCGAGGCCCGCGTACTCGGCCTGGTATCGGGAGGCGCCGCCGACCGTGGACAGATCCTTGTTCGGCGTGATGATCACGTGGTAGGCGGCCGAGCCGCGCAGCCCGGTCAGCGGGACCGTCACCTGCCCGCCGCTCGCGGTGTAGTCGCCCTCGGCCACGACGAACGGCCCGGTTGACGGGTTGAGACCGGACGAGTCCACACCCCACACCGTCGCGTGCACGGTGTTGCCGAGGAACGGCGTTGAACCCAGACCGCGTACGACGACATTCGTGTCGTACGTACCGGACACGGAGTTGTTGCCACCGAAGACGACCCGGGCCTGTTGCTTTGTCGCGTCCAAGGCGGCGAGCCCCTGCAACGAGCCACCGGCCGAGGGCGGCGTGACGGCCACGGTGTTGCCGGTCAGCTCGCCGTACCACTTGTACAGCCACCAGCCGCCGGTGGCCTGGTTGTTGCGGGTCACCAGGTCGTTGAGTCCACCGGCGGTGGTCCAGTAGGCCAGGCAGGCGTCGACCTTGCTGGCCTCGAACTTGGCCACGTACTGCACCAGGTTGCCCGGTACCCCGAGATCGCCGCTCTGCCGTGCGTACTCGTCAATGGTGATCGGTCGCGGGCCGATGCCGAGGCTGCTCTCGATCGCACGGAAGTCGTTGTAGTGGTTGTTCCAGTCGGTGAAGAAGTCGTTTCCCAGCTCGTGCCAGGTCGCCACGTCCGGCAGCACGTTGTTGTTCTTGGCGAAGGTGAAGAACGCGCGCATGTCGCCCGAGCGGTAGTGGGAGAAGCCCGGCCCGGCGATACGCGCACTCGGGTCGATGGACTTGATCCGCTGGTACACGGTGCGCCAGTCGTTGAGGAATCGTCCCTGGAGCTGTCCGCTGTACCAGATCCAGTCGGGTTCGTTGAACGGGACGTACACGAAGAAGCCGCGATTGGGGTCGGCGACCACCTTGCGGGCGATGGTGTCGACCTTGGCGAGGTAGTCGTTGAGGCCCAGGTTGTCGTACGGCCAGTTCGGATAGATGTCCTGCATGTAGATCTCGATCTGGCGTCCGCCGGCCCGCTTGAACATCGGCGCGACCTTGAGGGCGTCGCCGTTGGGATGCTGAAGGCCGTCCGGGGCTTTCTGCGCGGCGACCTGCGGCTTGATCGCGGCCAGCATCGTCTCGTTCGGTATGCCCTCGTCGCCGAGGCCATACAGGAATCCAGTCGCGCCGTAGCGCAGGGCACCCGTGTTCGCCGACAGGTCCACGGTGAGCTGTGAGGGTGCGGCGCTTGCCGTTCCGACCGGCAGCACCGACGCGAGTGCCAGCGTCAGCACGGCGACGCCGATGATCTTTCGACTTGTCGATCTCATGTGGGGAGCTACCTCCAGGGGTGCGAGCAGCGGTCAGCCGCACAGCGGTGCGCCAGACCGCGGAGCCATGGGGAGATGGGCTACCCGGCGCCCAACGGCATCCGGTGTGCTCGATGCCGCGAGAGATAGTGTGACCGGTCACACGAATCGACAGAAGCCGCTGTGATCGTTTCGTTATAACTCTCTGGGTACGTTCACTCGGATCGATCACGCCGCCGTCTGGCGTTAACACGATGAGGGAGCCACGCCGCCGTGCCTCGTGCCATCCGGGACAGCCTTCCCGTCACCATCCACCTGCTCGCGGTGATGGGCCTTGCCCTGGCCGGTTGCGCCGCGCAGCGACCAGCCGAGACGCCACACGCCGACGCCTTGGTCGCCGCCGAGACCCCGACCGTCACGAGCAGCCCGACGGCTGATCCGACCGCCGCCCCGACGCCGGCGAAGTCGAGCCCGGCGAGCGCGTCAGTCCGGCCCGGCACCCGGAAGCAGACCACCACGCGATCCGGCGCGACGGCCAAGTGCGGTCCTGCGCTCAGTCAGGCGTGGGCGAGCTGGCCCATGCCCAACCCGAAGGGTACCGGTTTACCGAACGCGGCCAGCTACACCGACCTCGGCGACGGCAGCGTCCGCGACAACGTCACCTGCCTGGTCTGGCAGAAGGCGTACTCCGCCGAGAAGCTCACCTGGTCGTCGGCGAAGTCATACTGCGCCGGGCTGTCGATCGGCGACAGCGGCTGGCGCCTGCCCAGCCGCATCGAGTTGACATCGATCATGGACTTCACGCGCAGCGGGCCCGCCATCGACACGACCGCCTTCAAAGGACTGGCGAACTTCTTCTGGACAGGCTCGCCATGGGCCGTCGCACACGACCCGCCCTACGCCTGGGTGATGAACTTCTACGAGGGCCTGGCCAGCAACGCCGGCAACACCACCGCGACATACCATGCGCGCTGCGTCCGCGCAGCGACCGGCACGGGCGCCGCCACATACACCACCGTGGCCGCCGGCGAGGTTCGGGACGACCACACCGGGCTGATCTGGCAGCGGGCCACCTCGGCCACGACGATGTCCGCCACGGCGGCGGCGAGCTACTGCGCCGCACTCGCCCTGGGCGGTCACGCGTGGCGACTGCCCAGCATCAAGGAACTGGCAACCACGGTCGACGAATCGCGGGTAGCCCCCGCCATCAATCCTTCCGTGTTCCCCAACACGGCAAAAAAGACGTACTACTGGTCGGCCTCGAAATCCCATCCACAGCCCGACAAGACGTGGGGCCTCAGCTACGACGACGGCTACACCAACTACCGGAACATCCCCCAGGGATACGCACGCTGCGTGCGCTGACCGCGAGTCGAAATACATGCATCTGGACCACGCCCTCGTCCACCCTCGTGGCAGCGCGGCGCGGTGACCAGTGCTCACCGGCGATGCTCACTTTCTGGCCCGGACGACTACGCCAGGCGTTTCCGTAGGTTGCCGGCCTCCGGGTGGCCGACGTCCGCGAAGATCTCCAGCGCCTGCTGCCAGGACTGACGAGCGGCCTCGATGTCGCCGACGGTCTCGTGGACCTCGCCCAGCCGGGTGAGCCGGTTAGCCTCGTTGATGCCCCCGCCGAACCTCCGGTTCCAGTCGATGGCCTGTTGATAGCAGTCGATGGCCCGCTGGTACTGCCCGAGGCCGCGGTGGGCGTGGGCGAGGGTGTCCCAGACGTCGGCCATGCTTGCGGCGTCGCCGATCTCGGTCATCTCGGCGATGGCCTGCTCGCCGTGGGTGATGGCCAGTGCGTGGTTCCCGAGCCGCGTATGGCACCAGCCGATGGCGTTGTGGGCGAGCGCCCGCATGAGTTGGCTGTTCCCCGCGTGGGCCGCGTCGAGGCAGCCCTCGGCGTGCGCCAGCCCGTCCTGGTAGCGGTCCTCCCGCGTGGACAGCCATGCCAGGGTCATGTGCCCCCGCGCCTCGCCAGCGTGGTCACCGATCTCGCGGTAGATGGCCAGAGCCCGCTGGGCGTGGGAATGCGCATCGTCGCGTCGGCCGAGCAAGGCACACGCGACAGCCACGCGACGATGGATCTCCGCCTGCCCGAACGCGTCCGCGCACCGGCTGGCCGCGCGCAGCCCGATGGCCTGGACGGTGACCTGGTGGTGCCAGAGCCCGCGCCAGAGCAGGTAGGTGCTGAGCGCCCGGGTCAGGTGGTGGATGTGGTGGTCGAACCCGGCCTCGGCGTTCTGATCCAGCACGGCCAGCAGAACGGGAAACTCGATGGTCAGCCACGCCCGCGCCGCGGCGTTGCCGGAGAAGGCTTCGGGAACCACCTCGGGCTGGGGCAGGTCGAGCACTGGGTGATGCTGGCTGGCGGGCAGCCATCGGTCCGCGGCGTGGGCGGAGTGCAGGTAATAGTCGAGCATCCGCTCCAGTGCGGCGCGCCGTTCGGGCTCGGTGTCGACGCCGCCGGCCAGTTCGGCGGCGTAGACGCGCACCAGGTCGTGGAACGCGTACCGGCCAGGCGTGTGCTCGATGATCAGGTGGGCCGCGATCAGCTCGGCCAGCTGTCGCCGTGTTCGCGCCGCCGTCAGGCCGGCGAGGCTGGCCGCGGCGGCGAGCCCGAGGTCCGGACCGGGGTGCAGCCCCAACAGCCGGTACAGGCGGGCCGCCGGCGGGCTCAGGGCCTCGTACGACCCGGAGAAGACCGCTCGCAGGTCAGTGGCCGCATCCGGGCCCGCCAGCGCGTCGAGCCGGCCGCGGGCATCGGCCAGCTCGCCAGCGAACACCGACAGCGGGAACCCGGGATTGGTGGCCGCGCGGGCGGCGACGATGGCCAGCGCAAGGGGCAGCCCGGCACACGCCGCCACGATCCCGTCCACCGCCGCCGACTCGGCGGCCACCCGCGCGGCGCCGAGCCGGCCGGCCAGCAACTGCCGTGCCTCGCTCGCGTCGAGCGCGTCGAGCCGCACCGGCTGCGCGCCGTCGCTGGCGACGAGTCCGGCGAGCTGGTCACGGCTGGTCACCAGCACCAGCACACCGGGCGTACCGGGCAGCAGCGGCCGCACCTGTTCAGCGTCGCGGGCGTTGTCCAGCAGAACCAACATCCGGGCACCGGCGAGCCGGCTACGGTACAGGCCGGCCCGAGCCTCCACAGTGGTCGGTATCCGCTCCGCTGGCACGCCCAGTAGCTCCAGCAACCTGGGCAACGCCTCCGCCGGGCTCATCACCTGACCGGCGGGATCGAAGCCACGCAGGTTCAGGTACAGCTGCCCGTCCGGGAAACGGTCGCGTACCCGATGCGCCCAGTGCACCGCCAGCGCGGTCTTTCCCACCCCTGCGCTGCCGCCGATAGCCGTCACCACCACCGTCGACGATGCGTCACCGGAGGCGGCCAGCAGTTCGTCGAGCTGCGCCAGCGACCGCCCACGGCCGCTGAAACCGGGGCTGTCGGCCGGCAACTGCGCGGGCCGGTCGGCCGGCGGCCCGGACGCGCCGGCTGACCGCGCGGGCGAGCCCCCGTCCCGGCTCCCAGCCGGGGCCACGGCGGCGAGCGTGGGGTCGTGGCGCAGGACCCGTTCGTGCAGCTGGCGCAGCGCCGGGCCGGGTTCGCTGCCCGACTCGTCGATGAGCCGGTCACGCAGCGACCGGTAATGTGCATGCGCGTCCACCTGCCGGCCGCACGCGTACAGGGCGAGCATCAACTGTCCGGCCAGCCGTTCGTCCAACGGGTACGCCGCGGCCGCGGCCGACAGCTCTGGCAGCAGCCGCGCATACTCACCACGGCGCAGCAACACCTCGTTGCGGTCCAGCACGGCGGCTAGCCGCTCCCCCTCCAACCCGGTCGCGACCGCGCGCAGCCAATCGCTGTCAACGTCGGCGAACGGCGTACCCCGCCACAGGTCCAACGCATCACACCAGATACGCGCGGCCTCCCCGTCGCCGGCCGACCTGGCCTGGCCCACCAACGCCCGGAAGCGGTGCAGATCCACCGCCGCCGGCGCCACCTGCAGCACGTAACACGACGAACGGCGCACCAGCACCGGCCCGCCCGCCCCGTCGAAGACCGTGCGCAGCCGCGACAGGTATGCATGCAACGTCCCCCGGGCCCGCTGCGGCGGCCGCTCGCCCCAAACCCGGTCCATCAATTGATCGAGCGAGACCGGAGCACCTGGCTCGACCAACAACACGGCCAACACCGTGCGCTGCCGCGCCGGCCCCAACCCGACCGGACCATCCGGCCCGTACGCCGTCACCGGCCCCAACACCTGGAACCGCAACAACGACCCCTTCCCAGCGCCCCAGCCCAGCACGCTCGGGCGCGGCGGGCTGGCCCGGATCGCCGGAGTTGTCGCGCCGTTGAGTAGGTGGATCAGGATACCGGTCGGCTACGCGCTGGGCGAACGCGGCGAGGGTTGGACGCCCTCACCGCGTGGATAGGTTCGGATCATGTCCACGCCCCACCCGCTGCCCGCGGGTGGGCTACGAACGCGGCCGATTCCCGCGGGGCATGATGGTGGCGTTGGGCAGACCGGGTGCCCGAAGCCGGTTCCCCGGGTATCCCTCGACGCCGCCGAAGCGGCCCGAGGAGGCCTCCCAGTCCTCTCTGGCCCGGACGATGTCCTCATGGGTGCGGCCGATGAAGTTCCACCACATGACGATCTGCTCCTCGAACGCGGGGCCGCCGAGCAGGATCGTCCGTGCCGGCCCGTCCGACGGGTTCGCCAGCGACAACGCGCCCAGACCGGCGGGGACATAGCCGAGTTCCGCCGGGCGTAGCAGGGTGTCGGCCACGCGGACCTGACCGCTGTCCACGAGAACGCCGTGCTCGAACGCGGTGTCCGTGGCGAGTGTGATCGCCGCACCGGGCTGGAGGGTGATCTCGGCGCCGAGCAGCGGTGTGAACGTGCGTACCGGCGAGACGTCTCCGGCCAGCGCGCCCAGGAACACCCGGATCTCGGCGCCGTCGATCCGCACGGGTTCGGGCACATGATGCTGGAAGTCCCGTCCCGCGTTGCGGTGCTCTTCGGGCAGCGCCACCCACAGCTGCACGCCGTGCAGGACCGTGGTGCGCGGCGTGGAGACCTCCGAGTGGGCGATGCCGTAGCCGCCCGTCATCAGGTTCAGCTCGCCGGGCCGGATGAAGGCGTGACTGCCCAGACTGTCGCGGTGTTCGACCTCCCCGCTGAACAGCCAGCTCACCGTCTGCAGGCCGGTGTGCGGATGCGGCGGCACATCCATACCGCCGGTCCCGGCGACGTCGTCGGGACCGTAGTGATCGGCGAAGCACCAGGCCCCGATGAGCGTGCGGGCCCGCTGCGGCAGCGTCCGCCGCACCGACATCGCCCGCGGCCCGCCCAGGGGCACCTCGCGTGGGGAAAGCACCTCGACCCGCGGCGTTTCAGGCGGCGGCCGGTCGCCTACCGGCTCGCCACACCTCATTTCGACCGGCGCGGCCTCCACGTTGCTCACCCAAACCACCTCCACCCATCCGTTCAACTATCCAGGTCGCCGACCGGCGGGGGAACAGTTACCGCTCCCGGGCGAACATGACGCGCCATGTACATTGGAAGGGCAGGTGTATGACATGTCAAGAGCCTTGCTAGACTCGTCGCGTATGAAGGACGAACCGCACTGGCTGAGCCCGGAGGAACAGCGCGCCTGGCGCGCCTTCATCCGCCTGCACCAGAAGCTCACCGCCGCCCTGGGGCGCGATCTTCAGGCGCACGCGAAGCTGTCCGGCGCCGACTTCGAGATCCTCGTCGCCCTCACCGATATCCCGGAGGGCCGGCAGCGCTTCCAGGATCTGGCCAAGACGATCGACTGGGAACAGAGCCGCCTGTCCCACCAGATCGCCCGCATGACCAAGCGTGGCCTGGTAGCCCGCGAGGAGTGTGCCGAAGACGGCCGCGGCGCCTTCGTCGTCATTACCGCGGCCGGCCGCAAGACCATCGAAGCCGCCGCGCCCCACCACGTCGCCACCGTCCGACGCCTGGTCATCGATCGTCTGAGCCCGGACGACCTCGCCGCCCTCGGCCGGATCTCCGACCACATCCTCGAACAACTCGACAACATCGCACCCTGAGCACCGTCGTGAGCGCTGGATGCCGGCCTACGTCCAGGCCGCCCTCGGCGTCGGCTCAGTGACCTCGCGCCAGGTCCGCTGCGCTTGGACCCGTACGGCATCGACGGCGAGGAGCTGCCCAGGGCTACCGGCGGCGCGCTCGCCCGCGTCGGCGGGCAGGCGCACGGGCGAGTCCGTCGACAGCGGCAGGATGTGCAGGGTAAGCGTGGAGGCTGGCTCGTAGCCGGCGTCGCGGAGGCTGACGAACCATGGTGAGCCGTCCCAGAAACGGTCGGTGACGGTGCGGCCGTCCAGGCACAACCGCGCCACGTCACCGGCCCAGTCGACGCGCAGCAGGGCATCCTGATCCGGCTCCCCCGCCCAAGCCGGCAACCGCAGCTCGTAGACCGCGGCCAGCTCATCGAACACGGCAGTCGAGGGTGCGGACTGCCGCGTGTCCCGCTTGCCGTAGCCGGCCGGAACGGCACTGTGCGCCGGCCGGTGCGGCGTCACGGACACCTCAGCGGCGGCGGGGCGGGCGTCACCCCGCAATGGCAGTGGGCGGAACCCGCGGCCCGCCGGGTCGTAGACCCGCACATCCGGGGCGGGCCGGGTGGTTCGGGCAACGACGCGTCCGTCCGCGCCCCAGGCCAGATCGTCCTCGGACAGCAGCAGCCGGCGACCGTCGGTCCCCTCACTCACCCAGGCAGCACGGGCGTCGGTCGCCGACAGGACGAGCACATCGAGTACGTCAGAGCCGCGGGCCAGCCGGAGTGGCTCCCGGCCGGGCTGGATGGTCCGCACGGCTTGACCGGGGACGGCGAGCTCGACCGGAATTCCCGGTTCAGCGCAGAGCACCAGGGTCGGAACCGCGCCCGGCAGCAGGGTCAGTACGGAGGCGGTGGCCCAGTCGACGCGTACGCCCCCCACGTCAAGTGCGACGGGCCACCAGGCCAGCGTGCCGGCGGGGATGTCGACGGGCTTGGAGGGAAGCAGGAGCTGATCGGTCTCGAGCGTCACCTGGAACTGGGCTCCCCGGTACGTCGGCAGCGTGACGTACGGCTGGTGCCAGGCCAGGAACAGGAAGCCGCCGCTGCCGTCGCTGCGCAGCGCCCAGCGCAGCGTCGTGGTGTCGTCCACGCCCTCCGGCCGCACCTCCGGCAGGCTGCTGGGCATGTCCGCCAGGCGCGAGCCGAAGGCGGACAGAAAGGCGTGCTGCCGGCGCAGCTCGGCGTGGGTCGAAGAGAGCGTGCCGGCCTCGCCGATCGGGGCGTGGAAGTCGTATCCCAGCTCCGGTAGGTCGTTCGGGTAGCCAGTGAGGTGCGACTCCTGCGTGCCATGCTCACCAGGCGGGTTCGTGCCGCCGGCGTACATGTAGTAGCCCTGCCAGGCCGAACCGTTGCCGATCTTGCAGTGGGCCACGGCGGCGATGTCCAGGGCCGAGGGGCGAGGCCTGCGGTGGTACGCGGTGGCCATGCCGCCGCCGAGCTCGCAGGTGGCCGGCGGAAACAGCTCTGAGGTGCGCGCCGCTGGCGACACGACACCGTCGGAACGTAGGTCCGCGCCGATGCCCGGGTCGTCCCACGTGTGCGAGAAGAAGAAGTGTTCCCGGAAGGAGGGGTCCCAGGGTGCGTCGGCTTCGACCCAGAAGCCGTCGCCGTAGCCGCCGTACAGCGGCATGATCTGCTCTGGAGGCAGCTGCGCGCCGCCCCAAGCCGTGGCAGTCCACAGTGGAGCGGACATCCCGGCCTCACGCGCCAAGCGTTTGAGGGTCAGCAGGTGGCCCGGCTGGTCGTAGAGCTCGTTGTCCAGCTGGATCGCGAGGATGTTTGCTGGCGTACACCGCCCGGCGAGCGCCGCGCCGAGCTGGCCGAACCACTCCCGCACCAGTTCCAGGTACGCGGGATCGTCGCTGCGGTGGGCGACCGGCGCCTGCTGCACCCAGTCGGGGAAGCCACCGTTGCGGATCTCGGCGTGGACCCAGGGTCCTATGCGCAGCGCGACCTCCATGCCGGTCGCGCGGCAGAGGTCGACGAACGCGGCGACGTCGAGGTTGCCGTCGAAGCGCGGGGCGCCCCGGCGCCGCACGTGATGGATCCAGGGCACATAGCTGGAGACCACCGTGATGCCACCCGAGCGCATGAGCCGCAGCCGCTGCTCCCACCGATCCCTGGGCACCCGGCTGTAGTGCAGCTCTCCGGAGATCGGGATCCACGGTTGCCCGTCTCGGCACAGGAACCGGCTCGTCAGCGACAGGCCCGCCCGCACGTCATCGTGGTTGCACATCTGTGGCGCCCGCTGCGGTGCCGGCCACGTGCGCGATCGGATGGCAAGCGGAGCGACGCGCGCCTGCGCAGCGGCCGGGGGCATGGCACTCCTCGTGGTCGGGCTCACCGTACGACCTTACAAAGTTCCGAAACAGGGCTCGAAACCTTCCGCGGCGATGCGCGGCCGGCGAACCACTCAGCGTGTCGGACCGAGGCGGGACCAGCTCCGCTCGTCGGACCAGCGTGAGGCCGGATCGACATAGGCGCGCAGCAACCCACCGAGTTCCGCGTCGCCGCGGCCGCGAAGTTCGTCGGCCGCGAGCCTGCGGGCGACTCCGGCCAGCACGTCGGCCACCTGGACCCGCGGATCCGTGCGCGAGTCCACCTGCCTGAACCGCAGGAAGCGGCCCGGTGGCAGCAGTTGCCGCTCGAGCCGCCTGATGCGCCCCTCGGTCAGGGCGGACTGCTCGTCGTGAACGATCGACACATCGGCCTCGCCGTCCCGGCTCCAATGCAGGATGGTCCTGGCGAGGGCTGGGATCAAGGGTTCCAGGGTCGGTTGCAGGACGTGGTGCTCGAGGATTCGGGTCCGCGCCGCGTAGGCAACCGGCCTGGCGCGTCGAAGCTCGTCGAGGATCGCGCCCAGCCGGCTACCCGCGTCGAGTTCCGCGAGCGTCTCGACCAGATTCAGGAACGCGTCCACGGGCTCACGCACGGTACGGCGTTTCCGCGTCCGGAGCACGGCATTGGACGCCGCCAGGAACGCTTGCCACCGGTCACGGCCGAACGCTTCGGGGCCTTCCCGGCTGAGTGTGGTCGCCAGTTCGGTGAGCCGCCGGTCGACGACCAGGCCGGCGCTGGTCGCGTCCGCGGACTGCCCGAGGACGAGGTCGAGGACTCTGCCGACGACGAAGTAGGACTTGTCGGTGAGGTGGACGAAGGCGTTGCCGTGGATGGGGCTGGCCGGGCCGAGCAGGCTGGTCACCGTAGACCGTGGATCCGAGCGGAGCACATGTGACGCCTTGTATTCCCGCGCCAGGTGCCCGGCGCGACCGCCGAGCTCGCGCAGGCACTCCGCGGCCGCGTCGACGCTCAGCCGCACACTGGCGTACGCGATGATGTCCGAGCTCCCGGCCACGAGGTTGGCGCCCTCCCAGCCCGACTCGTCGCAGGCGATCTCGGGAGCTGGCGTGATGGTGCGGTCATCCGTCTGCACGATGTCCGCATCATCGACCCTTGATCCCCACTTCCGCTACCGGGTTACCGCCGGTCCCGCAGGTCGGCTACCTCTGCGTGTGGTTCCTGGATGGCACCGCGCCCTGGATCGCGGCCGACCGGGGGCAATCACACCGCTGGGGTGGCGAATGCCTTGCCGGTGAGCCGCACATCCCGTTCTAGCCGCCGAGCTCGTCGATCTGGGACTTGTCGTGGATATCGCGTCCGATTCATACCCACGACAAGTCCTAAATCGACAGCGACGGCCACCGCATCGCCGAGCGGGACCGCGTCGAACACCGCAGCCACCGGCCCTACGTCGGCCAGATCCGCGGAGCGAGAGAGCACTTCCTGGGCGGCGAGACCGCGCGGACCCGGACGACCACCTGCCCAGGCTGCGCCTCAGGCTCAGGCAGCTCAGTCACCTGCAACACCTCAGGGCCGCCGAGCGCGGCGGCGATGACCCCCAGCACGTTGCCCGGTCAGCGTCGGCCGGCGGCGAGGTCGTCGCGATCGGCACGCCGAAAGGCTTATACGAGGCGGTGTTCGAAGGCGAAGGCCGCGGCGGCCGTGCGGGTGGTGACGTCGATCTTGGCGAAGATGTTGCTGAGGTGGCGGCCTACGGTCTTCTCGCTGAGCACCAGCTGCTTGGCGATCTCCGGGTTTGTCTTCCCGGCCGCTACCAGTCGCAGAACCTCGACCTCGCGTTCGGTCAGCCCGCGGGGCAGGGTGGGGTGGATGAGTGCCGCTACCTCGTCTTCGGCGGGCTTCGCGCCGAGGTCCGCGAAGGCGCGGCGTGCGGCTGCGAGTTCGGCGAGTGCGGATTGGTGGTCGCCGAGGGCGTGCAGGCATCGTCCGAGCAGGACGCGGCAGCGCGCGGTGTCGTACCGCGCGCCGAGTCGTTCCCACACGGCTCGCTCGCGCCGAAGCAGCGGCAGTGCCGCCGCTGGGTCCTGGGCGGCGAGTGCCGCGGCGGCGCAGGCGTGGTCGGCGCGGGCCTGCACCGACGGGCAGCCGAAGGCCGCGGCGATCGACCGGAGCTCGTCGGCCAACCCCGCCGCCTCGTCGTGGTGGCCGGCGACGAGCAGGATCTCGACCGCGGCGGGCAGCAGCCGGGACCGGTGCACCGGGTCGCCCGCCTCGCTGAGCGTCCGTCGCACCGCAGCGACAGCCGCCGCGACGCGGCCCTGGGCGAGCCACAACAGTGCCAGCCCTGGCTGCGGTTCGTGACCGAAGGCGGACGCCTGCTCGTACGCCGTCGCGGCCGCGTCGAGGCCTCCGCGCAGGCGCAGCACGTCGCCGCGTTCGGTCATCGCCAGCCCGGCGGCGTCCATCGTGTCAGCCTGCCGGTAGCGCCGCACCGCGAGATCAAACTCGGTGAGGGCCTCGTCGAAGGCGCCCTGGGCGCGCATGATCTGTCCGCGGTGTACCGCGCACTGGCCGGTGAACGCGACCATGCCATGCTGCTCGTCACACCAGGCCGTCAGCGCGGAGGTCCATCGGGCCGCCCGGTCGAAGTCGGCGATCTCCTGGCATCCTTCGATCATGGTGCAGTAGACGTTGCCGGCGAAGATGGTGGAGACCTCGCCGGCAGCGACGCCGACCATGGCTTCGTCCAGCAGCGCCAGACCCTCCGGTACGTGTCCGCCGTAGAGCAGGATCCGCCCCTGGCTGACCAATCCCATGGCGACCAGGTCGGGGTCCGTGAAGCGGCGGCCGTAGTCGGCCACCTGTTGCGCCAGCTCCAGCGCGGTGCCGAAGTCACCGGTGAAGATGTGCCGGAACATGACGTGGATGAGCACGTAGCCACGCTCGACGACGTCGCCCGGGACGTCGGTCAACAGGCGCTCCGCGCGGCCGATCCATCCGCCGCCGACCGCGGCCTCGCCGCTTGTCAGCAGCACCAGGGCCAGCCAGAACGCCACCCGCACGGCCGCGGTCACGTCACCGGTGTCGATGTGCAACTGGTAGGCGCGCTGCAGCGCCTGGACGCAGTCGTTGCGCTGGCCCACGAGGTACGCGGCCGTGGCCAGCCGCGTGAAGTCGTCGGCGCCGAGCGAATCGCCGCTGGCCTGGGACAGGCCGCCGTAGGCGGCCAGCCACTCCCGGCGGTCGTAGGCCGCCCTGGCCCGCAGGAGATCATCGACCACGCCCATCGCCGCCTCCATGGATCAGCGTAGGCCCTTCGCGTCCGCCACGGCGGCGCCTTCCACCGCGCCGTCCGCGCGGGCGACGATCTGGCGGGCGACATAGTCCGCGTCGCGGCCGATCCCCGGGAACACCATCGAGGCGAACGCGTACTGGAACGACAGGCCGCAGAAGAACAGCCCCGGTGCCACGTCGACGACGCCCCGGTACTCCACCGGCCAGCCGCGCTCGTCCAGAATCGGTACCCGGATCCAGTCGAAGACCTGCCGGAACCCGGTGCACCAGACGATGTTGCTGACAATCAGGACGCTTCCGTCGCCCAGCACCGGCTGGCCGTCGACCACCCCGGTCATCCGCGCCTCCGTCCGGATGACACCGCGACGTTCGAGGTCTGACGGCTTGACCCGCAGGTTCGGCCCGCCGTGAAACCGCACTTCCGGCATCGCCTTGCGTCCCATCGGCGTCCGGCGTGTCAACACGTGCCGGAATGCGAAGATTACGACCGGCAGCAACAGATGCGCGCGCCGCGACTCGGGCCGGAACGGGATGTTGCCGCGACCGGGTCCGCACAGAGTCGTCTCATGCGTCGGTGCGAGCTCGTAGGCGATGTCCTGCCCGGAGTGCGAGGCCCCCACCACCAGCACCGGTCCCGGCTGTAGCTGCGAAGGCCGCCGGTACTGGCTTGAGTGCAGCTGCTTGATCGCTGGCGCTAGCTCGCCTGCGAACTCGGGCACGTTCGGCGTACGCCCGAAGCTGCCGGTCGCCACGACGACGTTGTCGCAGCTGATCGTCGCATCGCCCACCGTCGCGTCGTACCCGCCGTCGGGCCGCCGCTGTAGGAGGTCGACGCGGGTATTGGTGCGCACCGGCAGGTCGAACTGCAGCGCATACCGCTCCAGGTAGTCGCCGACCTCGTCCTTTCCCGGAAAGTGCCAGCGCGCCGCCGGGAATGGCAGGCCCGGCAGCCCGTCGTACTTCGCTGGCGTATACAACCGCAGCGTGTCCCACTGCTGCCGCCAGTTGTCCCCGATCCTCTGGTTGCCGTCCACAATCAGGAACGACCGGCCGCGCCGCTTGAGGTGGTAGCCGGTGGACAAGCCGGCCTGCCCGGCACCGATGATCAGAGTTTCGACATGTTGGGATTTCATGGCTGGCCTCCTAGCCTGCGTTGAGCTGACGCTAGGAGTCCGGCAGGGGGCGCCGCGTCGGGCGATCCACCCATCCGTCGACCAGTCGCCGGTGCGGCAAACACCCCACTGACCTCAGCGGCCTCTGGCCACGGGCCTGGCGAACGCCACACCGCCGAGTCCGAGCACGAGCAGCACGATCCCGAAGCGGACCGTGGTCGTCCGATGGTCCTCTTGCGGCTTGACTGCGGCGGGGCTCTTGCGTGGCGCGTGCACGACCTCGACCGGCGGGGGTGGGGGCGGTGTCGTGGCTGGCGGCCTGCGGGAGGTCGACCGGATCGGACGCCGCAGCACGGGTGGCGGCCCGGGTGGCGGCACGGCGGCGCTCTGGCGGTCGGCAGCGGGTGTCGGGCTTGCCGGAGGGCTGGTGGTCGCGCTGGGCGACGGCGCGGGCGGACGCGGCAGGGCGCGGCACCACGCCGCGTCCGAGCCGAGCAGGCCGGGGCTGCGGGCGAGACGGGTAGCGGCGCCGTCCACCGTGATCCGGTAGAGCGCGCCATCGCCCGGCCGGACGTCCCAATCGCCGAAGCTCGGCAGGCGCGGCAGGTCCGTGCGGCGGATCACCCGAAGGAACGAGGTGCTCCCCGGGCGTACGTCCACCGCCACCAGGTCGCCGTCGAGCAGGAGCAGGAGACGACCATCGGCGATGGCAGCCACGTACGCCCCGGCGACCGGGATGGTCCTCTTGCTGCCCGAACCGGCCCGGACCGGACCGAGGTCCCGGGTTTCACCCTCAGGTGTGATGGCGACGATGTGCCCGCCGTCCCCGATCGGGTGACCATTTCGCCGGGTCGCCACGCCGATGAAGAGGTGCTGCGTCGCGTCGTACCCGATGGCGTTGACCGTGTGGTCGAGGCCGGTGTCCCACCTGGTCCGGCCGGTATCCGGATCGACGGCGACGAGCCGTGACGAGTGGTGTCTGCGCACTGTGTGGACCTGATGGAGCCCGCCGGAGCAGCGGGTCGTGTTCGCCTCGACGGTGGGGCGCGGGCGCGTCACGGCGGCCGGTGCGACGAGTGCGAGAGCACCCCCGGCTGGCAGCAACACGGTCAGGGACGCGATCATTCGAAAGCCGACATGTCGCTTTCGCACAGAAGACCTCATCTACCCTAGAAGTCCAAAGAGCGTCGTTTCATCCTAAGTGGAAAGCCTGATGAATACATACCTGGTTGGCACGCTCTGGCTGGTCGGCGTATCCATCGCCACCCTCGCGGTCGTGGTAGCCCTGCGGCGCTGGCGCCGCGACTCCGGCCCGCACGTCGACATCAGCGCGCTGAGTGCGATCTTCTCCCTCGCGGGAATGCTGTTCGCGATCGTGGCCGCGTTCGTCTTCATCGACGTGTGGAGCAACGCCGCGAAAGCTCGCGACGCCACCTATTCCGAGGCACAGGCCGTGCAGCTGGTGGCCTGGTCGGCGAACGGCATGCCGGAGCCCGACCGCGCCGAGATGGTGACGCTCAGCCGGGACTACCTGCGCGAGGTCGTCGGCCAGGAGTGGCCCCGGCAGGCCGCGACAGGCGTGGACGAGAACGCCCGGGGCTGGCACCTGGTGCAGCAGATGCACGAGGTGGTGGCCCGTAACGCCGAGCGGGCAGAGGACGCGCCGGCCGCCGTGGAGTCCCTACTCCAGGCCCGCCAGGAACGGCTGGCACTGGCCGACGCGCACATTGGGGAGGCCACCTGGTTCGCGCTGCTGGTTGGCGCGGTGCTGGCGGCACTGCCGATATTCTTCTTCCCGTTCGATCGGGCACTTCCGCAGCTCGCGCTGACCGCCACGGTGGCCAGTGTGATCACGTTGCTGCTGTTCACGATCCAGCAGATCGAGCGACCGTTCGCGCACGGCAGGGTGCCCGCGACCGCGTACGAGCAGACGCTGACCCGGATCACGCCGCCATAGAACGGACCACATCGCCCGCAGTTAGGCTGGCGTCATGATCCAGGAGCCGAATCCTGCTTGGGGCCCCACCGCCGCCGGCGTGCTCCGGCTGCCCTCGGGGCGCCTGGTGCGGGGCCGCGGCCTGCGGCGGCCACTACCACCCGGCGCCCCGCCGACCTTCGGCGTCTACCTGCTGGGCCGCACGCCACCACCCGTCGCGTGGGAGAGCCGGTGGCTGCGCTGGCCCGACTTCTGGCTGCCCAGCGACCGGCAGCAGGCGCGCGAAACACTGCACGAGGCGTGGGAGCGTGCCGCGACCGAACGCGTCGAGGTCGCCTGCGGCGGCGGCCGCGGCCGCACCGGCACCGCCCTGGCCTGCCTCGCCGTACTCGACGGCGTCTCACCCGCCGAGGCGGTCGCGTTCGTCCGGGAGCACTACGACAAGCACGCCGTCGAGACACCCTGGCAACGCCGGTACATCCAACGCTTCACCGCCCCAGCCATCCCGTGACTGACGGCACGTCTTCAGACCGTCTCCGCCGCGCTGTGACAGGTAGCGTCGTTGTCCATGCGGGTGGGAATTTTGATCCTCCCGGATCAGCGGTGGTCGATTGCCGCGGATCGGTGGCGGCGTGCCGAGGCGTACGGCTTCGCGCACGCCTGGACGTACGACCACATCGGCTGGCGTAGCCTGATCGACGGGCCCTGGTTCGACGCGATACCGATCTTGACGGGGGCAGCCCTCGCCACCTCCCGGATCCGGCTGGGCACGATGGTCGCCTCCCCTAACTTCCGGCACCCTGCCCACTTCGTCCGGGAGATCACCGCGTTGGACGACATTTCTGGCGGCCGGCTCGTGATCGGTGTCGGTGCCGGTGGCATTGCCGGCTACGACAACCACGTTCTTGGCCAGAGACCACTGACAGCCCGCGCCCGGGTCGACCGATTCGCCGAGTTCGTGGACCTGCTCGACGCGATCCTGCGCGGCGAGCACGTTAGCCGGCTCGGCGAGTACTACACGGTCGTCGACGCTCGTAGCACCCCCGGCTGCGTACAGACGCCACGCGTCCCGTTCGTGGTGGCCGCGACCGGAGCACGCTCCATGCACCTGGCCGCCCGCTATGGCGCCGGCTGGGTAACCACCGGCAGCCGCGCCGACAGCGTGGACGGCTGGTGGCGCACCGTATCGGAAATGGCGCACCGCTTCGACGACGTGCTCGAATCGACCGGGCGGGATCCGTCCACCGTGGACCGCTATCTGATGCTCGACCCGGCGTCACCGGTCTACTCGCTGTCGAACATCGACTATTTCGCTGAGGCGGTCGGGCGGGCCGCCGAGCACGGCTTCACCGACGCCGTCACCTACTGGCCTCGCACGACGGGTTGGTACGCAGGAGACGAAGCCATCCTCGACGCCGTCGCCACCAGCATCCTGCCGCGCCTCTGATCGCTGTCGGAAACGCTCCCACGCCACGCGGCGGCGTCCAGCGCGGCGGCCATCGGGTTCTCAGGAAACGTTCAGCGGCGGCTCATATCCTGTCCGGGAGGGGAGTACCTCACGAAGGATCGTCCGGTCAGTACGGGCACCGCCACCGCGCCCCCGGACGATCGCCCACCGATGGTGGGTGAGGGAGACCTCGGACGGTCTGACGCGTTCGAGGAGGCCCCGATGCCCGATGGCATGGTCATGTCCGCCCCACTGGAGTCGATCGGCTCACCGCTGCTGTGGACGGTTACCATCGCCGTGCTGCTCGTCTTGCTGGCGGTCGATTTTGTGATCACACGCCGGCCGCATGACGTGCCGATGCGGGAGGCCGTCGGCTGGACGGTGTTCTACCTGGCCCTGCCGATGGCGTTCGGTCTGTTCGTCTGGGCGTCGTACGGAGGCACGGCGTCGGTGGAGTTCTTCACCGGCTATGTGGTGGAAAAGTCGCTGTCGGTCGACAACCTGTTCGTGTTCATGCTGCTGTTGGCCGCGTTCGCGGTGCCACCGGTGCTGGCCCAGCGCGTGCTGCTGTACGGCATCGTCGGCGCGCTGGTGTTGCGGGCCATCTTCATCGCCGCCGGAGCCGCCGTGATCAGCACCGGCACGTGGGCGTTCCTGCTCTTCGGTGCCGTGCTGCTGGCAACCGCGATCAAGGTCATCCGGGACGCGGTCCGCGGCACCGAACGCCAGGTGGACATCGACGGCATGCGAACGGTTCGACTGCTGCGCCGGCTGATGCCGGTCACCCGCGACTACCACGGCGCCAAGCTCGTCACCCGGATCGACGGCCGGCGGGCATTGACGCCGATGGCCCTGGTCGTGGCCGCGGTCTTCATGACCGATGTGGTCTTCGCTGTCGATTCGGTGCCCGCGGTGTACGGGGTGACCGAGGACCCTTACCTTGTGTTCGCCACGAACGCGTTCGCCCTGTTGGGTTTGCGGGCGCTGTACTTCGTGCTGCGCAACGCCCTGGCCGCGTTGCGGCACCTCAACCACGGCCTCGGAATCATCCTGGCGTTCATCGGCGTCAAACTGATCCTGCACTGGGCGCACGGCGTCTGGACCTGGGTACCTGAGATACCGACGTTGCTTTCACTCGGCGTCATCATCGCCACCCTCGCCGTCGTCACCGCCACCAGCACGCGGGCCAACCGCCGCGAGGCCAGGGCGACCGCAGCGGCTGGCCGTACCTCGCCAGTCGCGGTCACGCGAGGACCGGGAACCACACCGTAGGCGAGCACGCCGGCCACATCGGCGCACGCCGCCCGCGCGATCCGGAAGTGGATCGTCCGGAACCGCCCATACGATGCCGGCATGGCCATCGCTCGCTTCCCCAGCATCGTCATCGACTGTCCTGATCCTGGCGCGCTCGCACGGTTCTACGGCGCGATGCTGGATTGGAAGGTCGACGCTTCAGCCAGCTGGGCCGAGGTTCGCGCGGACTACGGGCAGAGCATCTCCTTCCAGCAGGTGGATGGATACACCCCGCCGGTATGGCCGACCCAGGAGTTGCCCCAGCAGATGCACCTCGACGTAATCGTCGACGACCTCGATGCCGCCGAGGCGGCAGTGCTCGAGCTGGGCGCGACCAAGCACCCACACCAGCCCGGAACCTCGTTCCGGGTCTTCCTCGACCCAGCAGGTCACCCCTTCTGCCTCTGCGTCAACTGATCCAGACTGGGTACTACCTGGGCGGCCACAGCGTGTCGATGCGGGCAACCGACCGGTCGATCTGCGCGGTGGCGATCTGGCGGGTCTTGACCATCGACAGGACCTTGTCGACTGTCTTCTCGACGACCGCGGTGTCGTAGACGGCCTGGTTGCACAGGACCAGCTGGTCCACACCGGCCTGCAACGCGTACTGGATGGCCTCGTCCGGGTCGTAGCGGCTGGTGATCGCCACCGCCTGCATGTCGTCGGTAACGACGACGCCGTCCCAGCCCAACTCGCCACGCAACAGGTCGGTGACCACCGCGCGTGACAGCGACACCGGCCGGTCCCGGTCGAGCTGCTTGTTGAGGAAGTGGGTGACCATGACCGTGTCCACGGTGCCGGCGCGGATCAGTTTCTGGAACGGCTCGATCTCGGTGCGCGTCCAGGTGCCGGTCACATCGACCGCCTCGAAGTCGGTGTTGCCGGTGGCGCTGCCCAGCCCGGGAAAGTGTTTGATCGACGTCCGTACGCCAGATCGGCGGTACGCGTCGATGGTCTCGGTCGCGCGTGCGACCACGACGTCCGGGTCGGCGGAGAATCCCCTGTCGAGCAGCGCGACCGCCGGGTTGGTCGGGTTGACCGCCAGGTCGACTACCGGGGCGAAGTTGAGATTCACCCCGATCCGCACGAGGGTCTGCGCCATGCCCTCTGCCCAGCCACGGGTGACCGCCGGCGAGTTGAGCGCGCCGATCTCGGCCTGCGACCGGGTTGCCGGAAACCCGTTGGACGGCCCGAGCCTCGCGACCTTGCCGCCCTCCTGGTCGACGGACACGATCAGCTTGGCGGGCGCTGCCTCGGTCAGTGTTCTGATCAAGGCAGTTACCTGCCGCGGGGAGTTGATGTTCCGCCTGCCGCCGGACTGCTGATCACGGTCGAACAGGATGACACCGCCCAGACCCTGCTCACTGATCGCCCGCATGATCCAGTCGTTGGCTGCGACCTGAGCACCACGGAAACCCACGATCAGCATCCTGGCGATCTTCTTGCGCAGCGCCGCCTCGTCGAGTGCGGGCGACGCGGCCGGCGTGCTCGCAGACCCGGCCGGCGTGCCCGCAGACGTGGACACCGGCCCGGGAACTGGATCGTTCCCGGCGCCGCACGCGTTCAACCCGGTGGCCACCACGACCGAACCGACGCCCGTGAGCAGCCCGCGGCGCGTGACCTCACGCCCCGTCATCGCATTCACGCTACGCCCACCGGCGCCAGCGGGTTCCGATACCGGCGATCCCGCTACTGCGTCGCGGTCTGGACCGGATGGTCAAAGGAGCGCGGTCACCAGTAGTTGTCCTGCGGCGTGTAGCTGCCCATGGTCAAGGCGTCCTTCGAGTCGTTGACACGGCTTGAAGGACGCCTGCCTACATGCGGGTCGGCTTCGTGAAGGCCCATGAGTCGATCTCGAAGAGGTCCGTGCCATCGGGCCCCGTGTACGTGAAGTACACGTCGTGCACGCCCGTGATGCCATCGAGCGGAGCGGTCACCTCGGTCCACTCGCCCACTGGCGCGTCGACGGGGATGGTCGCGACCACGGGTGCGGTGCGGTCGTCGAGGCGAAGCTGGATCTTTCCGCCTTCTACGAGCGGGAGTACCTTCGCCGTGACGCCGGCGGCGCCCTTTCGGAAGTCGACCGACGCGAGCGACGTCCAATCGCCGTTGTCGACGTCGTGTACCACGAGGTTCGGCGCTCGTGCGCCGAACTCCACCGATGCGCCGTTGACCTTCTTCGTCGCGATGCCCTGCTGCCACGCGATGGTCTCGGCCTCGATCACGCGGAACGGGTTGAGGTTTCGGACGCTGTCCACCCCGTCGTAGGTGCCGGTCACCTCCTGGATCGTGCCGTCCTCGTTGAACGCCAGCTTGGCGATGTGCGGGCTACGGAAGCCCTGCCCGGTGCCGCCCGTGGCGCGGACGTTGAGCGTCTGGGCGTGATAGGTGAAGTAGAAGTGTCCCTCGAATTTAAAGACCGATTGATGATTGTTTCCGCCGACTCCGAAGTAGTTGCCGGGGTTGCGGAAGATCACGCCGGCGTACTTGTCGGGCGTCCACGGGCCCATCGGGTTGTCGGCCATGAGGTACGCGATTGCTCCGGTCGGTGGACCGTTGGGGTCGACCGGGCCCGAGAACCCGAAGTTCGTCGAGTACGAGTAGTAGTACTTGCCCCCGCGCTTGAACATGTGGCTGGCCTCGAACATGAGCGGCGCGTCGATGACCTCCGCCGAGCCGACGGTGCTGATCATGTCGTCTCCGAGCCTGATCACCCGCGTGGACTTCGGGTGGTTCGTGTTCTCGTAGCTGCCCGAACGGTCGTCCCCGCCGCCACCGAAGTAGAGGTAGCTCTGCCCGTCGTTATCGATCAGCACACCGGGGTCGAAGAGCCAGTTCCGGCCGTTCGACGCACCCGGCGTCGCACTCGTGATGAGCAGGCTGCCGCGCTCGTCGTGCCACGGGCCGAGCGGCGAATCGCCGACCAGGACACCCGTGGCGCCGCCGCTGTTGGCGAAGTAGAGGAAGAACCGTTCCCTGCCGTCGATGACCTTGCGCGCGACCGCCGGAGCCCAGGACTGGTTCGCGTAGCGGGCGATCCCGTCCGGGCCCGCGACGGGGATTTCACCGTGGTCGACCCAGTTGACGAGGTCGTTCGAGGAGATGACCGTGAGCGTGTTGATGCCGCCGTAGGTGTTCGTCGGGGAGATCCCGTCTGGACCCGGGTAGTACACCTGCGTGTCGTTCGTCATGTACAGGTACACGCGACCGCCGTGCACGAAACCGTTGGCGTCGGCTCCGAACTTGTGCGAGATGAGCGGGTTCCCCTCGCCGGGGACCTTGCCGAGCACCTCGAAGGTCCTCGACCTCGTGTACTCCTCGAGCGTCACGTCGTCCACCTTGAAGTCCATCAGGTGGGCCTCCGGAGGCGTCGGCGTCGCCGTCCACTGTGTCTCGACGAAGATTCTCGCGGTCGTGGCGTTCTGCGCCGCGGGAACCGCGAACGTGCCCTTGATGAGCCCCCACTGTCCACGCGGCACCGTCACCGAGCCGAGATTCGTGTAGGACGAGCCTCCGTAGTGCATGGTGACGACGAATGCCTTGGTCGCAGGGCTGTTCGGGTCCTCGTACTTCACCCGCGCCGTGACCGAGTAGATCTTGCCGGCCTGTACCTTGCCGGACACATCCTGCATGGGACCGGAGCTGGTGTTCGTCCGGTTCGTGACGAGCGCGGCACCGGAGCCGGAGCAGGCATCCGGCGTGGGCGACAACGTGGCGCTGCCGGCCGTGTTGGAGAACCAGTTGGCGAGGCCGTCCTCGAACCCGCCGTTCGCGATGAGATTCACGCCGTCCGCCTGGACCGGCGCCGGCGTGGCGACCAGCCCCGCGGCCAGCACGACGCCGGTCGCCACGAGCGCGGCGACCCGTCGCCGGATCCCTCTTTGCGAGCGCTGCTCCACGAGATGGTCCTCCTTGACGCTGGTGACACCCGCATCGACACGAATTACATCGACGCCTATCGTCGTCCGTAGCGGTAGGGTACCCGGCGCAGCCGATGCTGGAGACGTCCGCGGTCCCGGCGGTCGTCAGTCCAGTAGTTCGGTGCGTTCGATCTCGGTGAACGCCGCCGCGAGGTAGCCCGCGAGGGGACGCGGCGTCGGGGTCAACAGGTGTGCCACCAGTAGCGCCGCGTGCCGGGCCAGTATGTCCGGACTCGGCGGCGCCTCTTCACTCTGATCGTGAACGCCCAGTGCCCCGGCCAGCAGGACGAGCAGCACGTGGGGATCGATGGCAGGCTCCCACGCCACGACGTCACGCGCACAGCCTTCGATGATCCGGCGGATATCGTCGCCGCCCAGCCCATCCGGGTGCGTCTGCTCAAGCAGGAGCCGGACCACCGCGCCTAGCACCAGGCCGGCTCCCTCGGTGACGGCGAGGGGCGCGACGGCAGCCTCAAGCCGGTCCCGGTCCCGCTCCTGCGCGGCGGCGACAGCCTCCGAGGCCGCGACCGCGACCGCCTGGGCGGGTGGGGGCAGGTGGCGCCAGGCCTTACGATCCGAGCCGGTCACCCGACCCGCTCCCAGGAGATGGCCTCGATGCGCTCGATGTTCTCCTCGCCCCACTCCCCCAGCGGTGCCATCGCGGTGTTGAGCGAGTGACCGAACTCAGTGAGTGAGTACTCCACCTTCGGCGGGACCTGGTGATAGACCTCGCGATGCAGGAGCCCGGTGGTCTCCATCTCCCGAAGCTGGAGAATCAGCACCCGCTCGCTGACGCCAGGGACCGCGCGCCGCAGCTCCCCGAAGCGCAGGGGGCCATCCTGAAGCGCGAACAGGATCAGCCCCTTCCACTTGCCTCCCATGACGGCGATGGCAGCGTCCAGCCCGCAGGTGAACGTCCGCTCCTTGGTCTTCCTCATCGACCAATACTTACATTTTTGGCAGTACCTGGCAAAAATGTAGGTACTTGAAGGAATGTCTGTACGCGTCCCAGGATGGATCAGCCGTCGCACAAGACCACCAACGGCATCCAAGACTGGAGTACGCACGTGACTGGCAATCACCCGACCGCGGTGACCATCATCGGACTTGGCTCGATGGGCACGGCACTGGCCGAAGCGTTCGTCAAGGCCGGGCACCCGACCACCGTCTGGAACAGAACCGCCGCCAAAGCCGCACCCCTGATCGCCAAGGGGGCCACGCATGCGGAAGCCATCGAGGACGCGCTGGCGGCAAGTCCCCTGATCATCACCTGCTTGACCACGTTCGAGGACACTCGGCTGGCTCTGGAGCCGGCCGTCACATCGCTGCCTGGGCGGGTCCTCGTCACCCTGAACAGTGGATCGCCGGCCGGCGCCCGCCAGATGGGCGCCTGGGTCATCGACCACGGCGCGAGGTTTCTCGCCGGGGCCGTCAAGAATGTGCCCTCGGCCGTAGGAGCGCCGGACACCCTGCTGTACTACAGCGGTGACAAGACCGTCTTCGAGGAGTTTGAGACGACCTTGAAGGTACTGGGCGGCGACACCGTGCACCTGGGCGACGAGCCCGACCTCGCCGCCCTGTACGAGATGGCCGTGGGCGCCATCCTGCTGCCCGCACTCGTCGGTTTCTTCCAGGGCGCCGCCGTCGTTCAGTCGCGCGGGCTTACGGCAAGCTCTATGGTGCGGTTCGCCGGCAAGTGGCTGGATATGATCAAGTCTCTGCTGCCGGTTTATGCCAAGGAGATCGACAGTGGGGACTACGCCGATGCCGCCTCCTCCGTGAACCTCTTTCTCGCCGGCGCGGCCCACGACGATGACCTGGCCAAGGAGGCGAACGTCGACACGACATGGCTAGCCCCCTTGAATGACCTGGTGAGGCGGGCGGCTGAGGCGGGCCATGGCGATCACAGCATCTCGGCCCTCACCGAAGTGCTCAGAAAGTCGGTGCCGGTCCAGGGCCGCCGACTGACGGACTAAGGAGAACTGTGATGGAGCATGAGGTCCGCGGGGTGGTGGCCCGCACCAAGGGCGCGCCGGTCTCGATCGAGACGATCCTGGTCCCTGACCCCGGACCGGGTGAGGCGCTGGTGCAGGTCCAGGCGTGCGGCGTCTGCCACACCGACCTGCACTACCGCGAGGGCGGGATCAACGACGACTTCCCGTTTCTGCTCGGTCACGAGGCGGCCGGCGTCGTGGAGGCGGTGGGTGCCGGCGTCACGGGGGTCCAACCCGGCGACTTCGTCATCCTGAACTGGCGCGCGGTGTGCGGGCAGTGCCGGGCCTGCCTGCGCGGCCGGCCGTGGTATTGCTTCGCCACCCACAACGCGACGCAGAAGATGACGCTCGCCGACGGCACCGTGCTGTCACCGGCGCTGGGGATCGGCGCGTTCGCCGAGAAGACCCTGGTCGCGGCCGGCCAGTGCACCAAGGTGCCGCAGGTGCGCGCGGCGGCGGTCGGGCTGCTCGGCTGCGGCGTGATGGCCGGGCTCGGCGCGGCGATGAACACCGGCGGGGTGAGCCGCGGCGACTCGGTCGCGGTGATCGGCTGCGGTGGCGTCGGCGACGCGGCCATCGCGGGCGCCCGGCTGGCCGGCGCCTCAAAGATCATCGCCATCGACGTGGACGACCGCAAGCTGCGGTGGGCCAAGCAGTTCGGCGCCACCGACATCGTGAACGCCAAGCAGACCGACCCGGTGGACGCGATCCGCGGGCTGACCGGCGGGTTCGGTGCCGACGTGGTCATCGACGCGGTCGGCCGGCCAGAAACCTGGAAACAGGCCTTCTACGCACGCGACCTGGCCGGCACCGTCGTGCTGGTCGGCGTACCCACGCCGGAGATGACGCTGGAGATACCGCTGCTCGACGTCTTCGGCCGTGGCGGCTCGCTGAAGTCCTCCTGGTACGGCGACTGCCTGCCCTCCCGAGACTTCCCCATCCTCGTCGACCTGTACCAGCAGGGGCGGCTCGACCTGGACGCCTTCGTCTCCGAGACGATCCCACTGGACGATGTCGAGAAGGCGTTCGAACGGATGCACGCCGGCGGCGTCCTGCGCTCGGTGGTGTTGTTCTGATGAGCGCCCGCATCGAACGGATCGTCACCTCCGGCACGTTCGCCCTCGACGGCGGCGTATGGGAGGTGGACAACAATGTCTGGCTGGTCGGCGACGACCGGGAGGTCCTCGTCATCGACGCCGCGCACGACGCCACCGCGATCGCCGCGGCCGTTGGTGACCGCCGCGTCGTCGCGATCGTCTGCACGCACGCGCACAACGACCACGTCAACGCCGCGATAGATCTGGCCCGGGCCACCGGCGGCAAGATCTACCTGCACCCGGATGACGAGGTGCTGTGGAAGCTGGTCCACCCCGGCCAGGTGCCCGACCTGCCGCTGGCCGACGCAGACACCTTCACCGTCGCCGGCACCCAGTTGCGCGTCCTGCACACACCCGGCCACGCGCCCGGCGCGGTCTGCCTGTACGCCCCCGAACTCGACGCGCTGTTCTCCGGTGACACGCTCTTCGCCGGCGGGCCCGGCGCCACCGGCAGATCGCACAGCGACTTCGGCACGATCATCGGCTCCATCCGGGACCGGTTGCTCGGCCTGCCCGCCGGCACGGTCGTGCACACCGGCCACGGCGACACCACCACCATCGGCGCCGAGGCACCGCACCTGGACGAGTGGATCGCGCGCGGTAGCTGACTCCTGGGCCGTCTCGACGGGCGCGGCGAGCCGGTACGGTGTTCCGGATGATCACTCCTGCGCAGACGACGAGCCGGCTGAACAAGGACATCGGCGCCGTCGTGCGGCCGCTGGGCTTCCAGGGCACTCGCGGAAACTGGTCGGTCGTCACGACCGACGGCGTCGCACAGGTCAATGTCGGGCGGAGTGTGATGCGCAGCGTCGGCGACGGCACAATCTTCGTCTACGTGAGCATCGGTGTGGTGCCGCTCGCGTGGTGGGAGTACGTGAACTGGCGTGCCGCCCGCTGGGGTCAGCCTCCGATCGCGTTGGACAAGAACGCCACCTCCCACGCGATCGGTTTCGTCGAGCTACGCCAACGCCCGAAAGGCAGCCACTACCATCTGCGGATGGCCCCCGACAGGTACACGGCGGCCGTGACGACGACCGAGGAGCTCGACCACGCCGCGGCGCTGCTGGTCCCCGCGGCCGACAAGCTCGCACACACCGCCCTCGACCTGCTCCGGCCGGGCCGCTACCTCAAGGCGCTGCGCGCCATACCCGATCTCGGCGGTGCGATGTGGGAGCCGCTGGTCGTGCTGCTCGCCGAGCGCGGGCCGTCGGCCGAGCTCGACGCCGCGATCCAGGACATGCGTGCCGACTACGCCAACTGCGGCTTCAGCCCGCCCGACATGGAGGTCGAGTACGCCCGCACGCAGGCCGCGGCGGCGGCGTGAGCGGCAGGGTGCGCGAGGTTCGTTCGGCGGCCGGCAGGATGCCGGCCGCCTCACGTTAGAGCGTGTCGCTGAGGTGGGCTCGCAGGTGCGCGAAGGCTCTGCTGAGCAGCCGAGAGACGTGCATCTGGGAAATGCCGACCTGCTCGGCGATCTGGACCTGTGTCAGGTTGCCGTAAAAGCGGAGGATGACAATCCGCCTTTCCCGGTCCGGCAAGGTGGTCATCGCCTCGCTGAGCGCCATGCGGGCTTCGGTGGCCTCGTAGCCTGGATCGTCGGATCCGATGAGGTCGCCGAGCGACAGGGCGTGGTCCTCGCCGGTCTCGCGGGACGATAGCGACCTGGCGGCGTAGGCACGTGCGCCTTCGATGCCGTCGAGGACGTCTTCCTCCGTCACATTCAGATGGGCGGCCACTTCAGCGACGGTCGGCGAGCGTCCCAGCGTTTGATTGAGAGTGGCGTTGGCGTCGCTGATGGCCATCCGAAGTTCTTGCAGGCGGCGCGGGACACGGACCGTCCATGCCTTGTCCCGGAAGTGGCGTTTGAGTTCCCCGAGGATGGTGGGGATCGCGAAGGCGGCGAAGTCCACGCCGCGGTCCGGATCGAACCGGTCCACGGCCTTGATGAGACCTAGCGTGGCGGTCTGGACGAGGTCGTCGATCGATTCGCCGCGGTCGCGGTACCGGCGAGCCAGGTGACGAGCCAGCGGCAGCAAGTACTCGATGACCTCGCGGCGCGCTGCCGGCCGGGACGGATCGTCGGCCGGCAACGCCGCCAGAGCAACCAGGAGACCGGCGGCGGTCTCCTGGTTTCGATCGGTATAGGTTTGATCGGTATATATGGGCGTCGCGCCGCTGTTGGGCTGCGCGGCGATTGTCGTTGTCATGCTTGGCCCCCAGATCATGCGACCGCTAAGGCGGCTAGTTCCGAGGCAACGTGCCCACACCTGGATGCTTCAAACGCAGCCGCGACGGTGCGCGTCGGCGGCCGCCCTGCTGACGTGCGCGACCGCGGACCTGTCATCGGTGCGCCGGGGGCGTACGAAGCTGCCCGCGACAGGCCGTACCTCGACGCCCCCGCCTGTTGGGATGACAGGGTTGCGTCCAGCGATCCGCAAAACGGCGTCCCCGGTCAGCAGGCATGCCGTGCGGGACAGCGCCGGACTGCGGGCGAGCACGAACTCGCGCAGCCCTTCGTACCGAAGCGTGGCGCGTCTCTACCGGCGAAGGCCCTCAAGCCCAGGAGGATCAACAGTTGTCGACGACATCGAGGCGCGGATCAGATTCGGGTCGCTGTAAAGCGGCCACAGCTGCGCGATCCCAGAGCGGCAGCGTCAGGTCGAAGGACATGCTCCGATCCCGCCGCTGAGCGATAGGTGCGGCGACGCTTAGCCGAGATCGCGGGAGATCGAGAGCGGCCATCCACACATGCTACTGAGACGCCCGCGTACACCCCGGTCAAAGATAGCGTGACGCCGTGGATGACATCGCGGCTGCTGAGCCGGCTCGAAGCGTGCGCCGAGCCATCTCCGCCGGGGTCGTTGCCGCCGTCTCAGGGGCCGTGCTCGGGGCGTGTGCACTCGTCGTCGCCGTGCTTTCTGTCATCGCCGGTGAGGACCGGGCCGTCTTCTGGATGTGCGCGGCGCTCCTCTTCCCGACGTCGGGATGCGCGATCGCCTGGTCTCGACTGGACGCGGGCTGGTCGAGGTCGTCCGTGCGGGTGCGTTACTACGCCCTCAGGTCCTCGCGGTCCTTCACGCTCGTCCGCACGGTCTGCGGCTTTTGGACGCTGCTGTCGCAGATCATCGTCGTCGGCGCTCTCGTGTGGCTGGTGATTCGGCTCGTCGACGGAGCGACCGGATGGCTCTGGCTTGCGATCGCGTTCGTGGTCGGCGCCGGACTGGCCGCGCTCTCCGTCACCCTGACCGTGCTCTTCGACGGTCGTGAACAGGCGTTCCATACATTCGACATGGTCAAGTGGGTCACTGACGGATTCGTCGAGAAGGAGCTGGCGAACAGCCCCTACCGCGGCGGCTCTCCCGACTGGAACTCGTTCTGGCTGCACCGAATCAGGTACTACAAGGAGGACCCGCCCGTCGATCGCCCCGCCAGTGACTGCGTCGACTACATCATCGCTGCTCGCGCGGCCGCGGGTCTCCCGCCACTCTACGGTGCGCGCGGCGTATTCCTCGTTGATGGCCACGACCTCGGCGTCGCTGTCGACTCCGTGATCACGGTGCGCGGTCGGGTGCTGGATGCCGACCTCATCGCCGCAGAAGTTCCCGCCCGGGCCGAGGCGTGGGCACTCGCGCCGCCCCGGCTGTACTTCCACGGGCTGGACATCTCGGACAGCGACCCACACGGTCGGATCGTCATCGACGACGCGCGCCTGGAGGACTTCGATATCGCGTTCTACCTGGGTGAGCACCTCGACGTGTACGGCACTCTCGTCGTCGAGGAGACGCGGCTTCACTTCAGCGGCGAGGTCGTTCTCGCGATTGGCGATCGCTGGCCGGTCGAGATCGAGGTGGCTTTCGAGCCGGCGTGACGTGCGAGTGCCGGTGCGGGGTCATTCGAGGCTGTAGACGCCGGAGCCGGTCCTGACTGCGCCGAGCTCCCGACCGGTGTCCGCATGGTGCACATGAGCGACGGACTGGCGAGCACGCAGGAGCCTGCTTCCGTCCGGCGAGAAGGACACCTCATAAGCCGGCCCCAGATCGCTGACAAGCTCCGCCATCCGCGCAGTCTAGTAAAACCGTCGCTTCTAATTGCCGGGTAGAGGTGGCGGAGTCGGGTTCGGGCGTCGCTGGTCGTGAAGTGCCAGTCGACCTGCCGCTGGTCGGTGTTCGTCGCGTCCTGCCCCACGCGGTGAGCTCGGCGTTGAGCGTGTCGAGTTCGCCGATGCGGCGGTCGAGGCACTGCCGGGCCAGCCGGCGATGTCGAGAAGGCGGCGGACCTGGTGGGCCCAGTCCACACGGGTGCGCTGCGGCAGAGCCTGGACGCGCCGCCACCCGGCCAGAGGCTGGGTGAACACGAAGATCGCGCAGGTGCCCTGGCGGACGTACTCGTTGTCGTGCCGGGCCGCACGCCCCGGGCCAACCGGCAGCGGGTCGCGGACCTCGTCCAGGAGCTGGTACGGCTTCTCGTCCATGCACACCACCGGGAATCGGTCGTCCAGCTCGCGGACGTAGACCCCCAGCACGTCCTCCATCCGCGCGACGAACTCGCCGTTGGCGCGCATCGCACAGACCACCCAACTGGTCAACGAGCTGGCACCGCAGTGGGCCGGATTCAACCTCCTCGCTCCGACGTACGAGATCAGCGCCCGCATCGCCGCCAGCCTCGACCCGGCCATCAACATCATGGTCGGCGGCCATCAGGCAAAAGCCATGCCCACCGAGACGCTGACCGATCCCCGCTTCGCCCGCTGCCAGGCTCTCGTGCTGGGCGAGGCCGAGACCCGCGTCACCCGCACGGTGACAGCATGACCACCCGCCACGGGTTGTTCGTCGTCATCGACGGCCCCAGCGGCGTCGGCAAGACCACGGTCACCCGCCTGATTCAAGCCGAGCTGACCTGCCACGGTCTGGCCGTGGCGGCGACCCGGGAACCATCCGACTCAGCCCTGGGCGTGCTGACCCGGCACGGCACCAACGACTACCGGGTCTGTCCTGGCCTGCCTGGTCGCCGCCGACCGCTATCTCCACCTCGAACGCGACGTCCGCCCAGTCGTCCGAGGTCGCCATGACGCCGCTGTCGTAGCCCACGCATCCCTCACACCGCTGATCGGTCCCGCCGCACCGCACGCCGAAACGGCTCCCCGACCCTGCTTCGGGGAGCCGTTTGGCGCTTTCCGGCTAGACGCGGGAGGCGGCGAACTCCGCCGCCTCGTCGGCGTCACCGCGGTAGCTCAGGTGCGCGAGGACGCTGGTGCCCGTGGGGTCGCAGACCACGTCATTGTTCGCGCAGTTGTCCAGCGTCCGCTCGGCGAACTCGCCCTCGATGCCCCGGCCCAGCTTCCGCAGCGGGTACCCGAACACCAGTATCGCCGCGATCCGGGGCTGGACCGACTCCGGGATGGTGGCCACGACCGGGCCGCCGACGGCGGCGCCCGCGGAACTGACCCCGATGGAGTTGCCTACCACGTTCGCGCCCTGGGAGTAGCCGACCAGGATGAACCGCTGGTCGGGACAGGCCCGTGCCTGGCTCGACACGTGCTGGACCAGGGCGCGGTTGCCCTGGGTCGGCGACGTCGGACTGACGCTCGCCGGGTAGTCGACGGCGTGGCTGGTCAGGGTCGTGCCGACCAGCCGGTCATCGAGCGCGTCGAACACCGGATCACCCACGATGATCCCGAGCCGGCCCGGCTCGCCGGTACCCCGGGCGACGACGACCTCGACGTCGGAGCACGCGGCAGCGGACGCCGCCGGGGCGTTCACCACCGCCACGCCGCCGGCAGCGAGCAGCACACCGGCGAGCAAGACACGGGTACGCATGACAGATCACCTCAGCTCCTGCTGGTGGTTGGGACCGCACGAAGCTAACGAACAGCCCAATCTGGGCGGTACTCAATGAAATGCCAGTATTGGCGACGAGGAATATCACTCCCCTGCGCCCCGGGCAGAGCGATTGGCGGTGAGGCGGATGAGGATCACGGTGCAGACCGCGCAGTTGCTGCGCGCCGACATCCTCGAGTCGGCTGGCGAGATGGTGTCCGAGATCGACGCCCACGTTCCCGAGTACGCCGACCGGGACGGCGCGCTCCGGGTCGGCGTCGAACTCGCCCTGCGCCGCTATGTCGACCTTCTCGACCAGCAGGTCCGGTCGAACGGGTCGACGACTTCCCGCGAGTCCGGCGGTCGTGCGGTCGACTGGCGCGAGGTCTACCGCCAGGTCGGCGCGGCCGAAATGCGCGCCGGTCGCAGCCTCGACAGCCTGCACGCGGCGGTGCGTATCTGCGCGCGGGTGGCCAACCGCCGGCTGCACCTGTTCGCCGAACGCCACGCGCTCCCGTCGGATGCCCTGGCGTGGCTCGGCGAAATGATCTTCGACAACATCGACGACATCTCCGCCGCGTCCGCCGAAGGCTACGCGGCGGCGCGGGAGGCCGAAGCCGGCGAACTCGACCGGCGCCGGCGCCACCTGCTCGACCTGCTCGTCGCCGACCCGCCGCCGTCGGCACGCGCGGTCGCCGCGGCGGCTGCCGCGGCCCACTGGCGGCTGCCGCGCCGGCTGGCGGCGGTGGCAATCGCCACGCCCGGACCAGTCCTTCGGCCACCGGTCCTGCCGCCGCAGATCCTAAGTGGATTCCACCACATCAGGCCGTGCCTCATCGCGCCCGAACCGCAGAGCCCGGCCCAAGCACGGACGCTCGTGAACGGTCTGGCCGGCCACCAGGCGGCGGTCGGGCTACCGGTGTCCCCTGTGGACGCTGACAGATCGCTGCGCTGGGCGCGCCTCGCGCTCGACCTGACCGTGAAGGGACGCCTCCCGCGCCAGGATGTCGTGTGGTGCGCCGACCACCTGACCGATCTGGTCATCCTCCAGGACCAGGCGCTGACCGCCGCGCTCGTCGAGCGACGGCTGGCGCCGCTCGCCAATCTGCCGGAAGACAAGCGCGAACGGCTCGCCGACACCCTGCAGGCCTGGCTCAAACTCAACATGAACGCCAACGAGGTGGCCACCTACCTCCACCTCCACCCGCAGACCGTGCGACAGCGCCTCCGCCAGCTCACGCCGTTGTTCCGTGACCAGATCCGCGATCCCGAACAGCGCTTCCACCTGGCGATCGCGCTACGAGCCCGCCAGACGCGGACACGGCCACCCGCTACCCCAAAGGTGGTAGGTGTCGAGGAGTGACCTGGTCACTGTCGCAGCCACACCCTGGCACAGCGTCGCCTGGCGCTGCGCTTCGACCTGCTGGCCGACGCAAGCCGCTGACGGCGGCGCTTGCGCGGCGCCACCCCGGACGGGACACTGTCGGCCATCCGCGGGTCAATGTCCTGGACGAGGTCGACGCGTTCGGCGGTGTGGGGCGAAAGCCCTGAGCGGACCGATGGCGCCGGTTGGACCGAAAGGAACGAATTCCGGTTCTTCGATAGAGTGGGCGGCGAGGACTCCGGGACGGCGTGCACCTGAGGACTGTGGTGGCTGCTTTGCTGACGGATGGCGTGGTGGGCCGTGAGCAGGAGCTCAGCAGCGTCGACGCAGTGCTGTCCGCGATGGGTCGCGGCGAGTTCCGGGCACTGGTGGTCCACGGCCAGGCCGGGATCGGCAAGACGAGACTGCTTTCGGAGCTGGCTCACCGCGCATCGGCACTCGACGCACTCGTGTGCTGGGGAAGCGCCACCGAGTTCGAGCGACATGTGCCTTTCGCCGTCTACCAGGACGCGTTCGCGGGCGTGGCCGATGTGACCGGGATCGACCCCGCGACGCTCCTGGCGCTGGATGGCGAGGCCAGCGGCCCAATCCAGGACGTGGACCGGTACCGGCTCTTCCAGCAGGTTCGCCGCCTCCTCAAAGGACTGGCCGCGGCGCGACCCACGGTGCTCGTACTCGACGACCTTCACTGGGCCGACCAATCGGCGGTGGAGCTGACCGGATATCTGCTGCGCCGCCCGCCCGCCGGTGGTCTGTTGATCGCCATGGCGTACCGGCCGACGCCGGCGCCGGCCGGCGTGGCCGACGCCGCGTTTCACCTGGGGCCGGCCGCGACCGTCATCGGCCTCGGGCCGCTGACCACGGCCGACGTTGACGTGCTGCTGCCGGGCGAGCCGGAGCGGCGGCGGCGCCTGCTCTACCTCGGCAGCGGCGGCAACCCGCTGTACCTGCGTGCGCTGGCGGGCGCCGGCGACGAGACCCTGGCGCAACTGGCCGGCACCGGCGATGGCCAGGCCGCGCCCGAACGCGCGTTGCTCGACGTCTTCTGCGCCGAGCTGGACAGACTGGACCAGGAACTGCAGCACGTCGCGCGGTCGGCCGCTGTCGCCGGCGACCCCGCCGCCCTCGATCTGGTCGCCTGGATCGCCGAGCGTTCAGAGCCGCAGGTGGCCTCCGCGGTAGACGACCTTGATCGGCTCGGCGTCCTGACGACGGCCGTCGACTCCGGGCTGCGCTTCCAGCACCCGCTGGTCCGTACGGCGGCGTACTGGAAGGCCGGTGGCGGCTGGCGTAGCCAGGCCCACGCACGGGCCGCGGAGTTCCTGCGGATGCGGCACGGGCCGCTGCAGGTCGTGGCGCACCACACCGAACGCTCCGCCCACCCCGGCGACGGCCGGGCGGCGAGCACCCTCGCCGAGGCGGGAACCGCTTGTCTGCACACCGCCCCGACGACCGCCGCGCGCCTGCTCCGCGCCGCCCTGCGGATCATGCCGGAAGCACCCGAACTGGCCGGCCGGCGCGTCGACCTCCAGCTGGCGCTCGCCCGCGCCGTGGGAATGACCGGCCAGCTCGCCGAAAGCCGGTCGCTGCTGCAGGAAGTGATACGAATCGACGGCCGCCGTCGGGTGGAGGCGGTCACGTTCGCGTCGGTGGTGTGCCGGCTGCTCGGCCAGTTCGACGAGGCCAAGGCTCTGCTCGCCGGCGAGCTGGCCCGCTGTCGCGACGACGGCCGGGCCGCGGCCCACGCGCTGGTCGAGCTGGTCGCCGTCGAGCTGGCCCGCAACGACCCGGTGAGCGCGCAGCGCTACGGCCACCGAGCCCTGCTGGTCACTGCCGCGACCGGCGACCTGGCGCTGGAAGCCGCCGCGTGCGCCCTGCTCGCGTTGGGGCACCTCCAACTCGGGCGCATAGCCGACGCCGAGCGTTGTGTGGAGCGCAGCGCCTGGTTGGTCGACGGGTGCGGTGACGCCGTCGTGTTGCCGTACATCGAGCTCGTCGCGCCGCTGGCGTGGGTGGAGTGGCACCTGCAACGCAACGACGCGGCCCGCCGCCACCTCGACCGCGGCATGGCGCTGGCGTACCGGCACGGACGCAGTCACAGCCTCCCCTACCTGCTGATCACGGCGGCGGCCCTTGACATCCGGTGTGGGCAACCCGCTACGGCGTTCAGCATGGCAGCCGAGGCGCGTGAGCTGTCCCGGCTGATCCACGGCGTCGAGACGGCAGCCATGGCGACAGCCGTTACGCTCAAGCCGGTGCTCTGGCGTGACGGTCCCCACGCCGCCGTGAAACTCGCGCGCGAAATCTCTGGTGGTCGCCAGCCCCGCTCGGGCTGGTGGTCCGGGATCGTCAAGCTCGACCTCGCGACTGTCTACCTTGCCGCCGAGGACCCCGCGCGGTGCCTGGCCGAACTGTCCGAGCCGGACCCGGAGCGCGATCCCTGGCGCGCCGAGGCCGCCGCCTACCGGTCGGCGTTGTGCGCCGTGGCCAATGCGGATCTGGACCGCCTCGAGCCGGCGCGCGAGCTGGCGGATCGAGCACTGGACCAGGCCCGCGGGATCGGCCTGTCCCATCATGTCGCCGCCGCACGCGACGCCCGCGCACGGGTGCTGGCCCGCGCCGGGCTGGTGGACGAGGCGGCCGGCGAGGCCACGGCCGCCGCGGTCGGTTACGCGGACGCCGGTGCGCCGGCCGAGGAGGGCAGAGCGCGCCACCTGGCGGCCGAACTGTATGCCCAGGCCGGCCGGTCGGAGCGCGCCCGCAGCGAGCTCGGCCAGGCCAAGAACCTGTTCGCGGCGTGCGATGCCGACTGGCTCAACGCCTGCCTCGCCCGCACCGAACGGCGGCTCGCCGCGATGGGGCCGCGACGCCCCGGCCCGGCCCGGCGGCAGCCTTCGGCCGACGGCGGCATCGACCTGCTCACCGGCCGGGAGCGCGAGGTGGTCGAGCTCGCCGTGGCCGGTATGACCAACCGGGAGATCGCCGCGCGGCTCTACCTGAGCCAGAAGACGGTCGAGGCGCACATCTCCCGGTCCTTCGAGAAGCTCGGAGTGCGATCCAGGGTCGCGCTGGCACGCCGGGTGTTCGGCGCCGAGCCGGGCGAGGCCGTCTGAGGCTGCCATACACCCTCGGTTCGCGGGTGGGCGTTGCGGGTGTCTCCCGATGCTGCCGCGCGGGCGGTCGGACATTCTGCTGACGGCCGCCGGGCCGTGACGTCCGGCGGGCATCCCTCCCCACTACGGCGTCGGCCGGAGCCGTCCGCGCCCGTGGCGGAAGCGCCTCACGATCCTGAAAGGACCGTCTGTGAGTCTTCTCCCCGGTTCCCCACCCCCTCACCGTCGCGGTCGCCGACCGCGAGCCATCTGGCGGATAGCCATGGCCGCGATCGTCGGCGCGCCCCTGCTGGCCGTCGCGGTCAGCGGCCCGGTCGCGGCCGCGCCGGGAGTGCCGGCAGCGGCGCCCGCGCCGGTGCCGGCGCTGGAGCTCGCGATCGAAAGCCGACTCGATCAGCTGCTGCGGCCCGCCTTGTGGGTCGGTGCCGACGCCAACCTGCGCTGGTTGGTGCGCAATATGGCCGCACGGCAGGTCGACGGCGACACCGAGGCCCTGCTGTCGAGCGTCATCGCGGAGGCCGAGGCGAGCCACCTCGTCGACCCGAACCAGCCGTTGTGGCTGGAGCTCAAGTATCAGGTGGCCAACTTCGTGGTCGACGGCTTCCGGTACGAGCCGCAGATCTACATCCCTAACCAGGACGACGGGGTGCTCGCCACGGACCGAATCGAGATGGCCATCCGGCCAGCCGACCGGTCGGCGCAGGCGGCGCAGACCTACTGGTTCGACACCTACCTTTCCGTCGCGCCGTTGAACGTCATCGACGAGGCGTATGTGGAGGCCCACGAGGTGTGGGTGCTGTCCGTCCACGAGCGGGCCGACTACGGGAGCGGCACCCGGGCCGAGCCCGCCACCAAGCCGGCTCCTAAGCCCGCCGAGCCCGCCGCCAAGCCCGCCGCGCCCGGCAAGCCGGCCCCGATGGCCGCCCCGAAGGTCATGGGCGCACTCGCCTGCAACCCCACCGGCATCCGCAACAACCGGGGTGAGGAGTACATGCACGTCTGGAAGGCGACCGCCAGGGACACCTTCGACACGTTCCTGGGCGGCAAGCGGGAGATGAGACTGGTCGTGATCAGCAGGTCGGGCCAGGTCGCCAACGTCTTCTTCCCGAAGGTGAAGCGCAAGCACCTGACCACGTGGCAGATCGTCGACCGGTTCCTGACCACCTGGGACGAGGCCGTGTGGGGCGACGCGCTGGGATACCAGTGGTACGAGGTGAACGGTGGTGAGACGAAGTCCCACGAGATCAGCTATACGGTGCCGAATGGCGGCCCCACGCTCAAGACCACCGTCTCTTACCAGGAGCGCGACTCCGACGGCGGGATGATGCACGTCCTGCACACCGATTCGACCTACAAGGAGTACAACACCGGAAAGGTGCAGTTCCAGACGTGCAGCGTGGGCGGCGACGGCGGCACCGGGATCGACAACCTGGCCTGCGGGGCGCTCGCGGCCGCGTCCAGCACCTACGCGCGCGAAGGCTACGCGCCTGGGCGGGCAACCGACTGCGACTCCAACACCGCCCTCGGTGGCTCGCACAGTTGGGCCAACTCCGCCGGCGTGTACCCGCCGACCAACCCGCAATGGCTACAGGTCGACCTCGGGGTCAACAAGACCTTCCGCCGCATGGTCCTGTACACGAGCCAGGGCTATCCGATCCGGGACTTCGACGTGCAGGTCTGGAACGGCGCCACGTTCCTGACGGTCGGTGGCGCGCGGGGCAATACCAACACATCGGTTGAGCTCCGCTTCGGCAACGCGCAGACGACCCGGCTCGTGCGCGTCATCGGCATCCACGGACCCGACCATCAGCCCGGCTTCGTTCGGATCAACGAAGTGGAACTGTACGCGGGGTAACGCCCGCCGGCACGTGCGGCCCTGACCAGGTTCTGGCTGGTCAGGGCCGCACGTACGTCGGGACGGCGGAACGGCGCGCGGGGAGGCCGTCGCGATCCTCGGCCCGCCCGACGCCGGACCGCGCGACCTTGCGAGGGTGATCTCGTCGCCGGCGTGAGCATGACCTACCCGGAGCGGGCTATTTACCGGGCTCTTTAGTCCCAGCAGAGGCAGAAGGGTTTGCCTGCGGGGTCGGCGTAGACGCGCCAGTTCTCGCCGTCGCCGGGCAGGCGGGTGGCGCCGATCGCCAGCGTGGCCCGCTCGGCCGCGTCGACGTCGTCGACGGTGACGTCGATGTGGAACTGCTGCGGGTGCTCCGGATCCCGCCAGCGCGGCGGCACATACCGCTCGACCTGCTGAAACAGCACCGGCTGCGCGCCGTCCTCGCCGATCATGGCCATGCCGTCGCCCTCGTAGGTGACCGGCTTGCTGAGCAACTCGCTGTAGAACGCGCTCAGCTCCTTCGCGTCCGGGCAGTCGAGCATCACACCCATCAGAGTGGTACCCGGGTTGTCGGCCTTGAGGCACAGGTCGAACGGGTGTCCGGCCGGGTCGGCCAGCGTGTGCCAGGTCTCGGTCCGGCGCAGCAGTGTCGCGCCGAGCGCGATGGCGCGCTCGGTCGACGGCTCCAGCTCGGGTACCCGCAGGTCGAGGTGCGCCTGCTGCGGGTGGTCCGGGTCAGGCCACTGTGGGGGTGCGTCTTCCGGCGCGTGCTGCATGCAGATCCGCCAGCCGTCATCGGTGGTGAGGGCGACCCACTCGTCGTCGGCGCGGTACTCGGCCCAGCCGGCCAACTCACGGTAGAACGTGGAGAGGCCGACGATGTCGCTCGTGTCGAGCACGACGTTCCGCAACGTCCCAATCATTCCCCCATCATGTCCCACTCCCTTCATGATCATGGCGTGTGCCGGATGACTTCCGGGTAGCGAGGATCGGCACCGTCCAGGATCGGTCGTGGGATGCCGCGCAGGTGCGTGTCGAAGAACGCGGCGACGTACGCCCGCGTGATCTGGTCAATGCGGTCACCGTCCAGTGGGGCAGACGGCAGCCCAAACCGCTTGCCTAGCGGGGCGAAGTCAGAGAACGACATGTGCGCGGTGCCGGTGACGGTGAACCACCGGCGCCACCCGGTCAGAAGCTGCCATGCGGTGTCCCAGGAGGTGTCGTGCGCGTCGCCGGGCGTGTGTAGCCCGGGTTCGCCGAGCATCAGGAACGGCCGGTCCAGCCCACCTGGCGGCAGGTCGGTGTAGAACGAGCCGTCCATGTTCACGCCGGCGTCGACGCGCGGGTCGGTGCGCATTGTCTCGGCCGCGGAGTTGCCGCCGATCGAGTGCCCGGCCATCCCGATCCGGTGCGGGTCGATCATCCAGCTGCCCCGCCACGTTCGCGACCGTGTACGGGTCAGTTGATCGATGACGAACGAGGTGTCCGCGGCGCGCACCGGCGGCACCTGGACGGGCTTCGCCTTCTCGCACGCGACGCAGGTGGCGAGCCGGCCGCCGGGCAGCTCGACGCCGCTGGACTCGTAGGTGTGGTCGATGCCCGCCACTACGTAGCCGCGGCTGGCCAACTCCTCGGCCAGACCGGTCAGGGTGGCCGCCGGCAGCGAGAACCCCGGCGACAGCACCACCAGCGGGTGGCGGCGCGGCGCGGGCCGCGGCGGGCTGTCCAGCCCCGCGCTGGTCCGGATCGCGGCCACGTCGGCCGGATCCAGCGGCAACCGCCGAGCCGCCGCCAGGGCGGCGGCCTCACGCTCGGTCAGGTACGCCGCCGGCCGGCCGATGGGTAGTGACGCCGGGTACCACACGGACACCATCAACTCGCGATGACCGGCCGGCGGCACCCACGGATCGGTCCGGGAGGCATCGATCATGTGCAGCCGGCTCATCCCCACCGGGAACGGGCCAGAAGGCGCTGGCAACGCGACCGGTCTGGTGGCGGCGACGGCGGAATCAGAGGCGGGAACCGTTACGGCGACGGCAGCCAGCACGCTCGCCAGTACACCTACAGCCAGCCGGAGAGGTCGGATCATGTCGAAAACGCTAGGCAGCCAGCAAAGCCGCCACTACTGCCGATCGTCAGCCTCCAGCCGCCACTTTCGTCACTCCCCCATGTCCGTGAGCAGCGCTCCGATCCCGAAGGCTGACGGGCGCCACACTCTGCGTGATCAGGCCACGCCGGCGAGCCAGTGCGGCAGCCGCAGCAGCAGGCTGACGGCGAGCAGCGCCGCGCCAGCGTAGATCAAGACGCGGGGTAGGGACCGGGTGTCGGCCGCTGCGGCGCGCGCGGCCGCGCGGAGCTGATCGACTGTACGTTCGGAGACACCGCAGGCCCTCATCGTCCGCCCCAGCATCGTCTTGTGTCCGGTCCACTGTGGCTGGCAGCCTTTGCCAGTGTGTGGCGGTGCAGGGCGACCAGAAGCAGCACGCAACCGAGCGCCAGCGCCCCGATCGCCGGCAGGGTCATCGCGGAACCGACAGCGAAAATGGCCCGCAGCGGGTCGTCCACGCCCAGGATGATAGCGTCGAGCTGACCACATTGGACGGCTCGTTCTCCGGCGATGTTTCCGTGGTGCGTCCGGTAGATCGTGCGGACGCGGCACGCGAAGCCACAACACCGACGCCCGCGCCGGAAAGACGCCATCCACAGCAAAGACGTTGCCTGATGCGGACCGAGCGTCGCAGACCGTGCCTGTAGTATGGCCGGGTTACTGAGGACGGTGATCAATGAAGGCTCATGCTTATCAGACAGCCACCAGCCCAGCACCAGCCCCGATCCGCGATGGCGGGATAGATGCCTGACGCGGCGTGGTTTCTAGCCCGGACCGACGAGATCGTCGAGGATGTGCTGTTTCCGTCGGCCGCCCAGGTCGACCGGGCCGATCGGATCCCGGAGGAGCACCTCGACCTCCTGGCCAGCGAGGGTTTCTACGGTGTCGCGGCGCCGCCTGAGGAGGGCGGGCTAGGTCCGGACATGACGACGGCGGCATACCAACTCGAGGCGCTCGCCAGCGGCTGCCTGGCCACGACGTTCGTGTGGATGCAGCATCACGGCGCCGTGCTCGCCGCCGCCTTCAGCGACCGGCCGGGGGTGCAAGAGCGCTGGTTGCGACCGCTGGCGCGTGGTGAACGGCGGGGCGGGATCGCACTCACTGGGCTGCGGCCGGGTGCGGCCTTGCTCAAGGTGCGGCCTGTAACGGGCGGCTATCTGCTTGACGGGCAGGCGCCGTGGGTCACCGGCTGGGGAATGATCGACGTCCTGTACCTGGGCGCTCGTGATGACGCCGACCTTGTCCATTTCTTCCTGATGGACGCGGCGCCCGCCGACACCCTCTCCGTCGTGCGCCAACAGCTGACCGCGGCGCATGCCAGCAGCACCGTGACGCTGCGATTCACGGGCCATTTCGTTCCCGAGGACCGATTGGTCGCTACGCAGCCACATGAGGCGTGGGTAGGTGACGATGCCGCGGGCTCGGCGCTCAACGGCTTTCTCGCGCTAGGTGTGGTTCGCCGCTGTTGCCGGCTGCTGGGGCCAGGCCCGCTGGACGAGGAGCTGCCAGCCGCGCGCGCGGCGCTTCTCGCCGCCGACGCCGCCACGACGGCGGTCGCCCGAGCGGCCGCGTCGGAGCTTGCGCTGCGGGCGTCTGCGATGTTGAGCGTGCGCCGGGGCAGCCGGTCGGTGCTCGCCGACGACCCGGCGTCACGGTCGATCCGGGAAGCCGCTTTCCTCCTTGTCTTCGGAACGCGGCCGACGATCCGCGACGCGCTGCTCGACCGTTTCGGCGCGTCCACCATCTCGTCGGGGACGGGATGACGCATAGAGACGGGCGGTGCCCTCGGCATCACACGGCGACTTGACCGCGAGCCAAGAATGTTCATGCCTTTCCTGGCTACACGGGGGTCACCGCCCGTAGGTACTTGCGGTTTCGGTCGCGTAATCTCACACTGCTCAACATGCGGATGGTGATTGGTGCTCGTTGCGTGGAGCGACGAGCCGGCGATACAGGGCCTCAGGGCCAGGAGGACCGATGAATAGATACGTCATCACGATCACGGCGGACAACGACGGCGCGGCCGGTCCGGGCGTGTCACACACGACGATCCGCATCGACACCTCCAGCGGCCAGGCACGCATCACCGAAGTGACCATCTCCGCGCCGAGCGGCGGTGGTCTCGCTCCCACGGACCTGCCCGCCATGGATCTCAACCTGCTCGTCCGGGCCCTCACGGCGGCCGAGCCCCGCGCTGTCAACCGTGGACAGTCCCAGCAGCAGCGCCGCGCGGCGGGCGCCGAACCGGACGGCGCGGCGCCAGCGCCCTCAGCGCCACCGCGGGTGCCGGAGTCAACGGCGCCATCGTCGCGTTCGCGAGTGCGACAGCCGTCGAGTGGAAGGGCCGCCGCGCGCACTTCCCGCACCGTGAAGAGCACCGCCAGCGGTGCGACGCGTACCCGCGCCGCGACGGCGGGCTCCGGCGTGCGGGCGTACCGCCGGATGCCGGCCCCCGAGCAGGTCATGGATGTGTACCGCGAGGCCGGCACGATCACCGGCGTCGCCGAGCATTTCGAGGTGCCCCGGCACACCGCCGCCGGCTGGGCCCGCCGCCTACGTGCGCTCGGATACACCATCGGCCGCCAGTGACCAGGCCGCGGCGGCGGCCCGATAGTGCTCACGTACGGCGTCGATCACGATGCGGACCTGCTCGTCCGACAGCGCCGGGCTGCACGGCAGCGAGACGATCCGGCCGGCCTGCTCCTCAGTGCGGCGCAGCTCACCGGCCAGCGTCACGGCACCGGTGAAGGCGGGCTGCTGGTGTGCCGGCACCGGGTAGTGAATCCGCACGTCCACACCGGCGGCGCTCATCGATTCGAGGAAGGGCGTCCGGTCCGAAACCTGCATGACGTAGTGGTGATAGACGCTCTCCACGCCGTCGGTGCGGGCCGGAAGGACCACGGGCAGTTCCGTGAAAGCCTCGTTGTAGGCGTCCGCGATCGAGCGCCGGCGGGCGTTGTCCCGGTCCAACCGGCGCAGCCGCACGCGGAGGGTGGCCGCGTGCACCGTGTCGAGGCGGGCGTTGTCGCCGAGGGCAACCGCGAACCCGCGATCGGCCAGCCCGTGGTTGCGCAGTGTCCGCAGCCGCTCGGCCAGATCGGCGTGGTTGGTGACGATGACGCCCGCGTCACCGGGCGCCGGCAGGTTCTTCAGTGGGTGCAGCGAGAAACACCCCAGGTCACCGAGGATGGTGGCGCGCTCCGCGTCGATCCGGGCGCCCTGCGCCTGTGAGCAGTCGGCCACCACATGAAGGTCATGCTCGCGTGCGAGATCGATCAGCTCCGCCATGCGCGCCGGTCGCCCGCGCAGGTGTACGGGGAAGATCGCCTTGGTCCGCGGCGAAATCGCCTGCCGTACGGCGTCGACATCGATGTTCTCGTCGTCGGCGACGTCCACCAGGACCGGCCGCGCCCCCACCAACAATATGGACGACACGGTGGACAGGAACGAATTGGCCACAGTGATCACTTCGGCGCCTGGTCCGACACCCAGCGCGCGCAGTGCGAGCACCAACGCGGACGTACCGGAGGACACACCGACCGCGAAACGGGCTCCACAGTAGGCGGCGAACTCCTGCTCGAACGCCGTCACCTCGGCACCGAGGATGTAGTCTCCCCGGTCCAGTACAGCGCCGATGGCGGACAACAACTCGGCATGCAGGGTCTGGTCACGTACGGCAAGGTCGACGAAGGGTACGCGCACATTGGCCTCCTAGTCGGTGGTGCCTTGGGCGGCGTCGGGCGGCGGATCGCTCAGCCGCTTGAGCCGACGCACGTTGTAGTAGCGGTCGTCGACGAGCGGATCGGGCACCAGACCGCGGTCGAAGGCGTCGCACAGGTCGTGCACCCCGTGTTCCAGGGACAGCCGGGGCGCGAAGCCGAACATGCGGCTCACCTTCCTGGCGTCGATGGTGTACGAGCGCCGGTCGGCGGGCGGCGTCGCGGCGAACTCCCTGACGGCGCGGCCATCGCCGTACCGCTTGTTGACCAGTTGGGTGACGCGGTCCGCGATCTCCGAGACGGTGAGGTTGTCGCGGACGGCGTTGAAGGCCTCGAAGCCCGACCACGGCCATGGCCGGTCCACCAACTCGGCGCACAGCCGGGCGGCGTCGGTGACGTGCAGGACCGGCCGCCGCTGCTCGCCGCCGAACACGGTCACCCGGCCGGCGGCGAGGGCCTGGGCGGTGAACAGGTTGACGGTCAGGTCCAGGCGCAGTCGGGGTGAGTAGCCGCACAACGCCGCTGGACGCACCGAGACCGCGCGGAACCGCTCGTCAGCCACAGCGCGCAGGTGCTCTTCCGCGCGGCACTTCGTGACGCCGTATTGGGTGATCGGGTCGGTGGGCGTCGTCTCGTCGACCGGTTCACCGCCGGCGATGCCGTACACGCTGGCCGAGGAGACGAACACGATCCGGCGAGCGCCCGCGGCCCGGGCGGCGTCCACCACTGTCCGGGAACCCGCCACGTTCGTGGACTCCGCCAGGTCGGGTGCGAGGTCGCAGCTCGGGTCGTTGGCGATCGCGGCGAGGTGTACGACCGCCTCCGTGCCGGCGACGCACCGGGCGACCGCTTCCGGGTCCCGCACGTCGCCGTCGAGCAGGGTGAGCCCATCACGCGGCGACAGGGCGGTCCGGCCGTACACGAACAGGTCCAGCACGCGTATCTGGTGGCCGCGCGCGAGCAGCATGGGCACCAGCATCGCGCCGATGTAGCCGGCGCCTCCGGTGACCGCCACCGTGGTCATGACAGGCTTTTCTGCAGTCGCGTGGACGAAAGCACGAGCGGGTCATGGGAGAACGCGACGGCGCCGCCGTACCGCGCGACGACTTCCTGCTCGGCGAGGAACCTAGGGTCCGCGGCGCCGCGCGTTTCGTACTCCGCGCCGCGCACGTAGACATCTGGCCGCAGCGCGCGCAGCACCGGTATCGCCGTGGCCGTAGGGCTTGGTATGACGAAGTCGACGCACTCCAGCTCTGCCAGGAACTCCATGCGCTGGGCCAGCGGAAACAGCGGCCGGTCCGGCCCTTTGGTGACGTACCGGTCTTCGGTCACCGCGACGACGAGCAGGTCACCCATCGCCCGCGCCTCCCGGAAGTGCCGGACGTGTCCAAGGTGGACCAGGTCGAAGCACCCCTGGCTCAGCACGACCCGACGGCCCGCCGCGCGCGGCGGCGCCACGCGTGCCCTGATCGCGTCGAGGTGGCAGATCTTCTCCTGTCGGGTCGGCGCGGCCCATCGGGACGCCGTCTCCCGCGGGTGGACGCTCATGATGCCCGTGCCTCTCCAGCGCCGACCGCCGGCGCCAGTCGTAGTAGCAGTGCCCGCTCACCGAGCGAGGCGCACGTGGCCGCGGCGATGTTCGCCTGTGCGCGTGTCAAGGGGTCCAGGGCCGCTGGCGGTGCGATCGCGACCACTCCCAGGTCGGCCGCGGGATACGCGGCCTGGTAGCTATGGTGGTTCCAGGTACTTCCGCGATGCACCTCCCAGCCACCGCGGGAGAGGGTCGCCAGCCGGGGCACCGCGCCGGCCAGCCGGGGCCAGGCCGCCGGGTCGTAGCAGACGAGGTGGGCGCGGGCCAGCTCCGGGCGGCGCCGTAGCCACGCCGCGGCGTGTGGCAGGAGCTCGCCAGCGGGCACCGGCAGGGGATCCGGCAGCGCACCCCCGAGCAGTTCCTTGTAGTGGCGGACTGCCGGATGGTCCGCGAAGCGGATCCCGCGTTGCAGCCCGACGCACGCCACGAGTGCGGCGGCGGCGTGGCAGTGGGTCATGAGCCGGGTCAGCGTCGGCACCCGGCCGCGCGGGGCGGGCAGGCGCAGCGTGACCGCGCCTTCGGCCGGGGCCGTCCCGACCTCCCACCACGGCTCTTCACGCGTCGAGGCCACTTTCCCGCCCAGGCCCTGCCTGATGGACTGGAGCACGAACAGGACAAGTCCGGCTCCGCTGCCGTGCGGCAGCACCAGGCGTACCCGCGAGGGCGTCTCGGGTATCCGGCGAGAGGCTGCGGCCGCCCACCGGCCGGTGGCCCACGCGAGGCCGAGGAATCCGCGGTACGCCTCCCCCAGCGCGCTGAGATCGCCGCCCGCCAGCGCGGCGGCCAGGAGGAACGGGCGGCTCACCGGGGCTCCGAACAGCGCCACCGTCGGCCGGCGCGGGTCGATCGGAATGTCGGCGCCGCGCAGCCACCGTGGCGCCAACGCGAACCGGTCGCGCAGCGCCTCCGCGAGCAGCGCGGTCTCCGTCGTACGCCCCGACTCGGACACCGCGACGACGACGGTGGCCGCGGGCGCGTCGTTGAGGGCCTCGGCGACCGCCGCCGGGTCAAGGCGGTCCACAATTCTGAGTCGCCCCGCCGGATCGGCGGTCTCGGCGACAGCGCGGAGGCCGAACGCCCACCCGCCGGTGCCGACGAACACCACGCGGTCGGCCCGCAGCAGATCGCCGAACGGCAGTAGGGCGCGGCGGACCGCTCGCCACGGCGGCGGCGCCGCCCACCCGAGCCGCGGTACACCGTCCACTGTGGCGAGTTCGGCGGCGGCGCCGGCCGTGCCCCGCCGGTGGCCCGCCGCGGCTGCGCACACCGCGTCCCAGAGCGCCGTACCACGCCGGTTCACCGCCACCGCCGCTACCCGCCGATCGCCGGAAGCGTGCCGGTGGCGGGGCGTACGACCTCACCGTCGAGGCGGAGGTCGACCACCACTCGCAGCGCCGGTGTGCCGCGAACGGTGCCGGTGCCGGCCAGCTCCGCCGCCACCCCGGGCAGCGCGGGCAGCGAGACGACGTGGCTGACGAGCTGGTCGAGGCGCAACCGGTGCGGTTTTTCCAGGTCGCACAGCGCGGCCGCCGCCAGGAAGTCCGCTCGCCGCCCGCCACGGCTGCCGGTCACCAGGGCCTTGCGCCCGGCCGGTGTGGTCACGATCTCGCTGCCGGCGCTCGCGCGAAGGGAGCCTACGGCCAGCTCTCGCCCAGCTGCCAGGGGCAGGCGGCAGCCCGGGGGAAAGCCTCCGAACAGGTGCATGGCAGCGCCGTCGGCCAGGCCCTGCCAGACCAGGGCGGCCACCGCCGGGCCGGCACCCGCGCCGACCGCGACGAACGCGACGTCCGCGCCGGCACCGCCTGTCGCCTTCCGGACGGCGGGCGCGAGACCATCGTCGAGCGGAAGCACGTGCTCGGGCTGACACAAACCCAGCTGGACGGCGCGCCGCCGGGTCTGCGGAGAACGGGTCGCGAGCAGGACGGTGCGGGCTCCGCGATGCCGCGCCAGGAGCATGTGCAGCAGGCCGGCGACGCCGCCTCCCACGACCAGCGTGTCCAGGCCGGGCGACGCCTGGGCGGTCAGATCCTGGGCACGTATCACTCCAGCCAGCGGCTCCAGCAGGACCAGTTCGGCCCCGGCCGGCCGGGGCAGCTGGACGACCTGCCCCCGCAGCGCGACGGCCGCGTCCAGCACGAGCAGCTCCGCGAACACGCCAGGCCGGTTGTGCCCTATCTTGTCGTCGTCGTCGCGCGGGCTGTTCGGGTTGATGCCGACCACGTCGCCGGGTGCCAGGTCCGGCACGTCCGCCCCGACCTCGACCACCTCGGCGACGCACTCGTGCCCGGGTACGCCGGGCTCGCAGCCGCGTTCGCCGCGCAGGATTTGCAGGTCGGTGCCGCAGACGCCGACGAACGCGGGGCGCAGCAGGAACTGCTCGCGGCCGCACCGAGGGCGGCCGCCATGGCGCAGGACGAGCCGCCCTTCGCCGACGGGCTTGACCACGGTGACGCTCTGCGCGTTCCGCTCGGCCATGTACGCGGCCATGCCGGCGAGCGACGCGTCCTCGGCATCGGCCGGCACGTGCACCAGTCGCTCCTTGTCGGCTGCCGTCCAGCCCGCGTACCAGCCGGTGCTCGGCATCAGTGCGGCGATGTTGCGCCGGAGGGCGGCGAACCATGGCGGCCCTACGCCGTGGGCGAAGCCGCCCACCACGACGGCGGTACACAGGCCCAGGTCTGCGCAGATGTGGATGAGGCGCGCGGCGAGCGCGCGTGTACCCCGGCGCAACACCTCGGCGGTGAACGGGTCCGCGTCGGCGGCCGACCGCGCCAGCAGCTCGGCGGTTATCCGGTTTGGGTCGCCCTGGCACAGTTGGGCCAGTAGACCGCCAGCGAAACGTCCCGGCGCCCGCCGCGCCAGCGCGGCCGCGTCACGGATCACGGCCGGTCCGCTGGTGTAGGAGCAGAGGTCCGCTACCGCGCCGCACTCGCACCACGGGACGCCACGGGCCTCGAGTTCGGCGCGCGCGGCGGCGTCGCCCGCCGCGGCCGCTGGTCCGAGGCCGGCCGGTACCGACTGGAGCAGCGACGGCTCGACGACGGTGTGCCCGCTCTCGCCGCCCAGCCCATCCGGGTCCAGCAGCAGCCGCTGGCCGGCTGGCAGCGCGGCGTCGAACGCCTTTACCGCCACCCCGGTGCTGACCGTGACGAGCGCGTAGCGGCCAAGTCGCCGGTAGTGCCACGCCGACGCCGCGACATCGTTCAGTACCCGGATCCGCGCCCACGGCAGCCGCGCGCCGAGCGCGCCCACGACGTCGTAGCCGGCGCTCGGCGAGAGCCACAACACGCTCGCGTCGCGCACGACACCCGCGGTGGTGATCACCGCTCCGAACGCGACCCCGATATCGTCGACCGGCTCGGCGGCCTCTGCCCGCATGCGGTCGACGTGGCGCGCTACCCGGTCGAACAGCTCCTCCCGGAGGGTGTCAAGCCCACGGAACCGGTCTCTGCGCGGCGACGGGGTCGGGAAACGCGTCACCGCACCGGCGAGGTGGCCGCCGCGGTGGAACGCGACCCGCGTGGTCGTGCCCCCCACGTCGACGACGATGCCCACACCGCTCATCCGGTCACGCTCGAAGCTCGGCGCACGCCCGGCGGACCGTGTCGAATGTGAGGCCGTCGTCGGGTTCCAGGAAGCCGCCGGCGCCCGTGCCCGTGGGCGCGACGAGCACTGGAACGCCTCCCTTGTGCGATTTGATGTCCACGCACAGCCATCGCCACAGCCGTTCCGGCTCGCACAGCCGGTCGAACGTTGGCAGTCCGACCCGGTTGAGCAGCCGGATCATCCGCTCGTGGACCGACGGTGAGAGCCGGCCGGCCAACACCGCGAGCTGACTGGCGAGCGCCATGCCGATCGACACCGCCTCGCCGTGGCGCAGCCGGTATCCCGACTCTGCCTCAAGCAGGTGGCCGTACTCGTGCCCGAAGTCGGGCAACCGCCGCAGCTCCCGCTCGAACGGATTGGTGGACAGCTCGCCGAGCATCGCGGCGATCGCCCCTTCCATCACGCGCCGGCTCTCCGGACTCTGCCGGCGGGTGAGGACGCTCTCGTGGTGCCGCTCGATGAGCCCGAAGAGCTCGCCATCGGTGACCATGGCGATCTTGATCGCCTCCGCCAGCCCGCAGCGCACCTCCTGCGACGGCAGTGTGGCGAGGAACGCCGGGTCGCACAGGCAGGCCAGCGGCGCATGATACCCGCCCAGCAGGTTCTTTCGCGTGCCGACGTTGACCGCGACCTTGAGGCCGATGCCCGCGTCGATCATGCCAACCAGGGTGGTCGGGACGCGAAGGTACGGCGTGCCGCCGCGGTACATCAACGCCGCCGTGCCGACGAGGTCCAGCACGGTGCCGCCGCCGACACCGAGCAGCACGTCCGTGGGGCCGAAATCCATCCGATCAGCGGTGCGGACCAGGCGATCCAGCCGTCCCAACGTCTTGACCGCCGGGGAACTTTCGACGCAGAAGATCTCGAATCCAGCGATCAGGCTCCGCTCCTGGCAGGAGGACAGGTAGCGGCGCACGTCGTCGACGATCCGCGGCGCGTACGCGTCCACCACGGCAAGGACGCGACCGCCGCGCGGCAGCCATTCGGCGAGCCGTCCCGCGCCGGGCTCGGTGTCCGCCGTGTCGCGCTGGCCCCGCCCGTCCGGGCGGCTGGTCGTGCGGAACACGTCGTGGACCGCCTCCACCTGATACGACACAGCGCGTCCAGTTGGCGCGCCGGCGTACCGGGCGGATCGGGTCGTCCAGGCGCGACCGAACCACCGGAACATGGCGGCCAGCGCCGCACGCCGCACGGCCGTCAGGGCCTCGCCTTCAAGCGGCGAGCCGAGGAGCGCCTCCGCCACCCCGGAGTCCATTGTGGCCAGTTCCTCGAGCGCCGCCTCCTCTTCGGGTGTGCACGCCGCGGCCAGCAGCACATCCTCGTCGACGACCACCGTGACCTGCTGGCGCCGCACGGCGAAGGGTCCCGGCAACGGCACGCTCGCGGCCGTGCGCACCGCCGCGAGCAGCGCCGGCAGGTCGGACACCACCTGAACCGCCATGGTCTGCCGGCGCAGCAGCGCCGCGGTGGCCACAGCGGTGAGGACCTCGCTGTCGTGCCCGTACACGAGGATCGCGTCGCGGCGGCCCAGCCCGCTCGTGACCGCCGCGTCCGCCAGCCCGGCGATCGCGCTGAGCGGCGAAGCGGCGACCAGCTTCGCCTCGGGCGCGAGGCAGTAGCCGTCGAGTAGTCCACCGGCCTGCTGGCGGTCGAGGTAGCGCACCAGGCGCTCACGCTCCGGCGCGCCGGCGACGACCAGAACCCGCCGTACCCCGGCGAGGTGACCGAGCAGCGCCCGGTTGTCCGGGTCGAGCAGGCCCGGTACGACAGCCAGTCGCCACTCCGCTTCATTGTGCGCGGCGAGTCGGCCCAGGACGACAGGAGATGAAGAGGCGGGCGTCACCACCCGGATGACCCGCGCCATCAGGCGGCCGTGGTGAGGTCGACGACCACTTTGACGTCGTCCGGGCCTCGCCGTAAGGCGTCCGGCCAGGTGGGCAGCGGCACCCGTCGGGTGATGAGCCTCGCCAACCAGTCGGGGTCCGCGCCGGCCAGCGCCGACGCCGCTTGCTCGTAGTGATGGCGGGCGGCGTTCACCGTGCCCATCAGGACCAGGTTGCCGCTCACCAGCCGGTCGATCAGTGCCGCTAGTGGCGCGGGATCAGCCGCTCCGGCCGCGAAACCGGCGAGGCACACCACGCCGTTTCGGGCGACGAGGCGCACCAACTCGGCAACCACGGCGGGCGCACCGGTCGTGTCCAGCACCACGTCGGGCGCCGGGAGGCCGCCAGCGCGCGCCGGCTCGACCGGAACCGCGCCCAGCTCGCCGACGAGCGCCTCGCGACGCTCGGTCCACCGTCGGGCCAGAACGTACGTCTGGTAGCCGCGCCGCACCGCGAGCAGCGCCGCCAGCAGGCCGAGCGCTCCGGCGCCGGAGATGAGCGCGGTCGGCCGGCCAGCCGGTACGCCAGTTTCCGCGATCCGGACGATCCGCTCCCACGCCTTGACCAGCACGCTGGTCGGCTCGACGAGGACACCTGACACGCCCAGCCGGGCGGTGACGGGCACGGCGTACTCCAGCGGGACGCACCACCGCTGTGCACCGTACCCGTCCGCACCGGTGATGCCACACGATGTGTAGTCACCGTTACGGCACGAATCCCACCTCCCGGCGGCACAGCTCACGCATGGCTGAGGGTCTGGCCGCCGCACGACTCCGACCACCAGGTCGCCGGCACGGAATGTGCCGTTTCCGGGAGTCTGGAGCACCCTCCCGAGCGATTCATGACCCACGACGATCCGGTCCGCGCCCCGCGGCGAACGTCCGCGGCGGCCCTCCACGACTTCTCGATCGGTGCCACAGATTCCGACGTACAGCCCTTCGACCAAGAGATGGTCTTTTAACGGCTGTGGATCATGTCGAATTTCGACAGTCGCTGACCTGGGCTCACCTGGACGCACTGACATGACCAGCATTCACACACCCCCGAATGGTCTTTCTCCACGGGGAGGGAACACGCGCTGGATTCCCCCGTTACGGGGAGATAGAAACATCCCATTACGGCGGTGTCAACCCTTCACTGGGCACGCTCGCGGTCCCATCCAGCAGGGAGATCGACCGGCACAGTCCACAGTGGATCGGGGCGGAACTTACACCACGAGCCGTCGAACGGGAACGCTCCGGACTCGACCAACTCGATGGCTCGCGCGCCGGCCGCGCGGACCGCCGTCTCATCATCCACCCAGTAGTGGCTATAGCGCATGTGGCGGGCGAACTGCTCCTCGTCCTTGTACTCCCACGAGCGGTCGGGGCGCACCACGATGTCGATATCATGATCCACAGTGTCGATCCCGGCGAGGTCGCCGTCGACCCACCTGACCGCCGGATACTCCAGGTTCACATACCAACCCCGGAAGTCGCAATCTTCTCCAAAGAACCACCACAGCGAGTAACGCTCACCCGGCGGATGGAGCATCAGGGCGTCACCCGCCCACCGCATCTCGGCCAGCTTCTTGGGGATCCTTCCCCAGTCTTCGAACGGCACCTCGTGGAACAGGCGCCCATCAGCGGCGATGACGTCTCGCGCGGGGCTGCCATCGGCGATCCAGATCAGCAGGCCACGTTCGTCGTCGGCGGCGACCCGCCCCACCCACACCCGGCTCAATTCGTCGTGCTCGAACTGGCGACGCAACACGACACTTCCGACCTTCAGCGACATGCCGGTTGACTGTAGCCCGCGACCGCCAGAAGCGACACCCTCGCGCCGGATCAGCGGTGACCAGAAACGACATCCACGCCTCCGGACGCCGCGTCCGGGACGAATGTCACCGCGGAAAGGTCGGCGATCCAGGGCAAGCCGTCGGCTGGCACACCGACGGCCACGGCGGCGGCGCCGGCGGTTCGGGCCGCCTCGATCCCGGCCGGCGCGTCCTCGAAAACCACCACCCGGCTGGGCGGCACACCGAGCCGCGCGCAGCCCGCCCGATACCCGTCCGGCGCCGGCTTCGGGCGCGCGACGTCGTCGGCGCTCACCAGCACGGCCGGAGCCTTGAGGCCGGCCGCGTCGAGCCGGTCGAGGGCCGCCGGCCGCGGGCAGGAGGTGACGACTCCCCACGGTAGCCCGGCGGCGGCTAGCGCGGCTAGCGCGGTGACCGCGCCGGGCTGTGCGGTCACCGCCTCGACGTAGGCGTCCTCGAGTGCGGCCACGGCGCCGGCGTGCGCGGTCGTGGCAAGCTCGGGCGCGGCCAGCCGCAGGTGATCGAGTGTCGTGCGTCCGAGGCCAAGGGGGTATGTCGCCCTCCCGTCGACGCCGTGCCGTGCGGCCCACTCGTACCACGCCCGACGCACGCACTCTGTGCTGTCCACGAGGACTCCGTCGAGATCAAACAGAACGCCGAGCGCCGGCAAACGCCACATGCTGATCAACATCCTCGCGAGTGAAGATTCATTGACTGCCCTCAGCGACGGGTGGCAGACTTCCAACGGACGGGGGTGCGGTTGTCGCATCCCCCCACGGGGGAGTGTCACACATGGTCCGCGACAAAAGCACCATGCCGCGTGGGCGGCGGCCGTCGCCACATGAACCATCCCCCGGCCACGACGACGGCCGGGAGCCGGACGGGATCAGCGTCGTGACACCCACGCTGGGGAACCCGGCGCGGGTGCGGGCACTTCTGGAGTCGACCCAGGTAGCGGGCGAGAAGGCGGCGATACCGTGGGAGCACATCGTCGTGGACTCCACGCCCGGTGCGCAGGGCCGCGCGATCGCCGAGACCTGCCGGGCACATGGGGCGCGATACGTGCGTGGCCCTGACCGGGTCGGCGCCAAGCGCAATGCCGGCGCCCGGCGGGCACGGCACCCAGTGGTGTTGTTCGTCGACTCCGACTGCGTGGCCGATCCGCAGCTGTTCATCGAGCACCTGCATGGCTACGCCGACCAGCCTGACGTCGGCGGTGTCGGCGGCCCGCACGATCTGCTCGGCGAGGTGGACACATTCGCCCTGTGGGTGCTCGACCGCGCCAAGCGCTACGACTTCCGCAACAACCTCCCACGCCGGTACCGCGAACTGGGCTGGAACCTGACGGCGAACCTCTCGGTGCGTGCCGCGGTGTTCCGCGAGATCGGCGGGTTCGACGAGCGCACCCTCACGGTGGTCGGAGGCGAAGACGTCGACCTGGGCATCCGGATCCGCAAGGCCGGATACCGCATCGTGGCCAACCCCGGCGCGCTGGTCCGGCACGATCCGGACGTGGCCAGCGGGCTGCGCCGGGCCGCGCGGCGGGTCTTCGTGTACGGCCAGGCATCCAGCTGGCTGTGCGGGCGGCATAGCGAGTTCGCGGTACGGCACGCCAACCCTGTGCTGGTCGCCGCCGCGGCGGGGTTGGCCGGGTCGTTGCTGCGCCGGCTTCCGGCCGCGGTCCGCGTCGGCGCGGGACCGGCTGCGCTCGCCGCGCTCGTGTTGCGCGAGGCCGTCACCCGTCACGAGCCGGGCTCCGGCCGCCGAGGTGCGTTGCGGGATGTGCTCTCCGCTCTGGTCGACATCGGCTTCGACGCCGGCCAGGTGTATGGGGCGTTGCGGTCCCGCCAGCTCTGGACCGCCGCCCGGACCTTCGAGTTCATCCAGCCCGGATGGTTCACCCGCTACCCCGATGCCACCGGAGGATGCGGTCGCGCCGGCTGCCTCTGCGTCTCCTGCGACTAAAGACCGCGCCGGCGCACCGCAGCGAAGGAGGAGAACGTGGAACAGCTGCCACCCTTGGTCTGCGCCGTGGATGACGGGTACGCCGGCACCCTCTGCGTGCTGATGGAGTCCTTGGCCGCCGCGCACGGCACCGAGTTGCCGGCATTGCGCATGATCGTGCTGCACCACGGACTCAACGGCGACAGCGACCGGCGCATCCGCACCCACGCCGAGCGGATGGGCCTGCCCATCGAGTTGCGAGTGGTCCCGCGCCCATCGGCCGACTTCCCGGTCTCCGAGTGGGTCAGTGACGCGGTGTACCTTCGGCTGGCCGCGGGTGAGGCGATCACGGACCACCCGGTCGTGCTCTACCTGGACGCCGACCTGCTGGTGCTGGACGACCTTCGGCCACTGCTGCGTACTCCGGTGGCCCCCGTGCTGCTGGCGGCGGTCCGCGACGCCCAGCATCCGGTGATCGGACGCGGCATCTCGCTGCCCGGCTGGCGCGAGCTCGGAGTGCCCGCCGGCCGAGACTACTTCAACAGCGGCGTGATGCTGCTCGACCTGGATGGCTGCCGCCGCGAGGGGTTGTTCGAGGCCTGCCGGCGGTTCCTCGCCGAGACTCCCCAGCACGCCCGGTTCTGGGACCAGGACGCGCTCAACTGGGCGGCCCACGACCGGTGGCTGCGGCTGGATCGGCGGTGGAACACCTTCCCGCTGTCCGCACTCATGCGGATGCCGGACTACGAGAACTACGCCGAGGACATCATCCCGGTGCGGCAGCTCATCGCCGACGAGGACACCGCGGCGATCCTGCACTTCGCCGGGCCGGACAAGCCCTGGCGGCCGGGGTACGCGCCGAGCCGCGCCCTCGACCTCTACCGTTCCTTCGCGGCGGCGGCACGGGCCCGGCAGGACGGCGTGCTGACCGGGCCGCCGCAGGGAGCCGCCGCCCAATGACCGCGGCCGCGAGGTTCCAGGCGCGCTCCCCCGGGCCGCCACTGATCGCCGTCGGCGGCGCCTGGGGCGCCTTCTGGGGAGTCTGGGGCGGGCTGCTGCCGGCCATACCGGAACGGATCGGAAGCCCGCTCAGTGACCTCGGAATCGCGCTGGTGGCGGTGCCGGTGGGGGCGATTCCCGCGATGGCGCTCACCGGACGCCTCGCCCGCGGCCGGGAACGGCTGTCGCTGGCCGCCGCGACGCTGGCCTTCGCCGCCAGCATCGCCGCCCTGGCGACGGTGTCTTCGGCCGTGGCGCTGGGCGTCGTGCTGATGGCGGTCGGAATGACCAGCGGCGCGCTGGACGTGTGCCTCAACATGGCGGCCGGACGGGCCGAGCGGGAGACCGGCCGCCGTCTCTTCCAGCCGGTGCACGCGGCTTTCCCCGTCGGGGTTGTGGTTTTCGCCCCGCTCGCCGGGCTGGCCCGCCAGGTCGGGGTGGGCGTGCCCATCATCCTGGGAATCACCACTGTCCTGGTGCTTGCCGCGGCCGCCGCGTCCCTCACGCTCCCGTTGGGCGCCGCGCCGGAGCCCGCCACCGTGGACGCCCCCGTGCGAGACGGCCGGGGAAACGCCGCGTGGCGCGCCGCCGGGCGGCGACTCGGGCTGGGCATCGGCCTGCTGGGCGCCTGCATGCTCATCGTGGAGAACGGCGTCGAGCACTGGTCGGCGCTGCTACTGGAGGACTTCCGGGACGCGCCGCCGGTTCTGGCCAGCAGCGCGCCCGCCCTGTACTACCTGGCGCTCACCGGTGGCAGGCTGCTCGCTCAGGCGGTGCCAGGGTTTCCGGTGCGGGCGATCGTCGGCATCGGCGCGGTCGGCGGGGGCGCTGGCATCGTCCTCGCGGCGTTGGTGCCCTCGGCCTCGATGACGCTGCTCTGCCTCGCGGTGACGGGCCTCGCGTTCGGCCCGCTGATTCCGGCCCTGCTCAGCCACGCGGCGCGGCACGACCCGGACGGCCGGCTGGTGGCACTGGTGACGACCACCTCCTACGGCGGTTTCGTCGCCAGCCCGCTCTTCGTAGCGACCTTGAACCGGTGGCTCTCACTGCCGGCCGCGGTCGCTTGCCTCGGCCTGCTGACCGTGCCGCTGCTGGCCGCCGCGGTGTTCGGCCGGTTCGCCGTGCCGGCGGGAAGTGTGCCTGACGCCGTCCACGCTCGTCGAGAACGAGCACACGCAAATGGTGAATCGTCAGTGAGCGGGATAGACATTGACCGGCGAATTGACCAATGAAATCATCATTCCTCGGATGCTCAATCGAGAGCGCTGGCGTATCTGGCATCGAGAGACCTCGCGACGCCACACCGTGCCGGTTCCGCCGCGCAGGACGGGGGAAGACGATCCATCATGGCAGTATTCGAGATCACGCTCGGGCCGGCCGACCGCAGGCAGATCGATGACGTTCTCGAGCCCCTCACCAAGCAGTACCAGTCCGTGGAAGACGCCGAGTTCCAGCGGAGGGCGGCCGTCGCCGCGCACGAGCTGCCCAGCGGGCTGCGTGACGCGCTCATCGAGTTCAAGCTGACCGAGCCGGCCGGCGCGTGCCTGGTACGCGGGTTCGACGTCGACGACGCGGCAATCGGTCCGACTCCGAAGCATTGGAACGACCGTTCCACGGTGTCGTCGGCGCTGCGCGAGGAGATCTTCTTCTGCCTCTGCGCCCAGTTGCTCGGCGACCCGGTGGCCTGGGCCACCGAGCAGAACGGCTACGTGATGCACGACATCCTGCCGATCATCGGTCACGAGCGGGAGCACATCGACTCCGGCTCCGAGATCCTGCTCACCTGGCACACCGAGGTGGCCTTCCACCCGTATCGCGCGGACTACATCGGCCTCATGTGCCTGCGGAACCTGGACGCGGTGGAAACCACCTACGCGGATGTGGGCGACCTGTCCCTCGACGAGAACGACCGGGAGGTCCTCCGGAGGGACCTGTTCGTCACCAGGCCGGACGAGATCCACCTGAACCCGGAAAGGTCCAGTGTGGACCGCCAGTCGGACGAGCTGAGCACCCTGATCCAGGACAGCTACCAGTGGGTGCGCGGGATGAACGACAATCCGGTGCCGCGGCCGGTGTTGTTCGGCAGCAAGCAGAAGCCGTACATCTGCCTCGACCCGTACTCGATGGACGAGCCGGGCACACCGGAGGCGCGTGCGGCCTTCGAGAAGATCTGCGCCGAGGTGGAACGGAAGATCACCGGCATCGCACTACGCCCCGGCGACATCCTGTTCATCGACAACTTCATGTCGGTACACGGGCGTAAGCCTTTCCAGGCCCGGTTCGACGGCACAGACCGCTGGCTGAAGCGGCTGAACCTCGTTCGCGACCTGCGCAAGTCGCGCAGCGTGCGGGTCGGCTCAGACAGCCGGGTCATCTACTGAGGCGGCGGGGTGGCGGGCGGCGCCCAGCGCACCGCCGGCCACCCCCGTCAGGCGCGAACGCGGACCGGCATCGACTTGATTCCGTTGACGAAGTTCGACTCCAGCCGCACCTGTGGCCCGTCCAGCTCCACGGCGGGCAGGTGCGGCAGCAGCTCAGTCAGCACCGCGCTGAGCTCCAGCCGCGCGAGATGGGCGCCGAGGCAGAAATGCGGCCCGATGCCGAATGACAGGTGCGGGTTGGGATCGCGCGCCAGGTCCAGCCGGTCGGCGCCGGGGATGGCGTGGCCGTCGCGGTTGGCGGAGGCGTAGTACAGGACGACCTTGTCCCCCTCCGCGATCGGCTGCCCGGCGAGCTCGGTATCGCCGGTCGCGGTCCGGCGGAACTGCATGATCGGCGTCACCCACCGCACCAGCTCCTCGACGGCCGTCGGCAGCGCGTCCTGGCCAGCGGCGTGCAGGCGATCGCGCTCGCCAGGGTGCTCGACCAGGGCCTGCACGCTGCCCGAGATCAGGTGCCGGGTGGTCTCGTTTCCGGCCACGACGAGCAGCAGCCAGAACTGGCAGAACTCCCGATCGGACAGCCGGCGGCCGGCCACCTCCGCGGTGGCGAGCCGCGTCACCAGATCGTCCCGGGGCGCCCGCCGGCGCTCCTCCGCCACCCGCAAGGCGTACTGGAAGGCCTCGGCGAACGCCTGCCGGTACGCCTCGACGTCCCCGCCACCGTACTCAGGGTCGTCGAAGCCGACCAGCCGGTTGCTCCAGCCGTACAGCAGATGACGGTCGGCGCGCGGTATGCCGAGCAGGTCGGCCAGGACCAGCAACGGCACCTCGGCGGCCAGGTCCGTGACCACGTCGAAGCGGTCCTTCTCCAGGCACCCGCGGATCACCGTCCGGGCGTGGTCGGTCACCTGGTCACGCAGCCGCCCAACGGCGCGTGGCGTGAACACCGCCGAGACCACTCGGCGGACCGCGGTGTGCTCGGGTGCGTCCATGTTGATCAGTAGCTGCCGGACGAACTCCAGATCCGCCTTGGTGCGCGGATCGTTGAGGAACGCTCCGCGCCGGCCCGACGAGAAGGTGCCGGGCTCGCGGGACGCGGCCACGACGGCGGCGTGGGTGGTCACCGCCCAGTACCCGCTGCCGCTGTCTACGATCGGCCCGGCCGAGCTGGGACGGACGCGGGGTTGCTCGGCCACCCAGCTCACCGGCGCCTCCCGCCGGCGGCGGGCGAACTCGGCGTGCGGTACGCCGACCCGGTAGGTCGCCGGGTCCGCGAGCTGGACCGGAGCGGCGCGGGCCGTCCGGTCGGGAGCGATAGCCATTGTCGGCTCCTCAGGTGGGGTGTCGGCCGTACTGCTCGCGCAGCAGGCGTTTGCTCAACTTCCCGCTGGGGTCGCGCGGCAGCGCCGCGGTGACGCGGTACACGCGGGGGACCTTGAACCCGGCCAGGCTTTCGCGGCAGTGCCGCTCCAGCGCCGCCGGCGCGTCGACCTCGGCCAGCGCTCCCGGGCGCAGCTCGACGACCGCGAGCGGGCGCTCACCGAACACCTCGTCGGGCACGCCGACGACCGCCGCGTCGCGCACCGCGGGATGGCTGAGCAGTACCGCCTCCAACTCAGCCGGGTAGATGTTCACGCTGCCCGAGACGATCATGTCCTTGGCGCGTCCGGTGAGGAACAGGTAGCCGTCCTCGTCCAGGTAGCCCAACTCGCCGTACGTGAAGACCCCCGGCGCCAGGTGGGCCCGCCTGGTCTCGTCGGGCGCGTTGTGGTACTCGAACCCGGCCCGGGAAGCGCGCCGGAGGAAGACCCGCCCGACCACGCCCGGCGGTACCGGCCGGTCGTTGTCGTCGACCACCAGGATCTCGGTCGCGGTGGCCGCGCGGCCCACACTGCCCGGCCGGCGCAGCCACTCAGCGGAGTCGATGAGCGTGGCCACACCGCCCTCCGTGGCACCGTAGTACTCCAGGAACACCGGGCCCCACCAGTCGATCATGCGGCGCTTGGCGGCGGCGGGACAGGGACCGCCGCCATGCCAGACCAATTCGAGACGCGAGCCGTCGAAGGCGCGCCGGACTGGCTCGGGCAGCGCCAGGAGCCGAACCATCTGCGCCGGCACGAGGTGGCAGACCGCGATGTTCTCCCCCTCGATCGCCGCCAGCGTGGCGGCCGGGTCGAAGCGCTCGTGCAGCAGCACGGGGCAGCCGCGCAGCAGCGGCATCACGAGGAAGAACAGCTGCGCCGAGTGGTACCAGGGGCCGACGTGGAGCACCGGTCGACGGCGGGGCACCCGCAGTGCGGCGCCGGCGTACTCCAGCAACCCGCTGACGCGCCGCAGCGGCGCCCCGAGGCGGAACAGATTGTTCCGCACGCCCTTCGGGCTGCCGGTCGAGCCCGACGTGTACATCATGACCGTGCCGCAGTGCTGGTCGGCGGGCTCCGCCGGGTCGGCGCCGGCGAGCAGCGGCTCCACCGGCACGAGGCCACTGCGGCTTACGTCGCCGGTGACCAACCCGAACCGCGGCGGAGCCGGGCAGAGCTGCCGCGCGGCGGCGACCGCTGGGGCGGTGCCATCGTCGGCGAGCACACCCACGCTGCCACTGTCGGCGAGGATCGCCGCCATCTCGCGCGGGGTCAGGTGCCAGTTGACCGGTACCGCGACCACGCCGGCGTGCAGGCAGGCGAGTAAGGCCTCGACGGTCTCCCGGCGGTTGCCCAGCGCCATGGCTAGACAGTCCCCTGTGGACAGGCCCAACCCGCGCAACACGGCGATCCACCGGTTGACCCGCTCGTCCAGCTGAGCCCAGGTGCGGGCGCCACGCGCGTCGCGCAGGGCAGGCTCCCCGCCGTACTCGCGCGCCGTACCGGCCAGCAGTCCCGCCATCGTCCACCTCAGTCGAGCAGGTCGGGTTGGCTGCGCGTGATGTCGGCGTACAGCACGCGGAAGTTGACCCGCCCCATGCCCGGAGTGCCGATCTGCGCACGCGTCGCGCGGGCGCTGTCGGGCTCGATCAGCAGCGCCTTGCCGGCCGCCTCGGCGAGCAGCTGCACCTGGCAGCAGCGGTCCATCGAGATGAACCACCACGCCGCCTCCCCCACCGAGTGCCCGACCGTGAGCAGGCCGTGATTGCGCAGCACCACCGCCTTGTGCCCGCCGAGGGTGCGCGCGATGTGCTTGCCTTCCTCGCTTTCCAGCACCACGCCGCCGTAGTGGTCGAACACCTCGTGGTCCTCGTAGAAGGCGCAGGCATCCTGGGTCAGTGGGTCGAGCCGCCGCCCGGTCGTCGACCACGCCCGGCCGTACACCGAGTGCGCGTGTGCGGCGGCGACCACATCCGGCCGGGCCTCGTGAATCTGCGAGTGGATGGCGAACCCGGCCGGGTTCACCGTGCCGGCGCCGGACAGCACCTCGCCGGCGCGGTCCACCAGCAACAGGTCGCTGGCGCGCACCTGGGAGAACGGCTGGCCGAACCGATTGACCCAGAAACAGTCGGGGCGTTCGGTATCGCGAGCGGTGATGTGCCCGCCCGCGCCCTCGTCGAACCCGTAGCGCGCGAAGACGCGCAACGCGGCGGCGAGCTGCCGCTTGCGGTGCAGCCGCTCCTGTTCCGGGCTCCGCTCCTGTTCCGGGCTCCGGCGGGGGGCGGTTCTGGTGTCCTGGTCGCTCACACGTCCTCCTCTGTGCGGTCAGCCGCAGCCGCCCGCGGTGTCGGTGTCGTAGCCGGCCAGCACCTGGCCCGGCGCGGCGGGGCGCGGCTCGGCCAGCGGTGGCTCCGGCGGCGACCAGACAGCCAGGAAGTCGGCCAGCCGGTCGAGCCCCCAGAACCGGTGCTGGCCCCACCGCAGGTACGGCACGCCGAAGACGTCGTCGTGGTACGCCTGTACCAGCCCCGCGACGGCCGCCTCACGGACCTCCGGATCGTGCGGCGCGGCCAGCGCCGCCTCCGGGTCGACACCGGCATCGAGGGCGACTTGCCGCAGCACCCGCGGCGTGCAGATGTCTTCGCCGCGCTGCCACCGCGCCGCCGTCACCGCGTCGTAGAACTCCAGCGCGCGGCCCTGCTCCCGGGCCGCGAGCCAGGCCAGGTGCGGCAGTTCCCACCAGGGGTCCACGTCGACCGGCCAGGCCATCCGCAGGCCGTGCCGCTCCGCCTGCCGCCGCGTGTCCATCAGGATGTACCGGTGCTTGGCGCGGCTCATCTGCACGTAGTGGAACTCGGCCCCGCGCTCAGTCAGCATCCGTTCGGTCGTCTGATCCGGATCGAAGTACGGCACCCAGTCGATCCGCCGCATCGCGTCGGGCACCGCTGCCCGCAACCGCAGCACGGTCATCCAGCTGTACGGGCTACGGAACGAGAAGTACAGCCGAGCCCGCGACTTCGGGCGACGCAAACCAGTCATGCCGACACTCCCACGCCGACCGGGGCAACCGCTCGGGTGCCGGTCAAGGCGGCGATGACCCCGTCGTCCAGGGTGGCCAGGCTCCCGGCCGCCGGTCCCGCGCTCACCGCGTAGGCGTGCAGGATCGACGCGGTCGCCACCGGCACCCATGCTCCCCGGCGCTCGACGTGGCAGGTCATCCGGCCGCCGAACATCATGTCGCGCACCATGTCGTCGACCGCGAACGTGGTGTGGACGGTCTCCTCCATGCGGGCGGGTGCCAGCATGCGCACCCGGGCCCGCGACACCACCGGGATCCACGACCGTTCGGCGAGCATCCGACCGACCGAGATGCCCACGCTGGCCAGGAAGCGGTCGACGGTCACCTCGAGGGCGCGTACGTAGCCGGAGTGCTGCACCCGATCCGAGAAGTGGCACAAGACGTAGCTCGCCGGCCAGGACCACCGGAACGCGCCCGGCGACGGCGCTCCGACGCCATCGACGCTCGCGTCGAGACCGGGCGGGACCCGCGCGGTCGTCACCAGTGCGGCCAGCTCCGGTGGCGGGGCCGGCGGTACGCCCGCGGTGCGCTCGGGAATCAGGGCCACCGCGACCTTGCCCCGCAACACGGTGACCGGCTGCCCGTCCCGCTCGACCCGCAGGCGGACCGCGAACAGCCGGTCCGCCACCCGGTCGACCTCGGCCTCGACCTCGTCGTCGACCTCGAGCACCGCCGGCAGCTGCACCGACTCGTCAACGATCTCCAAGCCGAGGCCGTGTTCGTGGTACAGCCGCTGCGGGCCGTAGCCCCGGCTGCGGAACCAGTGCAGCACGGCCTCTTCCACCAGGTACATGAAGTGCTTGAAGCCCACCCAGGTGCGGATGTTCGCGCCCTCGTAGCGAGGCCGGCACCGCAGCACGGCCGCGTCCCTCGTCATCGGTCCTCCCCTTCGAGTGCCGGCACTGGTCGCAGCCCGGCGGTCATGGCGAACGAGCTGACGTCGGCCGCGACCTGGCCTGCGCGCCGGACATGGCAGAAGTGGTCGTATCCCTCGTGCACGCGTACGGTCGCCGCGGGCATATCCCGCGCGAGAGCGGCGGCCGCCGCCCGCGGCAAGGTGTGGTCGGCGGCGCCGGCGAGCACCAGCACTGGTACCTCTACTGTGGACAGTGTCAGCCCGCCGCTGGCCACGAAGTGCTCGAAGACGGTGAGGAAGCCGCCCGGCCCGATCCGGTCCACCGCTTTTGCGGTCACCACCTCGAGCAGTTCGGCGTCCATGACCTCGGCGCGCCGGCCGAGCCGCGCCCGAACACCGTCCCGCACGTGCCGCACGAACCCGCTGCGGGACCGCTCGAACACGCGCCACGTCACCGGCAGCTCAGGAGGCCGGTAGAGCGGGCACAACAGCACCGCACCTCGTCTCGGCGCCGCCCCACCGGCGACCAGCTCCAGGGTCGCGTTGGCGCCGAACGAGTGCGCGACGACGAGGTCGGGGCGTGCGCCCACCAGGTCCAGGGCCGCGGCCAGCCAGGCGCGCGCCGGCCGGCCGCGCCGCCACCGGTAGTCGTTGCCCGCTCGCCAAGGGAGGTCGAGGGCGACCACCCGCCACGCCGGGTCGAGCCGCGCGGCCACGGCGCGCCAGCTTTGCCAGGAGTCCTCCAGGCCGTGGACGAGCACGGCGAGCGGGCCGCCCGGGACGCCCGCCCCAAGCACGCGCACCGCGCCGGCCAGCTCATCCATCGCCGCTCCCGGCGACCGTCACGGCCCGCCAGCCGTCGGCTGGATCGCCGCAGACCACGCCGACCGGCCCGGCGCCGCCTTCGGCGAGCCAACGCGCGGCCGTGGCGAGCCCCACCACGCCCTGCGCGCCGTAGCAGTCGCCCCACGGTGGCGGCCCGTCCGCGCCGCCGAACACCAGCGCCGGCCGGTCCGGCTGATCCGGCCACTTCGGATAGCCGGGCGCCTCGCGCACCCGGATCGCCGGCCGTCCGGGCGCGAGGGCGAGCACCACGCAAGCGGCTCCGGCGCGCAACGGAGTCGCCGGCGCGCCGCACCGGTACAGCCGCGTGGCGACCTCGTCGGCGGGCTCGGCGCCCACCAGAACCACCCGCCGCGCCCGGCCGGAGCGCAGCAACAGGCCGCCCAGCGCGAAGCCATCGAGCCCGGCGGTGGCACCGGAGCACACCATCAGGTTCGGGCCGCCGAACCTGAACCACCTCGCCACCGTGCTGGCCACCACGTTGCTGGAAGCGTTCGGGGCAGCGAGCGGGCTTACCTCGCGCGCCTGGCCGGCCGCCACCGCTCGCGCCGCCTGCGCCACCGTCTCGACGTTGCCCAGGTTGCCGCACGCCACCACGGCGGTGTCCGGGCGCACCGCGCCCTCCGGGCGCACCTTGGCAGGCAGTCCGAGCGCCCGGTGTACCGCGCAGAGCGCGAGCCGGGTCGCCGGTTCCTTGTACAGCAGGCCCCGGCGGCCGAGCAGTTCCATGGCCCGGTCGGCGGGCACCGCCTCGGCGCATTCGCCGGGCAGGTGCACGCTCCAGCCGGTCAGGTAGACGCCGGCCATCGGGCACCTCCCGGCAGCGGTTCGAGCAGCGTCACCGCGTTGACGCCGCCGAAGCCGAACGCGTCGACCTGCACCAACCGCGGCGACACGCGTACCGGCTGCAGTGCGAATCGCAGGCCGTCGCCCTCCGGCAGCACGGTACGCAGACCCACGACGGGCGGCACCACGCCGCTGGCCAGGCAGCGCACCGCCACGTCGAGGCTGACCAGGCCGGCGCTGCCCGAGGTGTGGCCGACCGCACCCTTGATGGCGGTGATCAGCGGATCCCCGCCGCCATCGCGGAGAACCTGGCGCAGCGCGGCGCACTCGGTCGGGTCGTTGAGGGCGGTGCCGGTGCCATGCGCCACCACGAGGTCGACGTCGGCGGCGGACCGGTCCCCCCGCGACAGCGCGTCCCGCATCGCGCGGCAGATGCCCGCCACGTCCGGTGCCGTCTCGTGGTACGCGTCGCAGGACAGGCCGGTGGCCAACAGCCGTGCGAGGCCGGAGCGGGCGGTCGTCTCGGAAACCACCACGGCCGCGGCCGCGCCCTCGCCGAGCAGGACTCCCTGCCGGGCGGCGTCGAAGGGCCGCACGCGCTCGGTCGGTACGTCCGCCACACGGCCGATCATCGCGAGCATCGAGGAGGTCATACCGTCGGCGGCGGCGGCCACCACCGCGTCCGCCTCACCCATCTCGACCAGATCCTGCGCCAGCGCCAGCGCGTGGCCACCCGCGCTGCACGCGTTCGCGATCGTGATGATGTCGGCCAGCCCCGGCACCGCCTCGGCGAGCGCGTCCCGGAAATGCAGCCGGTGCCGCGGCACCTCTCGGCCGGCCACCGCCCACTCCTCCACCGCCGCGAGCTCACGCAACCCGGTGCCCACGAGCGCGACCACCCGCTGCCGCCCAGGGCGCAGGTCAGCCTCGGCCACCGCCCGGCGTACGCAGTCGACAAGCCACCGGCTGGCCAGGAACGGGCCGCCGCCGTCCCCGTGGTAGCCGTACCGCACGTTGATTCCCGCCGGGTCGGGGTGCCGCAGCGGCGCCACCCCGCTGTCGCCACGGCACAGCGCCGCGAACGTCTGGTCCCCGTCGCCGAAGCAGGTGCGTACCTGACTAGCCGCGAGAACGACCGCCACGCCCCCACCCCCGAACCAGCGCGGCGGCCGCCGCGCCATCGCCACCGCGCGCGGTCAGCAGCGTTACCGTGCCGTCCCGCTCCGGCTCCGCCCGGTGCAGGCCCAGCAGGACGGCGAGCCCTAGGGCGCCATGCGCGGCGTCGCACTCGCCGAACAGCGACTTGGGCAGCAGCCGGCGCGGCCGCCTGCCGAGCACCGATACCACGGCGTCGTACTCGCTGCGATCGCCGGTCTCCCACTCGCCCGAGACCACGAGGCTCGGCTCGCCCTCGGGCAGCCGCACCCGGGCGAGTACCCGGCGGACGCAGGCGGCCAGCGCGTCCGCGCCGCCGCCCGGTCCAGGGCCGAACCCGGTCGCCACGGCGAGCACCTCGGCATCGTGGTGCGCACCGCGCCGCGGCACACCCGACCGCTCGATCGTGAACACCGCGGCGCCTTCGCCGGCGGCCCGGCTCGACCCGTCCGGCCCGGTCAGGTGGACCGTCCAGGCTCGGTGGGCGCTGAACTCCTCGACCGCGCCGACGAGGATCGCGTCGGCGTAGCCGCGGGTGAGCGCGTTGTCGGCGTACCGGAGGGCGCTGAGGAACGCCGTCGGTCCGCCGGCGATGGTGGCGTTGACGCCGCGCAGGCCGTGCCGGATGGCCGCCTGACCGGCCGCGCAGTTCATCACGGTATTGGGAAACAGGACCGGGTTGACCAGGTAGGGCTTGTCCTGCACCAGCGTCTCGCGCGTGAAGTCGCTGGTGGACTTGAAGCTGCCGAGCGTGGTGCCCAGCACCAGGCCGACCCGGGACCGGTCGCCGTCGTCGGTGAGCGGCAGCGCGCTGTCCCGCAGCGCCTCGCCGCACGCGACCGCCGCAAGCGCGGTCGCTCGGTCGTAGAAGCTGGTGCCCTTGCGGCCGAGCTCGCGGCGCGGGTCGAAGCCGGCGTACGCGTATCCGCTGGGCTCGGGCGGATCGCCGGCGGGCGTCAGGGCCGGCGGCGTCCCGGCGGCGTGCCGGTCGACCAGGGCCGGCACGCCGATACCGTCCGGGCTTACGGCCCCCCAGCCGCTGATCACCAGTCCGCCCGTGGTCACCGCACCGCTCCCAGCATGACGATCGCGTTGTTCCCGCCGAACGCGAAGCCGTTGTTCTGGGCGATCCGGACCGTGGCGGGACGAGGTTGGTTGGGCACGACGTCAAGGTCGCCGAGGGCCGGATCCGCCACGGTGAGGTTGACGGTGGGTGGCAGGAACCCGCGGTCGATCGCGATGGTGGTGGCGATCGCGCCGAACCCGCTCGCCGCGCCCATGGTGTGGCCGATCATCGACTTGATCGAGCTGACGGGAGGCATCCGGGCGCCGAACACCTCGCGGATGGCCTGCGCCTCGGTCGCGTCGTTGGCCGGCGTGCCGGTGCCGTGTGCGCAGATATAGTCCACTTCGGACGGTTTGACGGCGGCATTGCGATGCGCGATACGGATGCATTCGGCCACGCTCGCCCGGTCTGGCGCCACCGGATGGCTGGCGTCGCAGTTGAGGCCGTAACCGAGGACCTCCGCGTAGGCGCGGGCGCCGCGCGACTGGGCATGCTCCAGCGTCTCCATCAGCAGCACCGCACCGCCTTCGCCGGTCAGGATGCCCGCCCGGTCGCGGTCGAACGGCGTGCAGCGATCCGGCGCCAGCGCGCCGAGGCGGAAGAAGCCGGCGTGCGCCCAGCGGCACACCGAGTCGGCCCCGCCGGCCAACATCACGTCGGCCTCTCCGCTGGCGAGCAGGTCGTACGCGTACCCGATGGCGTAGTTGCTGGCCGAACAGGCGGTGGCGATGGTCAGCGACTCGCCGGCAAGGCCGAGCTCGGCGCTGACCGCATGGGCGAGCCGGCTGGCCGGCACCTGGCGGAGCAGGTCGGGCGCCACGGCAGAGAAGCCCTCGGCCACCAGCTGCGCGGTCACCGCCTCGACGGCGACCGACTCGCCGCTGGTGGTGCCGATCACCGCGCCGGCGCGCTCCGGCGACAGCTGGGCAAGGTCGAGCCGGCCGTCCGCCACCGCCAGGCGCCCCGCCGCCGCGGCGAACTGGCTGGACCGGCCCCACCGCCCTGGGGCGATCCGGCGCAGAATGGCGCCGGGCTCGAAGTCACGCACCTCCCCGCCGCGGTCGTGGGGGAAGCCGGTGGTGTCGAAGCTGGTGATGGGCGAGATTCCGGAACGGCCGGCGCGGAGCGCGGCGGCGAACGCCTCCGCGCCCACGCCGATGCTCGACACCGGACCGAGCCCGGTCACCACCACCCGTGGCATCTCTCAGCCCTGCCCGCCCGCGTACCGGACCAGCGCGTCATGTACCAGCTTGAGATTGCGCAGGGTAGCCAGTTCCGACTGCGGGATCTCGACCTTGTAGACCTTGTCGATGCGGGCCAGGATCTCGATCGCGCGCAACGAGTCCGCCTCGTACTCGTCGATGAAGTCGCCGGTGTCGGTGAGCTCCTCGGGCTCCACTTCCAGTACCTCGGCGACGATCGCGCGAAGCTCTTCCAGGCGCGGGTCGGTCTGCGTCATGGCGTCCTCCTCGGCTCGGTTCGGTCAGGGTGGTCAGTCAGGTCGGGCGTGCGGCGCGTCCGGCCAGGTCGGCGCGCGGCCGGCGGGCCGCGATCAACGTGTCGACCTGGGCGACCCTGCGGTCGCCGATCCAGGTCTCGCCACGGGCGAACGCGGTCTCCGCCACCACGCGTTCGATCTCGACGTGATGGCGCAGCACGTCGCCGGGGAAGGCCCCGCCCTCCACGCGGTAGTCACGCACTCCGGCGAACAGCAGAACCGAGGCGGTGGCGGCGGGTTCCTGTCCGCGCAGCCACAACAGTGCGGCGGTCTGGCCCAGGGACTCGAGCATGAGCGAGACGGGGTAGGCGTAGTCGGCAGGCGCGGCGCCGTCGCCCATTCCGGCGTAGCAGGGCTCGTTGACGGTGACCGCCTTCAGGGCGCAGATCGAGAGCTCCGGCACCAGGCTCACCACTCGATCAACCAGCAGCAGCGGGTAGCGCTGCGGCAGCAGGGTCCGGATCCAGCTCTGCTCACTCATCCGGCACGACCTCGTCGAACATGGCCACCGCGCGCGCCACCACGACGCCGTCGCGGCGCCGCCACTCGGCGGCAACCCGCCACCGGCCGGGAGCCTCGGCCGTGGCCCCGGCCACCAGGCTCAGCTCGTCGCCAGGCAGCGCCGGCGCCAGGAACCGGGCGGACCGCACGACCCGCAGCAAGGCCGCCCGGCCCTCCTGCCGGCTGAACGCGGCGTCGACCGCCTGCCGGAGGCACTCCACCAGGAACACGCCGGGAAACACCGGGAAGCCTGGAAAGTGGCCGGCCAGGTTGGGGTCGCCGGCCCGGACCGCGGTGCGGGCGTGGATCTCGATCCCGTACGTCGAGTGGCGCACCCGCAACGCGTCCAGCGCAGGCAGCGGAGCGGCGAACGCCGGCACCGGCACTGGCGCCCAGCCGGTGTCTGTCTGGGCGGTCTCGGCGGCCTCGGCGGTCTGGGCGGCCTCGGCGCTCACAGCGTCATACCCCCGTCCACGCCGAAGACCTGGCCGGTGACGTACGCGGCGCGCTCGGACAGCAGGAACGCCACCATCTCGGCAACGTCGTCGGGTTGGCCGAACCGCCGCAGTGGAACCTGGTCGAGGGCTCGGGCCCGCTGCTTGGCGGTAAGGGCGCCGGTCATGTCGGTCTCGACGAAACCGGGAGCCACCACGTTGACTCGGATGCCGTAGCGCGCGACCTCCTTGGCGAGCGCCTTGCTGAGCCCGATGATCCCGGCTTTGCTCGCGGCGTACGCGGTCTGGCCGGCGTTGCCGTAGATGCCGGCGATCGAGGACATGTTGACCACCGCGCCGGCGTGCCGCTTGATGAAGCGAAAGGTGACCGCGCGCGAGACGTTCCAGGTGCCGGTGAGGTTCACCTCGTGCACCGCACGCCAGTCGGCGGGCGCGGTCAGCACGAGCGGCGCGTCCCGGGTGACGCCGGCGTTGTTAACCAGGCAGTCCAACGGACCGAGCCGCTCCTCCACATCGCGCACGAACGCGTCGACCGCGGCCTCGTCGGCCACGTCGCAGGCGGCGAAGTGGCACGGCACCCCGAACGATCGCACTTCGGCCTCGGTCTTGCTCGCGGTCTCCGAGGGGGTCGCGTAGCACCCGGCGACGGCGTAGCCCTCCCTGGCCAGGCGCAGCGCGACCGCCCGGCCGATGCCGCGCGACGCTCCGGTGACCAACGCACGGTGCATGTTTCAGCAGTCCCCCGTCCAGCTACCCCAGCCTCGATGCGAAGCAGAATCACCATTCCCGTACCCGTCCATGGTGTATGACATGGCGCGATTCAGCAAGAGGCCGCATTCACAAATGTTTGTCCATTGAGGACAGCACATCAGTCGTCGACCAGCGTGATGGCCAGCTTCGGGCAGGCGCGAGCGGCTGCCTCCACGTCCGGCCAAAGCCGCCGTTCTGGCTCCTTCGTGAGCACGTGCAGCATGTCGTCGTCACCGACCCGGAAGACCTCCGGCGCGACGCTCGCACACATGGCGTTGCTTTCGCACAGGTCGAAGTCGACCTCCACGCGCATGGCTACTCCCTCCTTCGCTATCCCCCACCGGCCGCACCGCCCGCCGGCGCGGTGGGCGACCCGGTGGCGCCCGCGGCGTGCAGCGCACCCCGCTCGTCAGCACCGATCCCGATCTCCGCCAGCACCTCGTCGGTGTGCTGGCCGGGCGCCGGGGCGCCCATACGCACCCTCGTCGGCGTCCGGGCGAACTTGGCCGCCGGGCCGACCAGCGGAGCCCTCGTGCCGTTCCAGAGCACGGTCTGCTGGAGCATGTCCCGCTCGCGGATGTGCGGATCCGCGGCCACGTCCGCCAGCTCCCGCACCTGGCCGGCCACCACGCCCGCGCGCTCCAGCGCGGCGAGCACCTCCGCCACGGGGCGCTCCCGGCACCACTGGGCGACCAGCCGGTTGACCTCGTCCCGGTTGGCGCGCCGCTCGTCGTTGCGGGCGAACCCCGGCGCGCGGGCCAGGCGCGGGCAGCCCATCGTCTCGGCCAGCGCCCGCCACTGGCGGTCCAGCGCGACCACGAGGTAGACCCGCCCGTCGGCGCAGTCGTAGGCGTTGCTAGGCACCACGAACTCCGTCTCATCACCGAGCCGGCGCGGCGCCGCGCCGGTGGCTGCGAGCGTCAGGTACCCGTTGCTGGAGTAGAGCAGCGCGTCGAGCATCGCGACGTCGACGTGCTGGCCCTCGCCGGTGCGATCCCGGTGGCGCAAAGCCGCGAGCGCCGCGATCGCGCCGTGCAGGCCGGCCATATCGTCAGCGAGGAAGGTCGGCGCCTTGACCGGATCGTCGCCGCGCCCGCCGTTGAGCGCCATCCACCCGCTCTCGGCCTGCACGACCGGGTCGTACCCGCGCCGTGCCGCCGCCGGACCGAACTGCCCCCATCCCGAGATGGAGACCACGACGATGTCCCGCTTGACCGCGCGGCAGTCCTGGTAGCCCACCCCCCAGCCGTCCAGCGTGCCCGGGCGGAAGTTCTCCACCACGAGGTCTGCGGTCGCGACGAGGGCCAGGAACACCCGCCGGGCCGGCGGCTGGCGCAGGTCGAGGCAGATGCCGCGCTTGTTGCGGTTGACCGTCTGGTGAAACCAGGACAGCCCGGTGCCGGGAATCTCCGGCGGCGGCTGGCCGCGCCCGCCCGGCAGCTCCACCCGGATGACGTCGGCGCCGAGGTCGGCCAGCACGCAGTTGGCCATCGGTCCGGACCAGACGGTGGTGACATCGAGGACGCGCAGGCCGTGCAGCGGGCCGTCGACGTCGTCGCGTGCCTCGCGGTAGAACTCGGCCTTGTCCACCCGTCCTCCTCACAGCCGCTGGAGCAGGGACGCGGTGCCCAGCGAGCCGCCGCAGCACATCGTCACGAGCGCGTACTCGCCGCCGCAGCGCTCCAGCTCGTGCAGAGCGGTGGCGATGAGGCGGGTACCGGTAGCGCCCAGCGGATGCCCCAGCGCGATGGCACCGCCCGAGACGTTCAGCCGCTCGGCGTCCGCGCGGTACCGGCGGGACCAGGCCAGCACCACGGCGGCGAACGCCTCGTTCACCTCGTACCGGTCGATGTCGCCAAGCGCCATCCCGGACCGGTCGAGGAGCTTGGCGGTGGCCTCGATCGGCCCGTCCAGCAGGTAGTACGGGTCGGCGCCGGTGACGACCTGGTGCACCAGGCGAGCGCGCGGGCGCAGCCCTTCGGCGCGCGCGCGGTCCTCCGACATCCACAGCACCGCAGCCGCCCCGTCGGAGATCTGGGAGATCGTGGCGGCGGTGTGCAGACCATCCGGAAGCACCGGCGCGAGCGCCGTGAGGCCTGTGGCCGTGCTCGGCCGCACCCCCTCGTCGCGGGTCACCTCGACCTGGCGCGGCTCGCCGGGCTCGCTGGGCTCGGCCTCAGGGCCCGGCACGGGCCCCTTGAGCGGGACGACCTCGCGGTCGAACCGCCCCTGCGCCCAGGCTGCCGCCGCCCGGTCCTGAGACAGCAACCCGTACTCGTCCAGCTGCGCCCGGCTGACGCCCTCCCGGCGGGCGATCCGCTCCGCGCCGCCGAACTGGCTCTTCGGCGGATCCTGCCACGGATAGTCCGCGGTCTTGTAGTGGCCCGGTCCATTGTAGAGGTTGACGCCGATGGGTACGCGGCTCATGGACTCCACGCCACACGCGATGCCGACCTCGATGACGCCAGCGGTGATGAGCGCGGCCACGAGGTGGTTCGCCTGCTGCCCACTGCCGCAGGACGCGTCCACCGTGGTGGCCGGTACTCGGTAGTCCAGGCCGGTGCTCAACCAGGCGTTGCGCGTGACGTTGAGGCTCTGCTCGCCGGCCTGGGTGACGCATCCCCCGATGATCTGATCCACCTCGCCGGGCGCCACACCGGCCCTTTCGATCACCGCGCGCTGCACCGCCCGCAGCAGCTCGACCGCCTTGAGCCCGGACAGTGAGCCGCCGCGCCTGCCGATCGGCGTGCGTACCGCCTCGACGATCACCGGTGTCGCCATACGCTCCCCCGCCGATGTCGACTTCCACCAATGGTCTCTTTCACTCTCCACGGCTGCGGCCAGAAAAACAACACTCTTCGACCACGGGAGAATCCACCATGATGGTGTATCGTCGCGGTCGAGTCGCAGTCGCTTCGCCGGGGCGTGATCGGGGGGTCTCGATGCCCGAAGCCGTCACGGTCCTGCCGCCCCGATTCGACGGCACGGACCCCGCCACAATGTCCAACCCGTATCCGGTCTACGCCAAGCTGCGCGCGGCGGGGCCGCTGTGCCGCTTCGGGCCGATGCAGTACGGCGTGACCCGCTACGCGGACGTCAACGCGCTGATGCGCGATCCGCGGCTGCACAAGCACCTGATGCCGGAGGCCTTCTACCAGTTGGTGACCGGCCGGGGCCCGGCCAGCGAGTTCGTCGGCCAGATGGACAGCGTCCGTGGCGGCCCCGCCATCCAGCAGGCGATCGCCCACGAGTTCGGGCCCGCGGCGATACGGGCCCGCGCCGTCCGGATCGCCGCGGTGGTCGACGATCTGGTGGCGGCCATGCTGGCCGCGGGCCGCGCGGACACGGTGGCGGCCCTTGCCCGGCCGCTGCCGGTGGCGGTGCTCGGCGAGTTGCTGGGCGTACCGCCGGCCGAGCGCAGCGAGGTGGCGGCGCGGGTGGCGCCCCTGTCGGTCCTCGGCGACGCGCCGACCGCCGCCGGCCGGGCGATGGAGGCGGCCGACGCCGCCGTGCTGTGGCTGCGCGACTACTTCCGGGCGCTGCTGCGCGATCGGGCGCGGGCGCCACGCGATGACCTGCTGAGCGGGATCGCCGCGGCGGCCGACGACGCCGCGGCACGCGACCGTGGCGCCGACGACGCCATCCGGCTGCTCTACGCCGGGCTGGACACCACGACCAGCCTGATCGCCAGTGGGTGCGCGGCGCTCGCGGCGCACCCGGACCAGTACGCGCGGCTGCGCGCCGATCCATCCCTGGCGGCCACGGCGGTGGAGGAGTTCCTGCGCTACGACGCGCCGATCCAGACGACGGTGCGGATGGCCCGCGAGCCGGTGCAGGTCGGCGGCCGGTCGGTGCGCGCCGGTCGGGTACTCGTGCTCATGCTCGGCTGCGCCAATCACGACGACCGGCGGTTCCACCGGCCAGACCGGCTGGATGTCGGCCGGCGCCCCAACCCCCATCTGAGCTTCGGCGGCGGCCCTTACTTCTGCGTCGGCGCCGCGCTGGCCCGCGCGCAGGCCACCGCGGTGTTCGACCGGCTGGCCCGCGGCTGCGCGGCGCTGGAGCCGGACGGCGAGCCGATCCGCGCGCCACAGTTCAACTTCCGCTCGCACCAGCGCGTCCCGGTCCGGCTCACGCCGAGCGCGGGAGGTACGCGTGCCTGAGCCGACCATGCTTGCGCTGACCGGCGATCCGCTGTACACCTTCGCGACCTCGCGGCAGTACCGGGTGGACCCATACCCGTTCCTCGCCGGACTGCGGCGCACATCACCGGTGCACCGCTCGACCGCCGGCTTCTGCCTGCTGACCCGGTACGAGGATGTCGCGCGGGCATTGCGCGACCCTGCGCTGGGCACCGCCAGCGTCACCGACTCGCCGCAGGACGGCGCGGTGGCCGGGATCGCCGAGGCGATCCGGCGCGGCGTCACCCGGCCGGTCAGCGCCCTCGATCCGCCGGAGCACGGCCGGGTCCGCCGCGCGCTCGCCGGCGCCTTTCCCCGCGACCTTTTCGAGACGCTGCGCGAGCCCGTGGAGCGGCGGGTCGACGAGTTGCTCGACGGCCTGCCCGCTGGCGAGGTGGTCGACGCGGTAAGCGCCTTGGCACTGCCGCTGCCGCTGGCGGTCGTCTGCGACCTGCTCGGTGTGCCCGACCGGGACCGCGAGGCGCTGGCTAGCTGGGGCAGCGCGCTCGCGGCCAACGGCGACCCGGGCTTCCTGCTGGCCGAGGAGCACCGCGGCGCGGCCCTGCGTGCGGAGCGCGACCTCGGCGCCTACTTCGGACGGCTGCTGGTGCGCCGGCGGCACCGCCCGGACGGCGGCCCCTTGGCCGCGCTGATCGCCGCCGGCGACGGCACCGACCGGCTGGCCTTCCACGAACTGATGGCCAACAGCGCGTTCCTGTTCGTCAACGGGTATCACAACACGGTCAACCTGATCTCTCTCGGGCTGCTGGCTCTGCTGCGCAATCCCGACCAGTACGCGCGGCTGGGCGCCGAGCCGGACCTGGCGCCGGCCGCGGTGGAGGAGTTGCTGCGCTTCGACAGCCCGATCCAGTCCATCGCCCGGGTAGCGCGCGAGCGGTACGAGGTGGGCGGCGCGGTGCTGCCACCGGGTACCCAGGTCATGGCCATGGTCGGCGCGGCCCACCGCGATCCGGAGGCGTTCGAGGAGCCGGACCGGCTGGATCTCGGGCGCCGGTCGTCGCGGCGGGCGCTGTCCTTCGGCGGCGGCGTGCACTACTGCCTCGGCGCGGCGGTCGCGCGGATGGAGGTCGAGGTGCTGCTGCGGGAGACGGCCCGCAGGTTTCCCGACCTGGCGCTCGCGGGGGCGCCGGAGTGGTCGTCGACGTTCACGCTGCGCGGGTTGGACCTGCTGCCGGTGCGCCTGGGCAAGCGGAGGCGGGAGGGCTGACGGTGACGCTGCTGGTGCTCTCGCCGCATCTCGACGATGCCGTGCTGTCCGCCGGCCAGTTCGTCGCCGCGCATCCGGACGCGGTCGTGGCGACGGTCTTCGCCGGCGTACCGGACGCCGGGGAGAACGGCGGGTACGACCGGCGTACCGGCTTCGCGAGCGCCGCCGAGGCGATGGCTCGCCGGCGCGACGAGGACGCCATCGCGCTCGCGCTGCTGCGCGCCCGCCCGGCACACCTGGATTTCCTCGACCGGCAGTACCGGCGGCCGAGCCCGGACGAGGCGATAGCGGATCGGCTGCGAGCGCTCATCGTGGCGCACCGCCCGGCTACCGTGCTGGGGCCCATCGGCCTGATCCACCCGGACCACCGGCAGGTTGGCCGGGTGTGGCCAGCGGTGGCGCGCGAGTTTCCGGCGATGACCGTGCTCGCGTACGAGGACCTGCCGTACCGGGTGCAGTTTCCGCTGCGCGCCGCGGACGTGGTGCGGGCGTTCGCGGCGGCCCACGGTGCGGTCGAGATGGCGCCGGACGGCGGCCCGTTGGGTGTCAAGGCGCAGGCGATGCTCGCATACGCGTCGCAGCTCGCCACGGTCCAGCCGCTGGCCTGCCTGGCGCCGGAGCGGCTGTGGCGCCTGTTCGCGCGGCGCGACCGCGACCCGTCACCGACGCCATGATCGAAACGCGTGATCGAGACTTCAGCCCGCGGATCCTCGATCACCGGGCGGCCCCGGCCGCCATCGCCAGCAGCTCACCGGCCGCCACGCGGTAGCCGTCCTCGGCCCGCAGCCGGGTGCCGAGCGCACTGGCCGAGTCGGCGAGCGTCAGGGCCCGCACCAGCGCCGACTCCAGCCGTCGCGCGGAGAGCCGGTGCCAGTCCAGCCGGACACCGGCCCCGTGCGCGGCGACCACCTCAGCACTCTCGAACTGGTCCACAATGGAGGGCGTCACGACGGCTGGCACGCCGGCCGCCGCGAAAGCGGTCGACGTGCCCAGACCGCCATAGTGGACGGCGGCGCGAGCGCGGGGCGCGATCACCGATAGGGGGATGTAACGGTCCACGTAGCAGCCGCCGTCGGCACCCACCCGGTCGGCGCTGTAGTCGATGACCACAGACCGCAGGCCGAGCCGGCGGCAGACCTCGGCCGCCGCCGCCCGGAAGCCGCCGGTGGGCAGGTGCGGCGGCGCCCGGAAGACCAACGGCGGCTCGCCGTCGTCAAGGAAACGCTCCAGCGGCCGCCGGTTGCGCCACATGCGTGTGGTGTCCCAGCTGGCCAGGCCGGTGGCGACCACGGCCGGGGCGAGCCGGCGGGAGTCCAGAAACAGCGGGGAGGTCAGCAGCAGCGTCCGCTGCGCCGACCGGTTGAGGTCGAGGAAGGAGCTCGGCTCGCCGGGCAGCCCGCAGCGCTGCCACACCGCGCGCACCGCCGGCAGGAACCGCCGGTCGAGGCGGCGCTCGAACAGCCACCACGCGAGCCGGTTGGCAGCCGTGCCGAGTGAGCGGCGGGGCAGGTACAGCGGCATCCGCTCGGCGTTGCGGAAAAGCCAGGTGGCCGGGCTGACAGTCACGCACGGCAGGCCCCGCGCGCGCGCCAGAATCGGTGCGGCGAGCTGGATGGGGTGGGCGACGACGATGTCCCGATCGGTCAGCACCGGTGCCAGCTGCGTGACAGTCTGGTCCAGCGGCTCGACGACCCGCCGGAGGGTCAGGCCCAGAAACGTGGCCATCCGCCGGCCCGGCCGCGGGTCCAGCGACAGATCCGACACCCGCGCCGCGGCGAGCGTGTGCTGCGGCAGCCGCTCCGCGCGCGCCAGCGTCTCGACCTCCGGTCCGGCGGCGAGCAGCACCTCGGCGCCGGCAGCGGCGAGCGCCTTGGCCAGCCCGACAAAGGGCAGCGTGTCGCCGAACGAGCCGCCGGTGACCAGGACGTACCGGGAACCGCCGGTCATGCCAGCGAGGCCCAGAAGGCGCACCGGTGGTCGGCGGTGAAGGCGTCCGAGGGCGCGGTCCGGTCAGGTGCCAGCCGCTGGACCGGCCCGCCGGACCCGTGTGCCGGCCACGGCGCCACGCCGATCGCGGCGGGACGGCCGGTGCGGGCGAACGCCAGCCAGTAGTGGGCCATCTGTCGCGACAGCCGTTGCTGTGCCGGGCTGAGCCGCACGTCGACCCCGACAAGCCGGAACAGGTACGGCAGCTCCGCCGCGTGGTACGCGCCCAGCGGGAGGCTGTCCGGCAGCGGTACGACAGGCGGCGCCTGCGGGTCGTCGAATTCGTACCCGTAGACGGTCGTGCGGCTGGCCAGCAACGCTCGCGACTGCGCCGCCGGGCAGGAGAACCAGGCGTCCGTGGTCAGCGCCGAGTAGGCGAGGCCCGGCGAGCCGAACGCGGCCGAGGGGTACTCGGCCAGCACCTTGGCGGCGGCGCCGCCAAACTGGGCGCCGACCACGGCCCGGTACGTCTCCTCCGACATCGGGGTGCCGGCGGCGTCGAACTGAAGGGCGGTGAAGATCCGCGTCTCGTCGTGCGTGGTCCCTTCCATCACCGGCACCCGGTGCACCCGGCCGGCGGCCACCGCCTCGGGGACCGATGTGGGCAACACGGCGCCGTCGACGGCGGGTCCCCACTCGGTGCCGGCCGCGGCGGCGAGCAGCTCGGTCACAGGGGCGGCGCGCAGGCAGGCCGCGCTGTCGCAGCCGAGCTGGCCGGCGAAGGCGCTGCCTGCGGCGAGCGCGTCCGCCGCTGGCGCCGTCGGGGTCACGCACGAGCCGCTCTGGACGATCGCGCGGGTGAAGAGCCCCGCCGCGCGTGGCGAGGCCAGGTGGGCGCAGACGGCGACCGCGCCGGCCGACTGCCCGAAGAGGGTCACCCGGCCGGGGTCGCCGCCGAACCGGGCGATGTTGCGCCGCACCCAGGCGAGCGCGGCCTGCTGGTCGAGAAGGCCGTAGTTTCCGGCCGATCCGGTCTTCATCTGGCCGCCGAGCTGCGGATGCGCCAGGAAGCCGAGCGCCCCGAGCCGGTAGTTGACCGTGACCACCACGGCGTCGCCGGCGGCGAGCAGCGGGTCGGGCCGGTACCGGTCGCTCGAGCCGGTGACGAAGCTGCCGCCGTGCAGCCACACCATCACCGGTAGCCGCCCGGTGGCTCGGCGGGGCACGTGCACGTTGACGGTGAGGCAGTCCTCTGCGGTGCTGCCCGTGAAGCCGTTGAAGACGTCCGGGCTCTGGGCGCACCACGGCCCCGCGGCGGTGGCGGCGCGCACGCCGGTCCACGGCACGGGGGCGGCGGGCGGGCGCCAGCGCCGCTCACCGGTCGGGGGCGCGGCGTACGGCACGCCGAGGAAGTCGATCGACCGGGCCGCCACCACGCCGCGGACGGCACCGGCCTCGGTGCGCACCACGTCTGGCCTGGTCGTCGCCGCGGCGGCCGGGCCGACGCCGGCGCCGACCAGCGCGACCGCCAGCGCCGCCGCCACACGGAACCTCAACATGGCCGTTCCTCTCGGATGGGTGCCAGGTCGGGGCATGCCTGGCTGACGAACGCGGACAGGTAGGCCGCCACGAGACCGGCCTGGTCGATGTGGCACATGTGGGACAGCGTGGGTTCGCGCAGGATGGTGGCGCGCGGCAGCTCTTGGGAGAGCACGTCGACGCGCCCATGGGTCAGGGAGTCGTCGTCCAACCCCGACATGATCAGCGTCGGCACCGAGACCGTGGACAGGGCGAGGTCGCCGCTGGCGATGAACTCGTCGAACAACGCCAGCACGTACATCGGGCCGATCCGGTCGATCATCTTGTCCAGTCGGGACTCGATCGCGGCCTCGTCGGTCCGGCCGCCGCGGGCCAGCAGCCGCCGGCGCAGCTGCTCGCGGACCACGCCCTGCAACCGGTCCCGGAACGTGTCGAACAGCTCCCAGTCAACCCGCCATCCGGCGGGGCGGTACTGGGGCGCGAGCAGCGTCGCGGCGCGCAGCGGTGGCTTGCCGCTGGCGAGCGTCTCGAGCACCGCGGAGGCGCCGAGGGAGTGCCCCACCAGGACATCCACCGGATCGGGCAGCCCGTCCAGGGCCCGGCGCAGCCAACCGCCGCTGTTGGCTTCCCGGCGCCAGCGGTGTCCGCTGTCGGTGCCCCATGGCATGTCGAAGGCCACCAGCCGCCAGGATTCCGGCAGGCGCTCGGCCAGCACCTGCCAGGTTCCCCACGTGTCCTGGATGCCGTGCACGAAAGCGACCAGAGGGCCGGAGCCGGTCTCTGGACGCAGCGGATGGGCCACGGGTGCGGTCATCTATCCCTCGATCCACAGTGGATACACCATCGTGTTTGTCGGGTTGCCGTCGCAGTATATCGGCATGTGGCGCCTCACCGACACCTCGAATGGTGGTTGTTGGGGTTCCTTTCACTCACCGCGTTGGTTATTCTCCATGGCTAGCAGCTTGGATGTTTCGGTACCGTCGCGGCTCACGGGGGTTCTGCTGACATGACGACCGCGCAGCCTGCGACGCCGAGATACACGCTCGGTGTCAACATAAACCTTCACGACTCGTCAGCCGCGCTGCTGCGCGATGGCGTATTGATACGCCTGGTGGAGCAGGAGAAGGTCGGCCGCCGCAAACACGCCCTCGGCCAGCCGCCGGCGCTCGCCATCCAGCAGTGCCTGGCCGCCGAGTCGGTGTCGCCGGGTGACCTGGCCGCGGTGGCGATCGGCTGGGACCACCGCGGGTCACGGTTCGGCCAGAGCCGCCGGTTCACGCCCGACGGCCTGCGCCGGATGCTCTTCCCGGACCAGCCCGACCTCGCCATGCCCCCGGTCACCTGGGTGCCGCACCATCTGGCGCACGCGGCCAGCGCGTACTATCCCTGCCCCGCCGACCCCGTGGCGATCATCGTCATCGACGGCGCCGGCGAGACCCAGTGCTCCACGATTGCCCGCGGCCACGGCGGTGCCATCGAGATCCTTCGGGAGTGGCCGATCGCCCAGTCACTGGGCTTCTTCTACGCCGCGGCGAGCAGGTGGGCCGGCCTTAGCGAGTGGGGCGCGGGCAAGCTGATGGGGCTGGCCGCCTACGGGCGCCCGCGCGGCGGGTTGCCGCTGCACCGCCGCCCCGACGGCTACGAACTGGTGGTCGCCGGCGCGCCTGGCGACGCCGACGACCCGGGCCGGCGGCGGCCGCTGCTCGGGTTCGACCCCGTGTACGAGCGGCTCCTGTACGCCACGTTCGGTTGCCACTACCCGTACGCCGAGCGCCGAGGCGAGGAGGCGATCGCGTACGCCGACTTCGCCGCCACCGTCCAGGACGCCCTGGAGGAGGCGGTGCTCGGGCTGGCCGAGCAGGCCCGCCGACTGGTCGACTCGCCGGTGCTGGTCCTGGCTGGCGGTGTGGGGATGAACTGCTCGATGGTCGGCCGGCTGGTGCGCAGCGGGCTCTACGACCGGGTCTACGTGCCGCCCGTTCCCAGTGACGTCGGCGTCTCCGTCGGCGCCGCGCTGTTCGAGGCGGAGCGCGCCGGGGTACGGCAGCAGACCCGCTTCGACCACGCGTACTGGTCGCTGGACGTCTCGGCAGACCAGGCGGCCGCCGCCGCGGCCGGCGCCGGACTGGTGTCGCGCCCGCTGCCGGAGCCGGAGCTCGCCCGGCAGGCCGCCGCGGCGCTGTCGGCGGGCCAGGTGGTGGCCTGGGCGCGTGGGAGGGGCGAGATCGGCCAGCGGGCGCTCGGCGCGCGCAGCATCCTCGCCGACCCTCGGGACCGGCGCAACCACGAGCGGCTCAACCTGATCAAGGGCCGGGAGATGTGGCGGCCGGTGGCCCCCAGCGTGCTCGCCGAACACCTCGACGAGGTTATGGCCACGCCGGTGGGGCAGCCGGCACGGTTCATGCTGGCCGCCGGCGTGTTGCGGCCGGAGCTGCGCGCCCGGATGCCCGCGGTGACCCATGTGGACGGTTCGGCCCGCCCGCAGGAGGTGGTCCGGGACACCAACCCGGCGTACTGGACCCTGATCGAGGAGTTCAGGCAGCGTACCGGGGTGCCGGCGGTGGTCAACACCTCGTTCAACCTCGCTGGCGAGCCGATCGTCAACACGGCAGGCGAGGCGGTCGAGACGTTCGTGCGGGCCAAGGACATCGACCTGCTGGTGCTCGCGGACCGGCTCGTCGCGCGCGGCGAGAGCGACCTTCCGGCGACGGCGGAGGCGACGTGAACCCTTCCTTGCTTTCCTGGCTCGACGCGCCCAGCCCGCGCCGGGGCATCCGGTTCGCCGGCCTGGACGACAGCTGGGACTTCTGGAGCTACCAGCGGCTCGCGGACCTGACCGAACGCTTCGCCGACGGCCTCGCCGGCGCGGGCGTCCCGCCGGACGCCGCGGTTACCGTGATCAGCCACGGCGGTCCCCGATTCGTGGCCGCGCTGTTCGGCACGATGCGGGCCGGCGCGACACCGTCTCCGCTCGCGCCGCCGATGCTGTTCGGCGACCCGGACGGCTACGCCGAGCACGTCCACGCCGCGCTCACCGCGGTACGCCCCGCGGCGGTGCTCGTCGACGCTCGGCTCGCCGCCACGGTGGCGCCCATCGCCGCCAGCGCCGGCGCGCCCCAGGTGATCGAGATCGAGTCGCTGCTGGCGGCGGAGGCGACCGGTGCGGCCCGTGACCGTCCGCTGGCCGAGCTCGCGCTCGTGCAGTTCACCTCGGGGTCGAGCGGGCGGAGCCGGCCCGTTCGGGTGCCGCACAGCGCGCTCGCCGCGAACGTGGCCGCGATCCGGGCGTGGCTCGGCATGCGCGGTGAGTACCCGACGGCCTCGTGGCTGCCGGTCCACCACGACATGGGGCTGACCGGCTGCCTCATCACACCGGTGGTCGACGGCAGCGACATCTGGCTGCTCTCGCCCGAGCAGTTCATCCAGCACCCGCTGCGGTTCCTGCGCTGCTTCGGCGCGCTGGGGGCGCGGCACACCGCGATGCCGACCTTCGGGCTGGCGCACATCGTCCGCCGGGTACGGCCGGAGCAGCTCGCGGGCCTGGACTTCTCCCGTTGGCGTGCGGTGATCGTCGGTGCCGAGCGGGTCGATCCGGTCATCCTGGACCGGTTCCTGAACCTGCTGGAACCGTATGGCCTGCGCCGGCGGGCGGCGCTGCCCGCGTACGGGATGGCCGAGGCCACGCTGGCGGCGACCGGTCTGCCGGTACCCGAGGAGTGGAGGGCGCTGCGCTGCGAGCCGGCGAGCCTCACGGTCGGCGCGCGGATCCGCGTCACCGGCGCCGCCGACGCCCAGCCGGTGGTGGGCTGCGGGCGCCCCCTGGACGGTGTCGAGGTGCGCGTCGAGGACCCCGACGGGCAGCCGCTGCCCGAGGACACCGTCGGGGAGATCGTCGTCCGGGGAGTCTCGGTCGCCGCCGGGTACGCCGGACCACCGGCCGCGAGCGGCTCGCTCACCACGTTCACCGGCGACCGGCTGCGCTCCGGCGACGCGGGCTTCCTCCACGGCGGCCAGCTGTTCGTGCTCGGCCGGCTCGGCGACAGCCTCAAGATACGGGCCCGCACGGTCTTCGCCGAGGACCTGGAGGCCGCGATGGCCGGGCACGGCGTGCCCAGTCACCGGTTCGCGGCGGTGCTGGGCGTCCGCGAAGGCACCAGCACCGCGGTCGCCATCGTCGAGCACCCACGGGACGGCTGGCTGGCCGCGGCCGCCAAGGTGCTGCGTCACCGCGCGCCCGGTGCGGAGGTCGTCGTGGTCGACGCGCCGCGCGGCACGATCCTGCGCACTACGAGCGGCAAACCCAAGCGCAGGCTGCTCTGGCAGCTCTTCGTCGCCGGCCGCCTGGCCGGGAACCCCGTCTCCAGCACCGGGGCGGGCAGTCTCAGGAGGTCTGAATGAGCAACGCACCCGACACACTGGTCGATGGCCGGCCCGAAGACGAGATCCGGGCCGGCGTCCGGTCGATCGTCACCGAGCTGGCCCCGGAGACCGAGTCGGAGGCATCCGACGACGCTCGACTGGTCGACGACCTCGGCTACCATTCGCTGGCGCTGCTGGAGCTGGCCTTCACCCTTGAGGACCAGTTCGACCTGGACCCGATCGAGCAGGAACGGGCGCAGGACATCAGCACGGTGCGGGACATCGCCAACCTCGTCATCGACGAGCTGCGCAAGCGGTCGCAATAGGACGGATGGATCCGGCGTCTAGGCGAGCCGGTACAGGCGGTGGAAACGCTCCTGTACCGGCACCTCCGCCACCTCCGTGAAACCGGCGGCCAGCGCGTAACGCCGCACCACCGCCGGCCGCAGCACGGTGCCCGTGCCGGCCGAGTCCGGGCCCGACAGGCAAGCCGGTAGGCAGTGCAGCACGCTCGTGGCGTACTGGAAACGTTCGACCTCGTCACCCGGCGCGGTGAACTCCTCGGCGACGCGCGCGTCCATCAGCAGCACCGCGCCGCCGGCGGTACGCATCTCGCGGCAGGCCCGCAGCACCGGCACCGGCTGCGCCATCTCGTGCAGCGCGTCGAACACGCACACCAGGTCGAACCCGGCGCCGGGCGGCGGCTCGGCACAGTCCCGTACCTCGAAGGTCACCCGGTCGGCCACGCCCGCGGCCGCGGCGTTGCGCCGGGCGTCGGCCAACGCGTCCGGCGCCAGGTCGAAGCCGCAGACGCGCGCCAGGGGGTACGCCTGCGCGATCGCGATGCCGGCCCAGCCTGCGCCGCAGGCGACATCGGCCACCCGGCTTGGACCGGCGCACAGCCGGTGGTGTAGATCCGGCATCGCCTGGCGGAGCCAGCCCGCGAGCGAGTGGCGGTACAGCGCGCGGTTGGCGCCGGAGTGGCCCCGCAGCCAGTCCTCGCCGTACACCTCGTCCGGCACCCCCGCGCCGCTGCGGTAGGCGGCCCGCAAGTCCGGCAGCGCCCGGGCCACGCCGCCCAGCGGCAGCACCGCGAGCGCCGCGAGCGACAGCGGGTGGTCCGATTCGGTCAGCACCACCCGGTGCGCCTCCGGCAGCGCGAAGCGCCGCCGCTCGGCGTCGAAAGCGCCGCCGGAGGCGATGAGGATTCCAGCGACCGCCTGCTGCTCCAGCCACTCCCGCGCGTATCGGGGGGCCAGCCCGGCCCGTTCGGCCAACTCGGCCGCGGTGGCGGGGCCCCCGGCGGCGAGCGCCTCGTAGAGGCCGAGCCGCACGCCCAGGTAGATCGTGAGCAGCTCCTGAGTCGCGAGGCAGGTACGCCACATCCGCACGGCGAAGGCGGTCGCCGCCGCCTCCCCGGGCCCGGTCACCGCGGCGCCGCCTCGATCAGCGGGAACATCGCCGTCTGGACCACCCGCGTGACGGCGAAGCCGGCCTCGCCACACAGAGCGACCACCTCGTCCTCGGTACGCGCCCGGCCGCCCAGCATGGTGAGGCTGAGCAGGTCGTACGTCTTGCTGATCGCCAACTCGGGGCGCGGGTCCACGACCGGGTCGAGAACCAGCAGGCGGCTGTCGGGCCGCACCGCCTCGCGCACGCTCCGAAGTAGACGCCCGGCGTCCGCGTCGTCCCAGTCGTAGAGCACCCGTTTGAGCACGTACGCGTCGTGGCCGGCCGGCACCCCGGCGAAGAAGTCGCCGGCGACCACCTCGCAGCGATCGGCGACGCCGGCCGCCGCCAGCACCGCCTCGGCGCCCTTCGCCACGTGTGGCAGCTCGAACAGCACGCCGCGCAGCCGCCGGTACCGCGCGAGCAAGCCGGCCAGGAACGCGCCGTTGCTGCCGCCCACGTCCACGACGCTCGCCAGCCGCCCCCACTCGTACGCCCGCAGCGTCGCCCGCAGCTCCAGCCGGCTGCCCGCCCCCTGGATGCCGTCGAAGCGGGCGCTGTCGTCCGGATGGGTGGCCAGGTGCTCGTAGTACGGGACGCCGTGCACGTGAGGGAACACCGGCTCGCCGGTGCGTACGGTGTGGGCGAAGTGTGCCCACGCCTCGAAGTTCGCCGGGATCATCGGGTACGCGTCGCGCAGCGACAACGGATGGTCGCCCCGGAAAAGCTGCGCCGCCGGGGTGAGGCCGAAGACCTCCGGTTCCACCTCGACGAAGATCTCCTTGGTGGCGAGCGTACGCAGCACACGACACAGGGTCGGCGGGTGCGTGCCGGTGGCCGCGGCCAGCTGCGCCACCGGGCGTGGACCGTCCGTGAGCAGGTCCGCGACGCGCAGCTCGCAGGTCATGCGGATGGCGAACGGGACGATGTAGTCGGCCAACTCCTGGATCCGGTAAACGAGCTCCAGTGCGGTCCGCGGTCGCGGATCGGTCATCGCGTCCCTCCCTGCCGGATACCGATGCTGTCCATCACCTCGCGCACCACGGCCGGCCGGTGTGGCACGAGGTAGAAGTGACCGCCCGGAAACAGCCGGGTGGCCACCGGGCCGGTCGTCGTCGCCGCCCAGCCGCCCAGGTCGGCCACCGGCGCTTCCGGATCGTCGTCGCCGCCCAGCACAGTGACCGGGCAGGACAGCGGCGGGCCGGGCCGGTGGCGGTAGGTCTCGACCAGCCGGTAGTCGTTGCGCAGGACCGAGAGCACCAGGCCGCGCAGCTCCGGATGGGCCAGCGCCGGCTCGTCGGTCCCGCCGAGGCGCCGCAGCTCGTCGGCGAGGGCGCCGTCGCCCGCCCGGTGCCACGTCCGTCCACTGTGGTAGGCGGGTCCGGGCCGGCCGGAGACCATCAGCCGCGCGAGCGGTGGCCCGCCGGGCGCCGCGCAGAGCCGCCGGGCGACCTCGTACGCGATCACCGAACCCATGCTGTGCCCGAAGAGCGCGACCGCCGCGCCCGGTGTCGCGGCGAGCGCGGCGAGGATCCGGCGCGACATCTGATCCATGTCCGTCACGCACGGCTCGCCGAGCCGGTCCAGGCGGCCCGGATACTGCACCGCGACCAGCTCCACCTCCGGTGGGACCAGCTCCAGCCAGGGCCGGAAAAAGGCCGCGCTACCGCCGGCGTGCGGGAAGCAGACCAGTCGCAGCGCCGCGTCGGGGCGTGGCCGGAAGCGGATCAGCCAGCGGCCGGCGTCCTCGGTCATGGCACCGCCCCGGCACCCGCGCTTGCCACCGCACCGACCTCGGCGGGCGACAGGGGTCGCGGCGGAGCCTCGCTGACCAGCTCCGGCGGCCCCAGGCGGGCGGTGACGTCCTGCCAGAGCCGGCACAGCGTCAGGTGGTACTGGCCGGCGGCGAGCGGGTCTTCACCGGCCTCGGCCGCCCGGCGTAGCTCTACCACCGCCTGCCGCACGCCCGCCGGCCACACCGACCGGAACACCTGCCGGTAGCTCGGCGCGTCGGCCGTGCCGAGGACTCCCCCGCTCGGCACGTCGAGGTGGTCGTCGCCGGCGTACGCGCGGTCGTAGTGCGGCGCCGCGGCGGCTTCGTCGCGCACGTCCCGCGGGAAGTCCGGCCGCGGCGACCACACCACGGGGCCGTGCGTGCCGACCAGGGTGAGGCTTCCGCCCTCGGTGCCGAGCGTGACGCGGTGCAGCAGATGGGCGTAGTTGTCCGGGTCCGCCGGATCGAGCTGGTTCTGCACCCGCAGCGTCAGCGGTATCCCGGCCAGCACACCGTCCAGGCTGCGGAACGGGACGCGCAGCCCGGTGAGGGCCGACACCTCCGGCGGCAGCGGCGCCGGCCCGGCCAAGCCCCACGGCCGGAGCCGGCCCAGCGCCGCGCCGAGGATGTCCAGCAGCGCGTACGCCACCTGGAACCCGCAGGCCGCGTCGACATAGAGGGCCGGCTGCCGGCGCAGCAACTCGCGGGCCGCGCCGAGGAACCGCCGCACCGGTGCGGTGTGCACGTAGAACGAGTTGAGCCGGTAGACGACCCGGTGCCGCCGGGCGGTGCGCAGGCACGCGGCCAGCTCGTCGTGGTGCAGTGGATGCTCCTGCAGGACATGCAGGCCACGGGCCAGCAGGGCCTGGGCGAGGTCGGCGCCCGGCCCGCCGAGCAGCCCGCCACGTACCACCACGCAGGCGGCGTCGACGTCCGCGGGCAGCTGCTCCACGCTGGTGAACAGCGGTACGCCGTAGTGCCGCGCGCAGGCCCGCGAGCGCTCGCTGCCGCGGGCGAGCACGCCCGCCAGCTCGTACGCCGGGTCGGGCGCGGCGAGGCCTTCCAGGTAGACCTGGCCGAACTTGGTACCGCAGACCACGACCCGCATGGGCCGCCCGTCGCTCCATCCGGTCGTCACAGCGCGCCGTCCTCCGCGTCCAGCGCACCGGCCGCGGGTCCTACGAGCACCGCGAACGCGGCCAGCGCTTCGCTCTTGTGCAGGCGCCGCACAGCGGCCGCCGCGTCCAGCACCTCGGCGGCGTAGTGGACGCCGGGCGGGCACTCCCCCGCCACCACCGCGGCGGCGGCCATCGCGGCGGTGACGCCGGTCAGCGTGCTCGCCTCCCCGCCGCGCACGACCAACGTCCGGGTCACCGGCGCGCCGCCCTGGGCACCGGCCAGCTCCAGCACGAAGATTTGGTAGGGGGCGCGGCCGAACACGTCCAGCTCGGCGGCGCGCACCAGCTCCGCCACGGCCCGCGCCGGGTCTGCCAGCGACCGGGCCCGCTCCAGCGCATCCAGGGTCCGCTCGCCGGCGAACACGTTGTACCACCGCGCCTCCGCGAGCCTCAGGTCGCGAGCCAGCCGCACCGTCTCCGGCGCCAGGTATGGCCGCACCGCGGCGGGCTCCGGGAAGAACGGCAGCCGCGCGCCGGCCTCGGCGGCGAGCGCCCGCGGCAGCACCGCGCCGTCGCGCCACACCCCACCGGGCTCTCCACCGCCACCGTCCACTTCGGCCAGGTAGTCCGCCGCGCCGGCCGGTGTGAAGCGGTCCCGGCCGCCGTGATGGGCGATGAGCCGGTGCACCTGATCGAATCCTTCGCCGGCCAGGTACCGGGGCAGCAGCCCGGACAGGCCCGGCGTCATTCCGGCGGACAGCACGCAGGCGCCGGGCGCGCTGGCCGGTGCGGCGCGCAGCATGGTGGCCAGCCGCTCGTCGCCGGCCGCGTCCACGTAGTCCGCGCCGGCCGCGGCGGCGGCGCGGGCCACCCGGTCCAGCACCACGACGGACGGGCCGGCGCAGTTGACCACCGCCTGGCACCCGGCGCAGAAGTCGGCGAGGCCGGCCGGGTCTTCGACATCCACCGGCCGGACCGCCAGCTCCGGCCCGGCCGCCGCGGCGAGCCGCTCCAGGCGTACCCGGCTCCGCCCGCCGGCCCGTACCGGGTAGCCCCAGGCGGCGAGCTGGCGCACCGCCGCCGCGCCGACCGCGCCGGTCGCGCCGACCACGCCAATCACGCGCGACCACCTAGGGCAGCGGCCGCCGCCGCGGCGGCGGCGGGGGTGAGCAGGCCCGCCTCCAGCCCGGCAGCCGCGCCGTCGGGCAGCGGCCGGACCACCACGTCGCCGAGGCACACTTCCCGCCAGTACGCCTCCTGCGCGGCCACCTCCGCAGCGGCGCAGAACACCGTGAGGTCACCCGCGTACGGCTCCGGCTGGTACCGCTCGGCCGCGCTCAGGCTGTGCGCCGGCACGGGATCGGCGGCCTCGGCACCTGCCGCCGGCCGACCGATCACGGTGAGCCCGGCCACCGGGGCGCCGGCTTCGGCCAACGCGCGCGCGGTCTCCACGGCGACGATCGCCCCGAAGCCCGAGCCGACCAGGTGCACCGGTGCACCGCCAAGCTCCTGAGCCAGGGCGTCGGCGTACCGGACGGCCAGGTGCCCCACCAGCGCGGCGGGTTGGACCGCCAGGTAGCGGTCGCGGTCGGGCGGAGCCAGGCCGAGGACCCGGCCCCGCCCGGCGAGCGCGTCGCGCACCGGGCCGTACGCGCTGAGGTCCCCGCCGCCGTCCGGCACCAGTACCCAGGCGACCGGCCCGTCGCCGCCCAGCGCGGTGACCACGGCCGCCGGGCCGCTAGCCGCCTCCGCCTGGACCGGCGGATCGTCCGCCGGTCGTTCGGTGCGCAACGCCGCCGCGAACGCCGCCACCGTACGGCCCTCCAGCATCAGCCGCAGCACCTGGTCGAAGAACATCGACGCGGCGTACCGGACCTCCTCCGTCACCCGCCCGACGAGCTGCGCGGCGAGCAGCGAGTCGCCGCCGAGCCCGTAGAAATCGTCGTCGCGACCGACCTCTGGCACCTGGAGGACCTCGGCCCAGATGGCGGCGATCTCGCGCTCCAGGTCGTCGGCCGGCGCGGCGCCGTCCTGCCGTTCCCGGACACCGGCGGTGGCCGGTGCGACAAGGCTCGCCACCCGCGCGCGGTCGACCTTGCCGTTGCCCGTCAACGGCAACGCGTCCACGACCCGCACGTGGGTCGGCACCATGTACTCCGGCAGCCGGCTCGCCACGTGAGCGCGAATCTCCTCCGCCTCCACGTGGCACCGGTCGCTCTTGAACCGCGCCGCGAACACGTGCAGCCCCAGTTCAGGTAGCACGCGCTCGGTGGCTTCGGGCAGGCACACCGCCAGCTCGCCGCCGGCCTGCGCGACCACTCGCGCCCACTCGGTGCGGTCGAGAAACGTCAGGTCTCGGCCGGACCGGCGGTCGGCCTGTTCGGACCCGGTCTCCTCGGGCCGGACGAGCAGCTCCAGCGAGGTCATGATCTGGTAGTGGTCCCGGGTCATCTCCAGGAAGACCAGCCATCCGCCGGGCACCAGCAGGTCGCGTAGGCGCCCCATGGTTGCGTCCACGTCGCGGGTGGCGTGCAGCACGTCGCCGGCGACGATGATGTCGTACTGGCCGGCGACCACCGGGTCCCCGCCGGGCCCGCCGTCCAGATCCAGATCGAGTGGTGCGAACCGGACGCCGGCCCGGCCGCCGAACCGCTCCCGTCCGGCGTTCAGGAAGAACGGCGACAGGTCCGTGTAGAGGTAGTCGACCGGCCAGTCATCCAGGCCATCGAGGACCGCGGCCGTCGTGCCGCCCCCGCCGGCGCCCACTTCGAGCACCCGCAACGGGGACCGCGGCTTCCCCGCTCGCGCGATCGCCCGCACCACCGCCCCGGCGGCCGCATTGGCCCACCGGTTGAACAGCGCCTCCTCGTAGAGGTTCGCCGACACCTCCAGCCGCCCTTCGGGAAACAGCAGCCGCAGCGGATCGGTGTCCCCGCGAAGCAGCGCCGGCAGGTGCGCGGTGCTGGCCCGGAAGTAGTCGACCAGCGGCGCCTCGGCCGGCGGGACGGGCCCACCGTCCACGCGTCGCCAGGCTTGGGCCAGGGCCAGCTCGTTGACCGGCTGCGCGAGCCGGTACTGGCCGTCCGGCTCCACGCCGAGGACGCCCTCAGCCACCAGGGAGCGCAGCCAGCGGCGTACCAACCGGTGATGGCGGGGGGCCACCGCCGAGGCGGAAAGCACCTCGTCCAGGCCGTGCGTCGCGCCCGGTGCACCGAAGAGGCCGGCGCGCTGTAGGGCACACACCATCGCCACCAGCGCCGCCCGGTCCAGATCCCGGGTGTACCGCAGGTAGCCGTCGAGGTCTACATCGGACAGCACCGCGGCGCCAGCGGAACTCGCCGCCGCGGCGAGCCCGTCCGGTACCGGCTCGGGGTCGCGCCGCGCCGGTTCCACCACCGCGGCGAGCCGGCGACCCAGCGGCGGCTCGCCGTCGGCGAGCGCGACCGCGGCGCCGACGCCGGGACAGCTCGCCACCGCCGCCTCCACCTCGGCCAGTTCGATGCGGTGGCCGCGGATCTTCACCTGGAGGTCTTCCCGGCCCAGAAACTCGATGACCCCGTCCGGGCGGTACCGTCCAAAGTCGCCGGTACGGTACCGCCGCTCGCCGGTCGCCGGATCGCGCACGAATCGCCGCGCGGTGCGCTCCTCGTCACCGAGATAGCCGAGCGCGACACCGGCACCGCCGATGTACAGCTCGCCGGCCACCCAGTCCGGGCAGGGCCGGCCGGCCGCGTCCAACACGTGGAACGTCTGGTTCGCCAACGGCGTACCGTACGGGACGCTCCGCCAGTGCGCGGGCACCTCGGCGATGGGGTATGCGATCGACCAGATCGACGCCTCGGTGGCGCCGCCCAGGCTCACCAGATCGACGCCCGGCAGTACGGCCCGCGCCTGGTCCGGCAGGGCGACCGGAATCCAGTCTCCGGACAGCAACGCCAGCCGCGGCGCCGGGCGGGGTCCGGCTGGCACCGCGCGCAGGTAGTCCACCAACATCTGAAGCTGGGCGGGGACCGAGTTCCACAGGGTCACGCCGTTGGCCGCCATCAGCTCGGCCCAGTGCGACGGGTCCGCCTGCCGTCCGGGGTCGGGCAGCACCAGGCATCCGCCGGTGGCGAGCGGGCCGAAGATGTCGTACACCGACAGGTCGAAGCCCAGATGCGCCAGGCCCAGCACCCGATCCTCCGGGCCGACCGCAAACCGCTGGTTGATGTCGACGATCGTGTTCACCGCGGCGGCGTGGCTGATCATCACGCCCTTGGGACTGCCGGTGGACCCTGACGTGTAGATCACGTAAGCGAGGTCGTCCCGGGCGCGGAGCGCCGGATCCGGTGGACCGCTGGCCGGCTCCACCAGGTCGACCGCGATGGCCTTGTCGACCGCGCCGGCGATCCACGACTGGGTGAGCCGGTAGCGGGCGCCCGCGTCCGCGACGATCGCCTCGCGCCGAGCGGGCGGCTGCGTGGTGTCGACCGGCAGGTAGACCCCGCCCGCGATGAGCGTGCCCAGCGCCCCCACGACCTGTTCGACGCCCTTGTCCATGACCAGCGCCACGAGGTCGCCGGGCCGGCATCCGCGCTCGCGCAGCACCGCCGCTGTCGCGGTCGCGCGCGCCACCACCTCGCGGTACGTGTAGGAGCGACCACCCCCGATCACGGCGACGCGTTGCGGGCTGCGGACCGCCTGGGCCAGCACCGGCTCGTGGAGCAGCACGTCGGGCACCGGCGCGGCGGTGTCGTTGACCCGCTCGCGGCACGCCACGGTGGCGGCCGGCAACCGGACCGGGTCGGTCTCGCGCCAGGCGGCGTCGCTGGTGGCCAGCGCGCCCAGCAGGGCGGTGTAGGCGGCGAACATGTCGTCCACGACCCCGTCGGGGAACACGCCTTCCCGCACGTCCCAGTTCGTCGCGAGTGTGCCACCTCGCTCGATGTTCTGGCAGTCGATCCACACCTGCGGGGTCTGGCTGATGCCGTACAGCGGCTCGCCGCCGAACGTCGAGGCGTCCCCGCCGGCCCCGGCGAGCCCGATGGCGCTGGTGAACACCACCGGCATGAGCGCGTTGCCGGCACCGCGCCGGCGGCCGATCTCGCGCATGACCTCGACACCCGAACAGAGCCGGTGGTCCAGGTCTCGCCACAACTGGTCGCGCAGCGCGCCGGCCCGCTGTGCGAAGGTCTGCGCGAGGGCGCCGGCCGCGCCCGGATCCACCTCCAGCAGCGTCACCGAGGTGAAGTCGCCGACCAGCCGGTCCACGTCGGGGGCCAGGGGCTGGCGGTCGAGCAGCGTGACGTCGAGGGTGAACCTGGGTTGGCGGCTCCACCGGCCCACCACCTCGGCGTACGCGGCGAGCACCGCGCCCGCTGGGCTCACCCCGTGCGCGCCGGCCCGCTGGCGCAGCGCCGCCCACCGCTCCGGCTCCAGCACCGCCTGCCAGCGCCGGAACCGCGGCGGCGAGGCAGCGTCGGCCCCGGTGCGCAACGGCAGCTCGGGTGCCGGCGGCAGGGTGTCCACTTTGGACCACCAGTAGGCCCGGTCGCGCTCGTACCGCGCGCCGGTGCGCGAGCGCCGGTCCGCCGCCAGATAGTCCCGGTAGGTCACCGCGAGTGGCGCCGGCTCCACGCCCCGATACATCTGGTCCAGCTCGCGCAGCAGCACCTGGATGCTGACGAAGTCGCAGATCAGGAAGTCGATCGAGAAGTGCAGCAGGTCGCCGCCGGCGGTACGGGACACCCGCAGGTCGAACAGCGGCCACCGGTCCGGCTCGTACACCCGGTGGTCCATCTCGGCGCGGTTGCGCAGCACCGCCTGCTCGGCCCGCTGCTCGGGCTGGTCGCGCACGTCGGTCACCGCCACCCGGTACGGCGGCACCTGCGCCAGCACCCGCTGGGTGCCGTCCGGCGACACCACGGCGCGCAGCATGTCGTGGCGGGCGATCAGTGCCCGGAACGCCTCCTCCAGGCGCGCCGGATCCAACTCGGCGAAGGCCAGTTCGCCGTAGCCATGGCAGCCGACGCCGCCGAGCGCGAACGTGGCCGAACGGCCGAGCAGGTAGGCCGCCTGCACGTCGGTCACCGGGAATGGTTCGTGGCGCCGGTACGGCTCCGGCGTCAGCGCCGGCGCGCCGTTCTCCCGCAGGTGCGCCAGCACGGCCTGCCGGTGGTCGCGCAGCTCGGCCCGCCGCTCCGGGCTCAGCAGGCCCTTCGGGCCGCGGAACCGGAGCCGGCCCTCGTCTTCCCAAAGCTGGAAGCCGAGCGCCTCCAGCTCGGATACCAGGTCGCCGGCGCGCGTCGTCACAGGTCGCCCTCCTCAACATCGGGGTCCTCGATGGCCGCGGTGACCAGCGCGGCGAGCTGCGCCACCGTCGGCGCCGCCAGCAGCTCGCGCAGCGGCAGCGCGATCCCGTACCGTCGCCGGACCAGCTCGGCCAGGCGGGTTGCCGAGATGCTGTCGCCGCCGAGCGCGAAGAAGCTCGACTCGCGGCCGACCGGACTCACGCCCAATAGCCGCGACCACATCTCGGCCAGGTCGTGCTCGACCGGTGTCCGCGGCGCCGCGCCGTCGTCGGGCCCCGCCGCGAGGCCGGTGTCGTGCCGGGCGGCGAGCCGCCGGGCCAATGCCCGCCGGTCCACCTTGCCGTTGCTGGTGAGCGGGAACTCGTCCACCGCGAGCAGCGGGTCCGGCACCGCGTAGGGCGGCAGCCGGTCGGCGGCGAAAGACCGCAAGGCGGCCGCGTCGACCGGTCCACCGTCCGCCAGGACCGCGGCGGCCACCCGGCGTCCGGTCCCATCGCCCACCACCGCCGCCACCGCCGCGCTCACCGCCGGATGTGCGGCCAGCGCCGCCTCCACCTCGCCCAGCTCGATACGGTGGCCGCGCACCTTCACCTGGGTGTCCGCTCGGCCGAGGAACTCGAGGGTGCCGTCCGGCCAGTACCGGCCCAGGTCGCCGGTGCGGTACCAGCGCTCACCCTCGTGCCGCACGAAGCGCTCGGCGGTGCGCTCGGGGTCGCCGCGGTAGCCGCGCGCGACGCCGTGGCCGCCGATCCACAGTTCGCCCGGCACCCAGTCCGGCCGGTCCCGGCCGCGCTCGTCGACGACCCGGAACCGCTGGTTGCGCAGCGGATACCCGTACGGCACCGAGCGCCAGGCGGCCGGCACCTCGGCGGGAACCTCGTATGCGTTGGACCAGATGGCCGCCTCCGTGGCACCGCCCAAGGCAATGAACCGCGCCTTTTGGGCCGCCGCCGCCAGGCGCTCCGGCAGGTCCAGCCCTACCCAGTCACCGGAGGCGAGCACGCACCGGAGGGTGGCGAGGTCGCCGGGCCGGGCGGCGACGAGGATCATGTCGAGCAGAGCCGGCACGGAGTTCCAGACGGTGACGCCGTGCCGCCGCACCAGCTCCGCCCACCGTCGCGCCTCGCGCCGGTCGTCCTCGGCGACCAGCACGACCGCGCCGCCAGCGCCGAGCAGGCCGAAGATGTCGTACACGGACAGGTCGAAGTCGAGCGCGGAGACGGCCAGCACCCGGTCGGCCGGCCCGATGCCGTAGCGCTCGTTTACGTCGTCGACGGTGTTGGCCGCCGCGCGGTGTTCGATCTCCACGCCCTTGGGGTCGCCGGTGGACCCCGAGGTGTAGATGACGTACGCCAGCGCGTCCGGCGTGACCGGCACCGTGGCGGGCAGCGGGTCGACGCCGGCGGCCTCGCCGATCGGGAGGGCGGTGCACCCCGCCAGGACGTCCCCGGCGCCGGTGAGCGCGAGCCGGACGCCGGCGTCGCGGTAGATCCGGTCGCGCCGGTGAGCCGGCTGCTCGAGCCCGACGGGCACGTACGCACCGCCGGCGGCCAGGATGCCGAGCACCGCGGCCACCTGGTCCGGCCCCTTGGGCAGGGTCACACCGACCACGTCACCGGGGCACACACCATGCTCGCGCAGCAGGGCGCCGACGCGAAGCGCCCGCCCCACCAGCTCCCCGTAGGTCACCACCGCGCCCCGATCGCCGGCGTCCCAGATCAACGCCGGCCGGTCCGGGTCGCGCGCCGCCACCGCGAAGAGCCGGTCGTGCAGGGCGCGTGCTCGGGATGGAGCGGCGGTGTCGTTGACCCTGGCCCGCACGGTCGCCTGCCCGGCGGGCAGCAGCGACGGCACCGGTGCGGCCCAGTCGCTGGCGGCCATCCGGCGCAGCAGCGCGACGTACTGGTCGAACATCGCGTCCAGCACCCCGGGCTGGAAGAGCTCCTCGGCCGCGTCCCAGTTGACGGCGAGGCCACCGGCGCGCTCCATCACCTGGCAGTCCAGCCACACCTGGGGCGTCTGGGAGAGCCCCCAGACCAGCTCGCCGAACGGGAACGTGAGATCAGCCAGCTCGCGGGCCACACCCAGCGCGCTGGTGAACACGACCGGCATGCCCGCGGTCGGATCGCCGGTGTGGCGGGCCAGCTCGCGCAGCACCCACAGCGCGGACACCGCTCGATGCTCCATGTCGGCCCAAAGCTGGCCCTGCGTGCGCCGCACCGCGTCGAGGAAACCCTCGCCAGCGGCCGGCTGATAGGCGACCAACAGCAGCGACGTGAAGTCGCCCACCGCGCGGTCGATGTCGGGGTGGACGTCGCGCCGGTCGAACAGGGTCAGGTTGACGGTGCACTCTGGACGGTCGCCGTAGGCGGCCAGGACCTCGGCGTACGCGGTGAGCAGCACCGCCGCCGGCGTGAGGCCGTACGCCTTGGCCCGCTCGGTGACGGACCGCCACTCGTCCGGTGACAGCCTGGCCTCTCGCCGGACGAACCGGGGCGCGGTGACGTGCGCCGGATCCACCCGCAGCGGCAGCCGGGGCGCCGGCGGCAGCCCCGACAGCCGCGCCGTCCAGTACTTTCCGGCCCGTTCCACCTCGTCGGCCGGCGGCGCGGCCAACACGTAGTCGCGGAAGGACATCCGCACCGGTGGCAACTCGGCGTCCAGATCGCGGTACAGGGCGGAGAGCTCGGCGAAGACGATGACGATGCTGAGCGCGTCCAGGGCGATGTAGTCGAAGCTGAACCCGATCCGGGTCCGGCCCTGGCCGTAGCGCGCTGCCCACACGTGGGTCAGCGGCCAGCGGCTCGGATCGGGCACCCGGTGCGCGACCGCCTCCCGCCGCTCGGCCAGCGCCGCCTCGTCCGCGCCGACAAGCACGGGGATCTCGAGCCGGGGGACGGTGGGCAGGATGCGCTGCCGCCCGTCGGCGTCGAACACCACGCGGAGCATCTCGTGCCGCGCGACGAGGCGGTTGAGCGCCTCCTCCAGCCGCGCCAGGTCGACCGCCTCGCCGTCGAACTCCCAGTACCAGTGCGAGCCCACCCCGCCGAGGGCGAAGTCGTCCTTGCGCCCCATCCAGTACGCACGCTGCACGTCCGTCGGCGGGAAGGGTTCGTGCCGGCGGGCCAGATCGGCGGTGAGCGGCGCGTGCGGCGCCGCCGCGCCCAGCCCCAGCGGCGCCGCGAAGTCGGCGAAGACCGGCGCCGCGAAGAGGCCGGCGAGGGTGGCTCCGGTGACGCCGGCCGCCGACAGGCGGGACACCAGCCGGGTGGCGAGCAGGCTGTCGCCGCCAAGCGTGAAGAAGTTGCCGTCGCGCGACACCTCGGGAACGCCGAGGACGCCCGCCCAGGCGGCGGCGACAGCGGCCTCGACCGGCCCACGCGGCGGCTCGGCGGGGCGTTCACCGGTCTGGCCGGCGACCAGCGCCGCGACCGCGGGCCGGTCCACCTTGCCGTTGGACGACAGCGGCAGGCGCTCGAGCACGCCGATCCGCTCCGGCACCATGTATCCGGGTAGCTGGTCGGCGGCGAGCCGGGCGACGGCAGCAGGTTCCACTTCGGACCCGGCCGCGGGCACGACCGCCGCGGCCAGCCGTGGCGACGGGCCGTCGACGAGCACCGCCACCGCCTGACCGACGCCGGGGCACGACCGCAGCACGGCCTCCACCTCGCCCAGCTCGATCCGGTGACCGCGCAGCTTGATCTGGAAGTCCGCACGGCCGAGGAACTCCAGCGTGCCGTCCGGCCAGTACCGGGCAAGATCGCCGGTGCGGTACCACCGCACGCCGTCGCGAGCCACGAAGCGCTCGGCGGTGCGGTCCGGGTCACCCCGGTACCCCTCGGCGACCGAGTCTCCGCCGATCCACAGCTCCCCGGCGACCCAGTCCGGGCAGTCGCGCCCGCGTGCGTCCACCACCCGGCAGCGCACGTTGCGCAGCGGTACGCCGTACGGGACGGCCCGCCAGTGGGCGGGCGCCGCGGACACCTCGCAGAAGGTCGAGTGGATCGCCGTCTCCGTCGTGCCGCCGAGGCCGGCGAACCGGGCGTCCGGGCAGAGCGCGGTGAGCCGGCCAGGCAGGTCGGTGCCCACCCAGTCGCCGCCGACCAGCGCCAGCCTTAGGCTGCCGCCGAGCGTGCCGCTGGCCCCGGACGCGGCGGTGAGCAGCATGTCGAGTAGCACCGGCACGGATTGCCAGATCGTCACCCGGTGCCTGCGTACCAGTTCCAGCCAGCGGCCCGCGTCCCGCCGCTCGGCCTCGCCGACGAGCACTATTGCCCCGCCGGCCGCCAGGAGCCCGAAGATGTCGTAGACCGACAGGTCGAAGTCGAGGGCGGAGACAGCCAGCACCCGGTCTTCGGGGCCGACGCGCCACCGGTCGTTGATCGCGTCGATGGTGTTCGCGGCCGCGGCGTGGCTGACGACCACGCCCTTGGGTTCGCCGGTGGAGCCGGACGTGTAGATGACATATGCCGGCTGGCCGGGATCGCACGGTTCGGGCGCCGGCAGCGGATCGGCCGCCCGAGCCTCCGCCGGGGTGACGGCCGGCGGAGCACCGTCCACCGTGGACTCCGCGACGAGCAGGCGCGGGCCGGCGGCCGCGTAGACGCGCCGCAGGCGGGCGGCCGGCTGGTCTACGCCGACCGGGACGTAGGTACCGCCGGCGGCCAGTACGCCGAGAACCGCGGCTACCTGGTCCGGCCCCTTGGGCAGGGTCACGCCGACCAGGTCGCCCGGGCGCAGGCCGCGGCGGCGCAGCGCGCCCGCGAACCGCAGGGAGCTGGTTGCCAGCTCCGCGTAGCCGCACCGCCCGCCGTCCCACAGCAGCGCCGGCCGGTCCGGCTCGCGGGCGGCCAGGGCGAAGAACGCGTGGTGCAGGCTCCGCCGCGGCGCGGGGGCGTCGGTGGCGTTGATCGCGGCGCGCGCGCCGCGCTGATCGGCTGGCAGCGGGTCGGGCACCGGACGGGTCCAGTTCGCCGCGTCCGCCTGTAGCCACTCCAGGATCCGCAGGTAGGCGCCGAACATGGCGTCCACCGAACCCGGCGCGAACAGCTCCTCGACGACGTCCCAGTTGAGAAACAGCCCGCCCTCCCGCTCGGTGACCTGGTAGTCCAGCCACACCTGCGGGGTCTGCGAGCTGGTCCACCCCGGCGTGCCGAAGCAGCGCCGCACGTGCGCGTCGAACAGCTCACCCAGGCCGAGGGCGCTGGTGAAGACCACCGGCACCAGCATCGGACGGCCGCCGGCCCTGGACAGGTCACGCAGCACCTCGACGCCGGAGTACGCGGCGTGCGCCACGTCCGCGCGCAGCCGCTCCTGTAGGCGCCGGGCCTGTTCGGCGAACGGCAGCGGTGCGCTCAGGTCGGCGTCGAGCAGCAACAGGTTCGTGAAGTCGCCGACCAGTTGCGGGACCTCGGGATGTACCGACTCGCGGTCGTAGAGCGGCAGGTTGAGCAGGAAACGCGGGCGGCCGCTCCACGCGGCCAGCACCTCGCAGAACGCGGTGAGCAGCACCGCCGGGAGGGTGAGCCCGTTGTGGTGGGCCTGGTCGCGCAGACCGGCCCACTGGTCCGGCGCCAGCAGGTGGTGCCGCCGGGTCACCTTCGGGCTGGCAACCTGTTCGGGTGCGGCGGCCAGCGGCAGCTCCGGGGCGCCCGGCAGCTCGGCGAGGCGGCCGCGCCAGTACGCCCGGTCCCGCTCCCGGGCGGCCTGCCGCCGGGGGCCGAGCGCGGCGAGGTAGCGCGGATAGCTGTAGGACAGCGGGGGCGGCGGTTCGTCGGGGCGCTCGTACAGCCGGGCCAGGTCGGCGAGCAGGACGCGGAAGCTCTGAGCGTCGGCGACCAGCATCTCGATGTGCACGTGCGTGCGGCAGCGCCCGCCGGGAAGCAGCGAAAGCTGGATGTCGAAGACCTCGCCGTCGGCCACGCGTAGCCGGCGGTGCGAGATGCGGTCCCGGCATTCGGTCAGCCGGCGGTCGACCTCGGCCGGGTCGAGCCCGCGCAGGTCGTGCACGATGAGCCCGGGCCACAGGCTGTCCGGCATGATCTGCTGCCGACCGTCGGCGGTGAACCGCGCCCGGAGCATGCCGTGCCGGCGCAGCAGGGCGCGCACCGCCCGGTCCAGGCGGTCCGGATCGACTTCGCGGCCGTCGAACTCGTTGTAGAAGTGGGCGCCCACGCCGCCGAGCGGCTGCCCGTCGGCGCGGCCGACCCAGTAGGCGTACTGCATGGTGGCGAGCGGGAATGGCTCCTCGCCGTCCGCGCCCGCCTGCGGCTGCGACGCGTCCGTGCCCAGTGCGCCGGCGGGTGCGCCGGACAGCACCCGCCACCACTGCCCGAGTGTTCGCCACTCGATCAGCTCGGCGAAGGAGACGGCGGCGCCGGCGCGCTGCCACGTGCTGGCAAGCCGCATGACTCCTATGGAGTCCAGGCCGAGTGCCACCAGATCGTCGTCGTCGCCCACCTCGGCCGGCTCGACGCCGGCCAGCTGAGCCACCTCCGCGCGCATCGATTCGAGAGTCACCATTGATGGTGTATCAGTCGCCGCGCGTCGCTCCATAGTCAACAGACGCTCCCCCGTCGGAGCCGGCTCAATCCGGCCTTTCGTAGCGCGATCAATGAGTCGACGGTCAATCAGGACCGTACCAGCGCGCGAGGCGCGCGGTCCAGACCATGGTGCTTTCGCGATGGCGTATTTGCCGCCCGCTACACGCGGCGGGCGCCGAAGTCGAGCAGGCCGAGCTGCTCCAGGCCTTCACGGACCCGCGGGGTGAGCAGTCCGATGTTGTCCAGCGCGGTGACGACCTTGGCGAAGATGGCCTGGCGGTACTTCACCATCAGCGGATTGTTGGCGGCGTACCGGACACCGTCGTCCATGCCGACATCCAGCCGCTCCCAGATGTCTTCGAGCAGGAACCGCCGCCGCATGAGGCTCGCTGCGTCGAGCACCATCTCTTCCCGGTCGGCGCGTTCCGTGGTTGTCATCTCGCGGTAGACCCGCTCCAGGGATAGCACCCCGAACGACACGTGCCTGGCCTCGTCACGGGCCACCAGGCGGGCGATGTGTTTGATGAGGTCGTCGTGGAAGGTGGTGTCGGCGAGCCGGAACGCGGCCATCGCCAGAGCCTCCACGATGATCTGCATACCGAGCGCGGTCACGTCCCAGCGGGAGTCGGCGAGCACGTCGTCCAGCAACGCGCCCAGCGATGCGGTGACCGGATACATCTGCGGCACCTTCTCGCGCAGGTAGCGGGAGAAGGCCTCGACGTGGCGCGCCTCGTCCATCGCCTGGCTGGCCGCGTAGAACTTGCTCTCGACGTCCGGCACGACCTCGACAAGGCGCGCCGCAACCACCAGCGCCGCCTGCTCACCGTGCAGAAACTGGCTGACCATCCAGGACTGGAGCTCCCAGCGGAACGAATCCCAGGCCGGCCGCCCCCGCCGGGCGAGCGGTGAGGCCTCGAAGGAGGCCATCGCGTATCGCGAGTCGTCCGGCAGGGGCGCCCCGAACGGCACCTGGAGCGTCCAGTCGACGTCCGTGGCCGCGTTCCACTGCGCCTGCTTCGCGCGCTGGTAGAGCGACTCGATCCGCGGGTTGGTAGGCCGGTAGTCGCTGCTCAGCTGCGCCAGTACGGTGGCTGGAACCCTCCATTCCCCCATGCATACCTCCGGTTTACGTTGGCCGCTGGAGGAACATCCACCGGTGACCCTCGAGGTCCTCGGCCCGGTACAGCCGGCCGTACGGGGCGTCCTCTGGCTCGGAAAGGATCGTCGCGCCGGCCTGCTTGGCCCGCTCGAAGTGGGACTCGACGTCGTCGACGTGCACCAACACACCGTCCACGATGTACGGGACAGCGGACCACGCACGAGCCCGCTCGCAGTGCTCCCGGTGCCGTTTCGGGCCCTCGTACTTCGGGGTTGCGGTGCCCAGCATGATCAAGCCGCCAAAGGCGATCATCTCGCCGTGGCTCAGCTGGCCGTCGTCGTCGAGCAGCCGGGTGCGCTCCACGAAGCCGAACGCCTTCGCCAGCCAGTCCAGGGCGGCGGGACCGTCCGCGTAGTCGATCATCGGGACGACCGCCTGCTCGTCAACCGACGGCTTGTTCACCACAGTGGACTCACTCATGCCCGTCACTCCTTCTCGGTAGTCGCGACACGGCCGGCCGCGACCGCTTCGCGGCCGGCGGGCGGTTCGGCCGCCATCGGCAGCCTCGACCGTCCGGCCCCAAAGTACCGTTCTCGCAGAGTCTTCTCAGCCGGGTCGTAGGCGGAGCGGAACAGGCCACGCTGGCGCAGCTCGGGCACCAGCAGGTCGCAGATGTCATCGATGCCGGCGGTGGGCGGGCACGGGTAGAGGTTGAACCCGTCGATGTCGGTTCGCGACATCCACTCCTCCATCCGGTCGGCCACCTGGGAAGGCGTGCCGAACAGCACGGTCCGCGCGTAGCGATGCGGCCGCTGCGGCGTGGCGATCAGATCGCGGAGGTCGCGAACGGTCCAGGTGCGGTCGCCGGAGAGCTGGTCCAGGAACTTGGTGATCGACACCCCGTCTTCGCCGATCACCTCGAACGCGTCGGCGTCCGGCGGGTACCGGTCGATGTCCACCCGGGCCCAGGTGCACCACTTGGCGAGCTGACCCTCGCGGCTGGTCAGCTCGACGTACGCGTCGGCCTTGGCGCGGGCCTCGCGGTCGTTCTCCGCGATGATCACCGGCGAGCCCTGCAGCACCTTGAGATCGGCGCGACCGCGGCCGTGCTCGGCCGCGAGCGCGCGCAGCTGGGCCACCTGGGCGGCGCCGGCGCGCGGGCTGCCGAGCGTGACGAAGGCGACCTCCGCGTGACGCGCCGCGAAGGCGAGACCCCGGCTGGACGCGCCGGCCTGGTAAAGCACCGGCGTGCGCTGCGGCGAGACCTCGCACGAGTGCGGGCCGCGCAGCCGGAACCACTGGGAGTCGTGGGTGATCTCGCGTACCTTGCCGTCGTCGGCGAAGACGTCGCGGGCGGCGTTGCGCACCACCGCGTCGTCATCCCAGCTCTGCTCCCAGAGTGCGCGCACGAGCGCCACGTAGTCGTCGGCCCGGTCGTAGCGCTCGTCGTGGGGCAGGTGCTCGCACAGCCCCACCGCCTCGCCGAGGCGGATGTCTGAGATGACGATGTTCCACCCGATCCGGCCGGCGGCCAGGTGGTCCAGTGTGGAGAAGAGCCGAGCGCACTGGTAGGGCGCGTGGTACGACGTCGAGTAGGTGACCGCCAGACCCAGATGCCGGGTGGTGGCGGCGAGCGCGGCGACGACCGGCACTGGGTCGATCACCGGGACCTGCACCCCGTGCCGCACGGCGGGACGCCACGACCCCTGGTACACATCGAAGACGCCATGGATGTCGGCGAAGAAGAGCGCGTCGATACACGCTTCCTCAAGCCGGCGGCCCATCCAGACCCAGTAGTCGAGCGAGCGATAGCCGGTGCCGCTGCGATCCGACGGGTCGCGCCACATGCCGTCCAGGAAGGGCGCCGGCGAACACTGTGTCAACACGTTCAGATGCATGGCCCAAGCCCACTCCGAGAAGCCAGCAATCCCGTCGCCTCCCTCGGTCACGAGTGAGCACTGTCCACGGCATCATTCCACAAAAGCACCATCGTCGCCAGGCGGCGAATGAATGAACATTCTGCGCGGTGAACCCGCTACCATCGGCGATTGTGAGCACGACGCTGTCCCGGGTCACGGAGTTGAAAGCCACCATTGCCGGCCGCGCGGAGCAGATCGAGAGCGAGCGGTGCCTGCCGGCGGACCTGCTGAGCGATCTCGCCGCGGCGGGCGCCCTGCGCATGCTGGTCCCGCGGGAGCGGGGCGGCGCCAACCTGCCACTGCCCGAGACGCTACGGGTGGTGGAGGCGCTGGCCACCGCGGACGCCTCGGTGGCGTGGACGGTTGCCCAGGCCAGCGTGGCGCAGCTCGTCTTCCGGCATTTCCCCGCCGCGGCACTGGACGAGGTATACGCCAGCGGCCCGGACGTGGTCGGCGCCGGGGCGGTGGCGCCGAAGGGGCGTGCCGAGGCGTGTGACGGCGGCTGGCGGGTGACCGGCGACTGGCCGTTCGTGACCGGGATCCCGCACGCCCGCTGGGTCTACCTGCAGTGCCTGGTCGTCGACCGGGGCCGTCCCCGGCTGCGCGACGGCGACCTGCCCGAGCTGCGACTGGTGCTGTTGCCGGCGGCGGAGGTCACGGTCCTGGACACGTGGCACTCGGCCGGTCTGCGCGGCACCGCCAGCCACGACGTGCGCGCCGCGCGGGTGTCGTGCCCACCGGAGCGCACCTGCTCGTTCGACGCCGAGCCGGCACTGGACGGGCCGCTGCGCCGCCTCCCGGCGCGGGACCAGGGCGGGCTGTTCGTCGCGGCGGTCGCGGTCGGTGCGGCCGCCGGCGCCCTGGACGACGTCGCGACGCTGGCACGGGGCGGCAAGCGGCCGGCGTTCGCGCTCGACAAGTTGGCCGACGCGCCGGTGTTTCAGGACCGGCTCGGCGAGGCCCACATGCTGCTGCGCAGCGCGCGTGCCCAGCTGTACGCCGAGGTGGACGCCGCCTGGGAGGCGGCGCTCGCCGGCACGCGCCCCACCGACCTGGCCAGGGCGCAGCTGCGCGCCACAGCGCCAGTCGTGGTCGGGCTCGCCCGGCGCGTCGCCCGGCACGCGTTCGAGCTGGGCGGTGGGGCCGCGGTCTACCAGCGCTCGCCGCTCCAGCGCCGGCTCCGCGACGTCCAGACGGCCGGTCAGCACTTCAGCGCCGGCCGAGACTTCTACCGCACCGCCGGCGCCCTGCTGGCCGGCGCCGATCCCGGTATCGGGCTGCGGTGAGGCCCCGTCAGACCGCCATCCAGATGTTCTTCGGCCGCAGGAACTCCCGTACCCCGGCGAGACCGCCGATCCGCCCGTACCCGCTCTGCTTGGTGCCGCCGAACGGCGCCGACGGCAGCCCACCCGGCTCGCCGTTGACCCAGACGGTGCCGGCCGTCAACGCCCGGCTGACCCGGTGCGCCCTTCGCAGGTCGTTGGTGTGCAGGTAGGCGCCCAGGCCGTACCGGGTGTCCTCGGCGAGCCGGAGCGCCTCGGCCTCGTTGCCGAACCGCATGATCGAAACGACCGGCCCGAAGATCTCCTCCTGCGCCAGCTCGCTGCTGGGGTCGACGTCGGCGAACGCGGTGGGGGCGATGAAGTAGCCGCCGGCCAGGTCGCCGTCGAGCCGGTGTCCACCATGGACGAGCCGGCCGGACTTGGTGGTCCGGGCCCGGTCGATGACGGCCAGGATCCGGTCGCAGGCGCGGGCCGAGACCACCGGCCCCATGATGGTGCGCTGGTCGAGCGGGTCACCCACCGCCACCTTCGCCATCCGAGCGGCGATGATGTCGACGACCTCGTCGTAGACGGAGGCGTGCACCAGGACCCGGGTGCCATTCGCGCAGCCCTGCCCGGACAGCGCCACGGCTCCGGCCATCGCCAGCCGCGCCGCCAGCCGCAGTTCGGCGTCGGGGAAGATGAGGTGTGGCGACTTGCCGCCCAGCTCCAGCGCCACCGGAGTGAGGTTTCGGGCGGCCGCGGCCAGAACGCTGCGCGCCGTGTCTGCGCCGCCCGTGAAGTGCACCTTGTCGACGCCGGGATGCCCGACGAGCGCCTCACCGGCGGCCGGGCCACCGGGAACCACGTTGACCACGCCGGGCGGAAAACCAGCGGCGAGCATCAGCCCGCCGATCCGCAGCGCCACGAACGGCGCCAGCTCCGGCGGTTTGAGCACCACGGTGTTGCCCGCGGCCAGCGCCGCTCCCAGCATCTGGCCGAGGGACACCAGCGGCCCGTTCCACGGGATGATGATGGCGACCACGCCGTACGGCTCGTCGAGCGTGTAGTCCAGCGCCCGGACCGGCCAGGTCGTCACGACCTCACCGCCGATCTTGTCCAGCCAGCCCGCGTTGTAGCGGAAGTAGTCCGCCGCCACCGCCGGCATCTGCCGGGTGAGCTGGCAGGGCAGCCCGATCTCCAGGGTCTGAAGCTGGCTCAGCGGCTCCGCCTCGGCCTCGATCAGGGCGGCCAGCCGCAGCATCAGGTCACGGCGCTGGTTGGCCGGCATCGCGCGCCACGCCGGCAACGCCTCGCGGGCCCGCGTCACGGCCAGGCCGACCTCCGTGGCACCGGCGACCACGACGTCCGCGGTCGGCTGGCCGGAGGCCGGATACACGTGGGTGACAGTGCCGCCGGACGAGGACCCGTGCCAGTCATCGCCGATCAGCAGACCGGCTGGGGGCAGCAGCGACAGCGGGGGCTCGGTGACCGCCATGGTGACTCCTCCTCCCCCGCCGGCCTGTCACGCCGCCGCGCCGGCGTGACGCAGGTACCGCAGCAGCGACACCAGGCGTTCGCGATCCGCGTGCGGCCCGGTCAGGTACATCAGGATCTCCGGACCGAGCCCCACGCCGGCCGGCATCATCTGGCAGACCGCGCTCGCCTGTGTGCGGAACAGGTCGCCCAGCGTGGCCGCGGTGACCTCGGGCGGCGACACCGCGCGCGCCTCGAACCACCCGGCCATCATGTGCAGCGCGAACTCGTCGGCCGAGCCGTCCGGGCTCCACGTCCAGATCGGCGAGCGGTCCGGCGCGAACGGCATGTCCAGCGTCCCGCCGGTGCCGAGCACCTCGCCCGCGACGTGCTCGGCGAGCACCGGCGCGCAGTGGAACCCGTCGCGGTAGGTCCCGGTTAGCAGGTAGAGGCCGGCTACCGAGGTCCAGCCGACGGCCGGGAAGCCGTCGAGCGTGACCGGGCGGTTGCCGGTGCGCCACTCGACCACCTTGTGGAAGCAGATCCGCTCGTCGAGTTGCTGCATGGCGCACTCGCTGAGGAACCGGCCCATGCCGACGTCTGCCTCCAGCTGCGGTTCCTCGTAGAGGATGTTGGTGGCGCCGAGGTACTCCCGGCCGTCACCGAACGGCACCAGGTGCAAGCCGCACGAGCCCGAACGGTTGGGCGAGCGGACCACGCTGGTGAACCCTTCGCCCCGCTCGCGCCGACCGACGAACGCCACGCCGGCGCCGGCGAACATCGGCAGCAGTTCGTCCCGGCCCAGAACCGGCCGGACCAGGTCGGCGCTGCGCACGCCGGCGGCGACGACGACGGTGCCCGCCGACAACACGGTGCCGTCGGCGAGGCGCACGCCGGTCACCCGGCCGTCGGCGACCTCCAGCGACCGCACCTCGCCGGGCACCAGCCGCGCGCCGGCCCGCTCGACGCTGGTCTCCATGAGGGACAGCACCTGGTTGCCGTCGACGGCGCCCTCGTTCGGCAGGTGCACCACGCGCAGCGCGCGGGCGTCGGTGCGTGGCTGGTAGGACCGGATGTCGCCTGGCTCAGCCTCGGACCACGGCTCGCCCATCTCGTCCATCGCCGAAAGCATCGCGGCGAAGTTCAGCGAGTCCAGCTCACCGCCGCACGCGTTGAGGATGACGAAAGTGTCGGCGACCGCGCGGAGGCTCTCGCCTCGCTCGGTCGCGAGGTGCCGCAGCCGCTCCAGCACCTCCGGCCACCGCTTGTGCGCCGCGAGGCTGATGCCGAACTTGGCCCGGCCGGCGGGCGTGCGCAGCGTGTCCTTGGTGACCTCGCCGAAGCACCCGAGCATCGCGCCGGCCGCCTTGCTGGCGCCGCCGGGCCGGCCGGGTGCCCCGACGACGGTCACTTTGCCGGCTCCGCGCGCCGCCAGCTCCTCGGCGAGGAACAGCCCGAGTGCGCCATTGCCGACGACGAGCACGTCAACGTTTGCAGTATCTGACCCTGGTGGAGAAACCACGCCCCCGTCCGCCTCTCTCGTTGGAGTGGACGCCCTTAACGTCCGTGGCATCGTCTCATAGAAAGCACATCGTCGCTAGGCAATGGACACTCTTATGGTGCTTTCAGGTTCCGGGTCGGTGAAGGCGACACGGACGTGGCGGCCGACGCGCCGCGCCTCGGCCGCCACCCGGTCGCCCCAGCGGTCCCACACGCCGCGCAGGCGTGACGTGACCACCACGAGGTCCACGCACTGGTCGGGCAGCCCGGTGGACAGCCCGATGGCGTGGATGGCGCGGTGGGCGCCGCCGGCAGCCGCGCGGGCGAGCAACTCCGCGTCGAAGTCGACCAGCACAGAGGGCGGCCAGCCAGCGGGCACCCCGCCCCCACAGCCGAGCACCGCGACCCGCCCGGCCGCGCGCGCGTCGGCCGCGAGCCCGGCGAGTTCGGCGGTGACGTCCAGATTTCTGGCACGCTCCTGCCACCCGCACAGCACCGCGTGCTCGCGCTCGAAGTCCGTGACCGGTGAGCGGGTCCGCAGGATGGCGTACAACTCCACGTCGGGGTGGCGGTGCTTGGCCAGGAACCGGTTCAGGTTACGGCCACTGCCGTGCGAGTTCGCGACCAGCACCGGCCGCGGGGTCGGCCACTCGATCCCCCACGCGCGGCGGGCGACGGCCAGCCGCAGACCGTACCGGAACAGGCGGTATCCCAGCTCCATGTACTCGTAGCCCCAACCGCGGAAGTCCTCGTCGAATCCACCAACCGCCCAGAAGGCCCGCGCCGGCACGGAGGCGTTCATCGCCCAGAAGTTGATCCAGGGTGCGGCCAGTTTCCCCAGATCCCAGCCGTACGCCTCGAAGGCGTCGTGCCGCAGGTCCAACCCGCGTGGGCCGTCGCCTATGTCCGCGGCCACCTCCTCCGGCGTCCGGCTGCGCAGCAGCTCCGCCAGGCCCGGAAACGGCTTGAGCTTGTAGGTGCCATAGCAGTAGCCGAGCACGGCCCCGCCCGGCTCGCGGGCGTGGGCGGCGAGGTGCTCGGCCACGAGATCCCGCCCGGCGATCACACCCGTGTCGAGAAACAGCAGCAGCGGGGCGCGCGCCAGCCGGGCTCCGGCATTGCGGACCCGCGATACGCAGTAGCCGTTCGTGGCCACGCCGGCCTCGTCGCGTTCCAGCCGGGTGTACGCCAGCCGCAGGCGGTCGCGGAACTCGGTGACCACCTCGTGGGTCGGATCCGACGACCCGTCATCCACGACGAGCACCTCGTAGGAGTCCGGACGGAGGGTCTGCCGGACGAGCGCCCGGAGCGTGTGTCGCAGCTCGTCGCAGGCGTTGTACGTCGGAATCACGATGGACACCGCGGGCTCCACGATAGTGTTTTTGGTCATGCTGACTCCTCGCCGATTGCCATGATGGCGCATGTTCTACCCGATGGGCCTTGCGCGGGACGGCTGAGAAATACAACATTACCCATGGCGGGTAATGCGGCACCGGCCGGCGGGAGGGCACCACAGTGACCTTGGTGGACAGTGAGACGGCGCGGCCGTTCGATCCCACCGATCCGCAGGTGGTGGCCGACCCCTATCCGACATACGAGCGGCTGCGCGCCGCCGGGCCGGTGGTTCGCGCCTCGGACCCGGGCGTGTGGGCGGTGTCGCGATACGACGACGTGGCCCGACTGGCCCGCGATCCCCGGCTGCGCAACGAATTCCCGCCGCGGTACCACCACTACTCGGTGGGCGAGGGCGAGGCGGCGGCGTTCCTGCAGCGCATCGTGCTCAACCGGGATCCGCCCGAGCACACCCGGCTGCGCCGCCTGATGGCACGGGGGCTCAGCCCGAGCGCGGTCGGGCGGCTCCGCGAGCACGTCACCCGGGTCGTCGACGAGCTGCTCGATCCGGCCCTGGACAGCGGGGAGGTCGACCTGGCGTCCGGGGTGGCGCTCCCGCTGCCGGTCATGGTGGTGTGCGAGATGCTCGGCGTCGCCGACGCCGACCGCGACGAGACGAGCCGCCGGGCGGCCACCCTGGTCCACCTGCTCGGCATGATCCGGCCCACGCCGCAGCAGCTCGCCGAGAGCGGCGCCGCGCTCGCCTGGCTGCGTGACTACCTCGGCGGGCTGATCCGCCAGTACCGCCGCCGCCCGCAGCCCAACGAGCTGTCCGCGATGGTCGGCGCGGCCGACCCGGCGCTGTCCGAGGAGGAGATCGTCGACAACGCGGTCTTTCTGCTGCTGGCCGGCTTCGAAACCACGATGGGCTTCGTTACCAACGGACTGGCCGCCCTGCTGGACCGCCCCGAGGCGGTGGCGCGGTTGCGCGCGGAGCCGGGTCTGCTGCCGAGCACGGTCGAGGAGCTGCTCCGGTTCGACCCCTCCGTGCAGTGGGTCGCGCGGTACGTGGCCGAGCCGCTGCGGGTGGGCGGCACGCTGCTGCGCCGCAACCGCGTGGTGTTGCTGCTGTTGGCCTCGGCCAACCGGGACGGCCGGCGCTTCGCGGACCCGGACCGGCTGGACGTGGGCCGGCACCCGAACCCCCATCTCACCTTCGGCGGCGGGGCGCACCACTGCATGGGCGCCGGGTTGGCTCGCCTGGAGGGCCAGGTGTTGTTGCAACGGCTACTCGCCCGGACCACCGCACTGGAGATCGGCGGCCGATCCCGGCGGCGCCACCCGAGCCTTCGCACCTTCGACCGGCTCGTCCTCCACCTGCAACCGGCCTGACACGCGCGGGCGGGCCTCAAGCACGGCCAGGGTGGCGGTGGGTACCGCCGCTACCAGATCGAGGTCGGCCGCCGCGAGCAGCGCGGTCAGCTGGTCCAGGTCTCGGTCCGGGCCGCCGACCAGTACGAGCGAATGCAGGTCCAGCAGCTTGCCCACGTGGTACTCGTCGCCCGGCGGCAGCAGCGCCTCCAGCACGATGAGCCGGCTGTGCGGGTGCATCGCCGCCCGGACCACCCGTAGGATTCGCACCGCCCGCTGGTCATCCCAGTCGTGCAGGATCGTCTTGAGCAGGTACGTGTCATGCCCCGCCGGCACGCTCTGGAAGGCATCGCCGGCCACCACCTCGCAGCGGTCCGCGACGCCCCGCTCCGCCAGCGGCGCGAACGCCCGGGCCACCACATGGGGCCGGTCGAACAGCACGCCGCGCAGGCTCCGGTAGCGCGCCAGCAGCCCGGCCAGGAAGGTTCCGGTGCCGCCGGCGACGTCGACCACGGTGCCGCAGCGGGCCCACTGGTACGCGGTGAGCAGCGTGCGCAGCACCAGCCGGTTCTGGGCCTCCACCGACCGGTCCACGCGCGCGCTGTCCTCCGGTACGGCGGCCAGGTGCGCGTAGTAGTCACGGCCGTGGACTCGCGCAAACGCCGCCTCGCCGGTGCGCAGGGTGTGCTCCAGGGCCGCCCACGCGGTGAGGTCGGCCGGAATGAGTGGATAGGCGTTTCGCATCGAGAGGGGGTGGTCGGCGCGCAACAGCTGGCCGACCTCTGTCAGTGCGAACACGCCCGGGTCGACCTCGGTGAAGATTCCGCGGCAGGCGAGGGCGCGCATCGCGCGTACCAGGGCGCCGGGATGCGCGCCGACGGCCTCCGCGACCTCCCGGCCGGCTCGTGGCCCGGCGGCGAGCGCGTCGGCCACACCCAGCTCGCACATCGCCCGGATGGTCAGCGGCACGGTGTAGTCGGCGAGTTCCTGGAGGCGGACGATGTTGTCGTACAGCCTGGAGGCCACGGTCAGCCCTCGCCCGGACCGAGCAGCGCCGCGAGCGTGGGTATGGCCGATACCGACCACTTCGCGAACACCTCGTCGATCACTTCGAACTCCGCCTCCAGCACGGACAGTCCGGGCGTTGGCACGACCGCGCCCAGCTCCATGAGCACCGGACGCAGGTAGGTGTCCACGGCGTACCGGTGGCCCGCCGAGGCCGCCGTCATCACCGGCACGGCGACCGCGCCGGACAGCCCGCGCGGCGGCAGCACGTCCAGGAACACCTTGAGCAGGCCGGCGTAGCTGGCCTTGAAGGTCGGGCTGGCGACCACGAGCAGCCCGGCCGCGCGTACCAAGCCGAGGGCGTCGTCGACGGCGGCTCGATCGCCGCTGGGATCGAGCAGGTGGCGGGCCAGGACGGACAGGTCCACCACACCGGCGTCCGCCACCGCCGCGCCGTGCCGGTGCAGCGCTTGCCGCAGCGCGTCCGCCACGCGCACCGCCGCCGCGGCCGTGCGCGAGCCGACCTTGGGGTTTCCGATCAGCACCACCGAGCGCATCGCGGTCACCCCGCCACGAGCGACGACGAACGGGCAAGCAGCGGCATGACACCTTCCCCGAACCAGTACGCCTCCTCCAGGTGCGGCTGACCGGAGAGGATCAGGTGCTCGACGCCGAGAGCGCTGAGCTCCTCGATGCGCTCGGCCACCTGCTCATGGCTGCCGACCAGGGCCGCACCCGCTCCCGGGCGCAGCAGTCCGTAGCCGGCCCAGATGTTCGGATACACCTCCAGGCGGTCGGCGCGACCACCGTGCAGGGCGGCCATCCGCCGCTGCCCCTCCGACTCCGTGGCCTGGAACCGCCGCTGCGCCGCGGCGACCATGCCGGGATCCATGCCGGCCAGCAGCCGGTCCGCCTCGGCCCACGCCTCCGCGGCGGTGTCCCTGGCGATGACGTGGAATCGCGTGCCGAAGCTGATCTGCCGCCCCTGCTCGGCCGCCTGCTCGCGCACCGCGCGCAGTAACGGCGCCATCCGGTCCGGTGGCTCGCCCCACGCCAGGTAGACGTCGACGTGCCGGGCGGCGACCCGCTGCGCCGCGGCCGACGACCCGCCCAGGAACAGGGCCGGTGGCGGCGCCGGTCGGGCCACCCGGGCGCCGGCGACCCGGTAGTGCTCGCCGGTGAAGTCGAACGGGTCGCCGCTCCAGGCGCCGCGCAGCACGCTGAGAAACTCGTCGGCGCGCTCGTAGCGCCGGTCGTGGTCCAGCCAGTCCCCGTACCGCCGCTGCTCGTCCGGGTCGCTGCCGGTCACGACGTTGAGCAGCATCCGGTTACCGGTGATCCGCTGGGCGGTGGCGGCCATCTGGGCCACCAGCGGGGGCGAGACCAGCCCCGGCCGCAGCGCGACCATGAATTTGAGGCGGCTGGTCTGGGCCGCCAGGGCCGCGGAAACCAGCCACGCGTCCTCACAGAACAACCCGGCCGGCACCAGCGCGCCCGCGAAACCTAGGCGGTCCGCCGCTGCGGCGACCTGCGCCAGGTAGCCGATGTCAGGCTCCCGGCGGGAGGCGCGAGCGGCGTGCTGTGCGCCGTCGCCGGCGACCCGGGCGATGGCGCGCCCGTCCCCGTGCGAGGGAAGGAACCAGTACAGCAGCAGCGGCACCTGCGGCCTCCTTCGGTGTCCGCGGCGAAAATCACCATAGCGTGTCGAGCGCGCGACGCGGCACGCGAAAACACACCATCACCGTCACAGGAGTGTCCGCATCTGTCAACCTCACACATTGACTCCCAGCCGCTGGAAAGCCAGACTGGCCGTGCGGCGCGTGAACCGTGCGACCGAATACGCCATACGGGGGAGGCGCTCGATGCCGTATCAACAACCGCTTACACCCTTCATTCTGCACTGCGCCGATCCGGTGGACCTGCCGGTGCGCCCTCTCGGCGATGGTGATTCTCGCGGCGACGGGGTGCTGAGCCGGGTGACCCGAGCCGGCCTCGTGGCGCAGGATGGCGGTGGCGTCGCGCTGAAGGCCGACACCTCCGACGGCCAGAGCCTGGTGGTCGACGTGCGGGCGGCCGCCGAGGGAGTCATCCGGGTGCGGCTAGGACCGGACGCCGAGACCCGGACCCGTTCGGCGCCGGCCATCACGCTGATCCACGCCACCGGCTACGACGGCGGGCGGGTGGAGGTCGAGCCGGGGCGGATCCGGGTACACGCCGGCGCCGTGAGCGCGCACATCGAGCTGGACCCCTGGCGGTTACGCTTCCTCGACCCGGACGGCCGACTCCTGGTGGAGCAGAACACGTACGAGATGGACATCAGCGACCGGCTACGGAACCTTCCGTTCGGCCGATCCACTGTGGCCGGTGAGGTCGCCGCCTACCACGAGACGTTCGCGGCACCGGGAGACGAGCATTTCTTCGGGCTGGGCGAGAAGTTCACCATGTTCGACAAGCGTGGCCAGCGGATCATCATGTGGAACTACGACGCCTTCAGCGCGGAGTCCGAGCGGTCGTACAAGAACGTCCCGTTCTACCTGTCCAGCCGCGGCTACGGGGTACTGGTCGACAGCGGCACGGCCACCGAGTTCGATATGTGCCACTCCACGCACGCCTGCGTGCAGATCACCGTGCCGGACGACGTGCTGGACTACTACCTCATCGCCGGCCCGACTCCGGAGCGGGTGATCGACCGCTACCACCGGCTCACCGGCCGGCCCTACGTCCCACCGAAGTGGGCGCTGGGCACCTGGATCTCCTCGGGGTTCTCTCCCGACAGCCAGCGCCGGGTGCTCAAGCGGGCCAGGAAGATCCGCGATCACGGCATCCCCTGCGACGTGCTGCACATCGACGCACACTGGATGCCGACGCGGCACTGGTCGGACCTGCGGTGGGACGCCAAGCGGTTTCCCGACCCCGAGAGCATGCTGGCCGAGTTGGCCGGGATGGGCTTTCGCACTTGCCTGTGGCTCAACCCGTACGTGGGCCGGGAGAGCCCGCTGTTCGCCGAGGCGGCGGCGAACGGCTACTTCCTGGCGCGGGCGGACGGCACGGTGTACGAGGCGGACGTGTGGCACACCTACCTGCCGCCGTGCGGCATCGTCGACTTCACCAACCCGCGAGCCGTCCGCTGGTACCAGGGCTTGCTGCGTGACCTGCTGAGGCAGGGCGTCGACTGCTTCAAGACCGACTTCGGTGAGGGCGTGCCGGTCGACGCGGTCGCCGCCAACGGCATGCGCGGCGACGGGCTGCACAACGTCTACTCGTTGCTGTTCAACGACGCGGTGGCGGACGTCACCGAGGAAGTCACCGGCCACCGGCTGGTCTGGGCCCGATCGTCGTTCACCGGTGGCCAGCGGCACAGCGCCCAGTGGGCCGGCGACACCACCTCGTCCTTCCCCTCGATGGCAAGCACCCTGCGCGGCGGACTGTCGTACGCGCTGTCGGGCGTGCCGTTCTGGAGCCACGACGTCGGCGGCTTCACCGGCGAACCCACTCCCGAGCTGTTCGTGCGCAGCGCCCAGTTCGGAGCGTTTTCGCCGTTGACCCGGTTCCACGGCAACACGCCGCGCCACCCGTGGTCCTTCGAGCCGGCGGTGGAGCAGGCGGTGATCGAGGCCCTGCGGCTGCGCTACCAGCTGATGCCGTACCTCTATAGCGCGTCCGTCACGGCGGGCGCCTCGAGCCTGCCCGTGCTGCGCCCGCTGCTGCTCGCCGCGCCCGACGAGCCGGCCACGTGGTCGGCGGACCTGGAGTACCTGCTCGGTCCGGACCTGCTGGTGGCGCCGATGACCACGCCCGAGAACCAGCGGCACGTGTACCTGCCCGTCGGGCGGTGGATCGACTACTGGACCGGCGAGGTGCACGACGGCGGCCGGCACATCCGGGCGGTCAAACCGCTCGAGCAGGTGCCGCTGTACGTGCGCTGGGGGGCGTTGATCCCGACCACCCGAGCCGCCGACACCGTCGGTTCCGGCCCGTTCACCGACCTCACGCTCGTCTGCTGGGGCGACGGCGACGGCAGCGTGGTCGTCCACGACGAGGGCACCAGCACCGCGGTCACGGTCCGGCGCCAGGGCGGCCGGTTCGAGGTGGCGTGCGACGGGCCGCTCGCGATCGACCGCGTCGCGTTCCCGCCGGTCGCGGGAGCGGCGACGCCCAGCGAGGTGCTCCTCGACGGCCGGCCGACGGCGCTGGAGACAGTCGACGGATGGCAGACGGCGGCGGTGCGGCATGGACCTGCGTGAGACCGCCGAGCAGGTACGGTTCCGGGCTGAGCTGCGCGCGTGGCTGTCGGCACGGCTGCCGGCGGCCGCCGACGGGCCCGCGCCGGTCGGCGGCTGGACCGGGCCGGCGACCCGCGCGTGGTTGGCCGAGCTGCACGGCGCCGGGTACGCGGGACTCACCTGGCCGGCGCGGTACGGCGGCCGCGGCCTGCCGATCAGCTTCCAGGCCATCTACCTGGAGGAGGCCGCCCGGGTAGGCGCAGGCGAGCACGGTGGCGTCATCGGCCTGGGCATGGTGGGACCGACCATCATCGCGGTCGGCACCGCCGGGCAGAAGGCGCGGTACCTGCCCGGCATCCTCTCTGGACAGGTCTTGTTCTGCCAGGGCTTCTCGGAGCCCGAGGCCGGTTCCGACCTGGCCGCCGTGCGGACGCAGGCGACGCTGGACGGCGACGCGTTCGTGGTCACCGGGCACAAAGTGTGGTCGTCCTACGCGCACCTCGCCGACCGCTGCCTCCTGCTGGCCCGGACCGGACCGGCCGATAGCCGCCACCGCGGCCTGACCTGCCTGCTGGTCGACCTGCGCGCGCCCGGGGTGACCGTGCGCCCGCTACGCCGGCTGCCCGGCGACGCGGACTTCGGCGAGATCGTCCTGGACGAGGTCCGGGTGCCCCGCGGCGATGTGCTCGGCACCGTGGGCGCCGGCTGGTCGGTGGCGATGACCACGCTCGCCCACGAGCGCGGCACCTTCGGTTTCGCCCTCACCGCCCGGCTGGAGTCCCAGCTGCGGCGCCTCGTGGCGACCGCACACGCCGCCGGGCGGGCCGGCGACCCGCTGCTGCGCGACCGGATCGCCTCCGTCTACGTGGACCTGCTGGCCCTGCGCTGGACCAGCCGCCGCGCGCTGAGCCGGCTGGGCGCGTGCGAGGCGCCGAGGCCGGAGTCGTCGATCGTCAAGCTGCGGTGGTCGCAGGCGAACCAGCGGCTGACCGCGCTGGCCCTCGAAGTCCTGGGGCCGGACGCGGCTCTGGACGGCGACGCCGCGTACTGGTCCGGCTTCTGGCAGTACCACCAGCTGCGCAGCCGGGCCAACAGCCTGGAGGGAGGCACCTCGGAGATCCTGCGCGACGTGCTGGCCGAGCGAGTACTCGCCCTGCCCCGGGCGCGCTGAAGGAAGGTGCACAGTGGACTTCTCGTTTACGGAGGAACAGACAGCGCTGCGCGACGTGGCCCGGCGCCGGCTCGCCACGCCCGTGCCGCCGTCATGGCGCGAACTGCACGACCTGGGCTGGCTGGACAAGGACCTCGACGCGGTGGACACCGCGTTGCTGGCCGAGGAGGCCGGCCGCGCGCACGCCCCCAGCGAATGGCTCATCACGCAGGCACTGGCCCAGGACGCCTGCCACGCCGCCGGCCGGCCGCTCGCCCAGCCCACGACGTTGGCGTGGCGGGAGCCCGAGCCGGGTCCGAGCCGCCTGGATGGTCCGCTGGACGCCCTCGCCTGCCGCGCGGAGCGGGCACCGGGCGGGGCGGTCCGGCTGTACGGCATCAAGACCCGCGTGCCGTACGCGACGGGTATCGAGGTGGTGCTCGTGCTGGCCCGAGGCGCGGACGGCCCAGGGCTGTACCGGCTGCCGCTGGCCGCCCTGGAGGGCGAGCCCCGGACGCTGTCCGGTGTGGACACCGGACGGCCGTGGCTGGAGCTGGACCTGGCCGGCGTACCGGCCGAACCGCTGCTCACCGGCGCGGCCACCGGCGCGCTGATGCGCCGGATCCGGCACCGGGCGTTGACGCTGCTGGCGTGCGAAGCGGTCGGCCTGGCACGCGCCGCCCTGGACAGCGCCGTGGCGCACGCACGGTCACGTTCGCAGTTCGGCCGCCCGATCGGCGCGTATCAGGCTGTCTCACACCGGCTCGTGGACGTCTACTCCGACATCGAGCTGGCCGCGTCGCTGGCGTACGTGGCCGCCTGGCGGCTCAACGACACCGGTGACGAGGACCAGACCGCCACGGCGGTGGCGGCCGCGACCATCGCCGCCCGGGACGCGGCGCTGTTCGCCTGCGAGGCGGAGGTGCAGACGTTCGGCGCGGCCGGCTTCCTCTGGGAGCACCCGGCCACCCACCGGTACCGCCGAGCGCGCTGGATCTCCTGCTTCGACGGCACGACCGACGAACACCGCGGCGCTCTCGGCACGGCGGTCCTGGACGCCCCGTGGTGACCGGGCTCGCCGCGCCGGCATCTGTCGGCCAGCGTCTACTGTGGATGGTCCAGCGGCACCGCTCGCAGACCACCACACTCAGCTGCCCGCTGTTGTGCCGGATGCGCGGGCCGCTGGACGTGGCTCGGCTGGCCGCCGCGATCGACGCCTTGGTCGGCCGGCACGAGGCGCTGCGCACCACCTTCGCCGGACGCGGGCACCAGCTGACCCAGATCATCGGCGACCCGGCCCCGCTGCGCCCGCGTACCGTGGCGGCGACCGAGGCCAGCCTGCCGGACGAGGTGGCCCGGGAGCTCGGCACGCCGCTGGACCCGCACGAGGAGCCGGTGCGCGCCACCCTATGGCGGCTGACCGCGGGCGACCACCTCCTGTGCCTCAACATGCACCACCTGGTCACCGACGCGTGGTCGTGCGGGGTGCTGTTCCGGGAGCTGCGCGCGCTGTACAGCGGGGCGCCCGTCGGCGCGCTCGGGCCGGCGCCCTGGCAGTACCGCGAGTTCGTGACCTGGCAGGAGGAGCTGCTCGCCGGCGACGGTCTCGCCCGCCAGCGGCAGTACTGGCTGCGCAGGCTCGACGGCGCCCGCACAGTCGCGCTGCCCGGGCCAGCGGCGGCGCCAGCGCCAGCGGGGCCCGCGGGAGTCGCCCGCGCAGACATCCCGCCCGCGGTCACCGCCGCGATCCGCGAGCTGGCGCGGGCCCGCGGCACCACCCCGTTCACCGTCCTGCTCGCCACCTTCTACGCCCGGCTGGCGCACCTGACCGGCCAGCGCGACCTCGTGGTGGCCTCGCTGTTCGCCAACCGCGTCCGGCCGCCGGCGCGCGGCACGGTGGGGTTCCTGGCCAACATGGTGCTCCTGCGCGGCGCGGTGCCGGCAGGCGCGAGCTTCGCCGAGCTCGTATCGCAGGCGCACGGCACCGTGGTGGGTGCCTTTGCCCACCAGGAGCTGCCGTTCCAGCTGCTCCCGCCGGACACGGTCACCGCGGCCGGCGGTGCCCGCCCCGACGACGTCGTCTTCCAGGTCATGACCGATACCCCACACCGGGGTGCTGCCGGAGGCGTGGACTTCGAGCTGCTCGTGCCCGAGGGCATCGGCAGCCGGTTCCGGTTCGAGCTGACCGTCGTACCGGTGGCCGACGGGTTGCGGGCGTTGCTGTTCTACGCGACCGACCGCGTCGACCCGGTGACCGCCGAACGCTTCGTGGCGGACTACGCCGCGGCGGCCGAGGCCGCCGCGGCGCATCCGAACGCGCCCCTTCCCCGCTAGGGGCCCGGTCATCCTGGCTGCGCCAGCGCCGCCCGCAGCGCCCGCTTGTCGAGCTTGCCCAGCGTGGTCCTGGGCAGCACCGAACTGGTCTCCACCCGATCCGGCAGCTTGTACTCGGCGAGCCCCTGGCCGATGAGGAACTCCCGCACCTCCGCCAGGGTCGGCGGCTGCCCCTCCGGCACCACGACGGCGCAGGTGCGCTCGCCCAGGACGGGATCCGGCAGGCCGACCACGGCGGCGTCCCGCACCCGCGGGTGCGCGGCGAGGAAACCCTCCACCTCCTCGGCCGGGACCTTCTCGCCGGCCCGGTTCACCACGTCGCGCATGCGGCCGGTCACCACCAGCCGGCCCTCCGGCGTACGCCGGACCAGGTCGCCTGTGCGCAGGAAGCCGTCCTCGGTGAAGGTCCGGGCGTTGTACTCGGGTGCCCGGTAGTACCCGCGCAGCGTGCACGGCCCGCGCACCAGCAGTTGGCCCTCCTGCCCGGGCGCCACGTCACGGTCGTCCTCGTCCACGACCCGGAACTCGTCCGCCGGCGAGAGCGGGTGTCCCTCGGTCGTCACGCGCACATCCTCGCTGTCGTCCAGCCTGGTGAACGACAGCACGCCTTCCGCCATCCCGAACCAGCGGGTCAGCGTGCATCCCAGCGCGGGGCCCACCAGCGCGGCGTCCTGCGGGCTGAGCCGGGCGCCGCCGACCTCCACCACCAAACCGCTGAGGTCCGCCTCCAGCACGGGAGCCATCTCGCTCCACAGCTTGAGGAAGGACGGCATCAGGGTGGTGAGCGTGACGCCCTCCCGCGCGATCAGCGGGAAGACCTCGTCCGGGCTGGGACTGCCGGCCAGCACCACCCGCCCGCCGGCCCACAGCGCGCCGAGTACGCCCGGGCAGCCCAGCGCGGCGTTGTGCGCGATCGGCAGGCACGCCAGGTACACGCCCCGCTCGTCGAAACCCATCGCCGACGCGGTCTCGCGCAGCTGGTACGCGTAGTCGTCGTGGGTCCGCGGGATCAGCTTGGGCAGCCCGGTGGTGCCACCGGAGAGCAGGAAGAACGCGACCTCACCGGGGTCCGGCGCGGTCACCGCCGCGGGCACCTGGGCCGAGCTTGCTGACGCTCGCTCCTCTCGCGCGGGCCTCTGGGCCGTGGCCAGATCGGCGAGCGCGATGAACTCCTCGGCCTCGCCGGCCACCACCACGTGCTTGAGTGTCGGCACCGCCGCCCGCACCTCGCGCGCCAGCGACCGGTAGTCGAAGCGGTGGTAGGTGTCCACCGCGACATAGGCCTTGGCCTCGGTGTGCGCGCACAGATACGTGATCTCGTTGCGCCGGTGCGCGGGCAGCGCCAGCACCGGCACGACACCGATCCGGAACAGTGCCACGCAGACGGCTACGAACTCGGGTGAGTTCGGCAGTTGCAGCACCACGCGGTCACCCGGGCCGAGGCCGAGCGCCGACAGGCCCGCGGCGAGCCGGTCGGCCCAGGCGTCCAACTCGGCGTAGCTGTGCCGGCGTGCCCCGCTGACCACGGCGGTGCGGGACGGGTCGGTCCGCGCCCACGGCCGCAGCAGCTCGCCCAGCCCCGTTCCCAGCCAGTAGCCCTCCCGCCGGTACCGGTCGGCGAACTCGGCCGGCCACTCCACAGAACCTGGCAACATCGCTGCCCCCTTCGATCAGTGCCCAGCACTCTCGTACCGGCGTAGCCCCCTGCGGAAGACCAGAGCGGCGACCCCCACGCAGTACAGCGCCACCACCGGCGTGAGCAGGCCAACCCACGCGTAGCCGTCGCGCCCCACCAGCCAGGCGGCGGGGAAGAAGCTCGTGAAGGCGAACGGAAGCACGCCGGCCAGCAGCACCCGCAGCACCACCCCGTACACGGTCAGCGGGTACCGCGCCAGGTCGCCGAGCTGGTTGACGGAGACCGCGAGCATCGAGGACGGCGCGGTCAGCCAGAACACCGCGGCGTTGCTGACCACGGTGACCGCCACGCGGATCGCGACGGCACTGGCCACGAGAACGACGCCTACCGCCACGGTGATCGGGGACCAGTCGAGGTCGACCCGCCACAGGGCCCAGCCGAGCATCGCGCCGGCGCCCACGATCTCACCGAGGCTCTGCATGCCGACCGCCGTGCCGGTCACCTGAAGCACCACCGGGTACGGCCGGACGAGCAGGTAGTCGAGCTCGCCCTGGTTGACCATCCACGGCAGGCGCCAGACGCCGTCGAACAGCAGGGCGCCTATCCCGGCGGCCAGGTTGGCCAGCGCGTAAATCAGCACCACCTCGGCGAACCGCCACCCGTGCAGCTCCGGGACCTGGCTGAACAACGCGCCGATGAAGACCAGCCCGACCAGCTGCGCGGCAAGAGCCGCCGCCACCATGATCCAGAAGTCGGTCTCGTACTCCAGTACCGCGCGCAGGTTGGCGCCCAGGCTCCGCCGGTACAGCCAGAGCAGGCGCCGGACACCCGTCGGACCGGCCATCTCAACCCCCGTGCACGGTGAGCTTGCGGACCGCGCCGCGCCACGCCAGCCGGGCGGCGTACCACAGCACCACCGCCCATGCCAGCTGTAGGCCGACGAGACCGAGCGCAGCGGCGCCCCGGACATGGCCCAGGTAGATCAGGGCCGGCACGGAGGTGATGCCCGCGAACGGGAGCACCGCCGCAGTGGCCTGGAACCAGCCGGGCAGCAGCGCGAGCGGCACCAGCGCGCCGGAGAACAGCGACACGACCACGTCGCGAGCCCAGAACACACCGAGGTAGTTCTGGGTCCAGAAACAGAGCAGCGTGCTGAGGTAGACGACCAGGAACTTGAGCGGCACGACGGCCGCCACGCTGACCGCGAACAGCAGGCCCTGCGGCCACCCGGGTGCGGCAACCGGGCCGGCGAAGGTCACCACACCGACCCAGACCACCGCCACCGCGCCGACCTCGGCGACCACGCCGCCGGTGGACTCGGCCAGGCGCGCCGCCTGATAGTCCACCGGCTTCACCAGATCAAGGGCGACCATGCCGCTGTGGATGCGGCTGGCCATCCGGAAGTCCCCGAAGATCGAGACGAGAAATCCGGTGCCGAACGCGATCAGCAGGTACGCCTTCATCTCCGGCAGCGTGAAGCCGGCGACGCTGCGACCGGCGTCGAGCAGCGCGCTCCACAGAGCCAGCATCGCCACCAGGTGAACGACGAGCGCCCCGGTGCCGAACAGGAAGTTCAACCGGTACGTCAGCACGCTGCGCGCCGCCGCCCGAGCCAGGCCCGCGTACGCCCTCACGCCGGGTCTCCGTCGAGGCTCAGCTCGCCGGCGTAGACCTTGCGCACCACGTCCTCGATCGCCGGCTCGTCGATGCGCAACTCGACCACCTCGGCGAGGGGCAGCAGCGCGGCGATGACCTCGCCGGCGGTGTGGCCGAACCGGTCGAAGACCACCGTGAACTCCGTGGCGGTGCCGCCCGCCACGACCTCGGCGCGCGGCAGCCGCGCGGCGACCACCGCGTGCGGCACGGGCTCGGCCAGCACCAGGTGCATCCGCCGGTCTCGGGCGAACCGGTCCTTTACCGCGGCCAGAGCGCCGTCGTAGATGATCCGCCCGCGGTCGATGACCACCAGGCGCTCGCAAACGTCTTCCATGTCGCCCAGGTCGTGTGTTGTCAGCATGATGGTCGTGCCGCCCGCGCGCAGCTCGCGCAGGAACGCCCGCACGCGATCCTTCACCGCGATGTCCAGGCCGATCGTCGGCTCGTCCAGGTAGACCACCCGGGGATCGTGCAGCAGGGCCGCGGCCAGGTCGGCGCGCATCCGCTGGCCCAGTGACAGCTTGCGGGCCAGCACGGGCAGGAGGTCGCCCAGGTCGAGGACGGCGTCGAAGCGCTCGAGCCGCTCGGCGTACTCGCGCGCGCCGAGGCCGTACATGTCGCGCAGCAGGGCCAGCGACTCGCGCACCGGCAGGTCCCACCACAGCTGGCTGCGCTGGCCGAACAGCACGCCGATCTGGCGGGCGTTGGCTCGCCGGTCGCGGTGCGGCTCCACCCCGTCCACCAGTACCCGCCCAGCGGTCGGCACCAGGATTCCGGTGAGCAGCTTGACGGTGGTGGACTTGCCAGCGCCGTTCGGGCCGACGTAGGCCACCGCCTCGCCGGCCTCGATGACCAGGTTCACGCCGTCGACCGCGACCACGTCGCGGTGCCGCCGGACGAACAGGTGCTTGACCGCGCCACCCAGCCCCGGCTCCTTCACCGGCAGCCGGAAGACCTTCCGGAGCCCTTCAGCCTCGACCAGGGCCACCGACGCCCCCTCCCTCGTGCCATGCGCCGGCACTCATCGCGACGCCGCGACCAGGGCCGGCGCCCGTACCTGCGCGCCGACCCGGTGCGCCTCGGCCATCAGCTCGTTACCCCACCGGTCCCACAAGCCGGCCAGCCGTGACGTCACCACGACCAGGTCGGCCGCGCCGTCGGGCAGCCCGGTGTGCAGCCCGAGGCCGCGCAGGGCGGTGTGTCCCGTGCCGGCCGCGGCGCGCGCCAGCAGCTCGGCGTCGAAGTCGATCAGCGTCGACGCGGGCCAGTGCCGCGGGACCACGCCGCCGCAGCCGACGACCGCGATCCGCGCCGGCAGCGTGCGCAGGTCGCGCTCGACGGCCTCCAACTCGGGCAGGACATCGATCGGCGCCGCGCGCGCCGCCCACTCCTCCAGCTCCGCCCGGCGCAGTTCGAACTGCTCCAGCGGGTACCGCGAGCGCACGTTCACCGTGATTTCGATCTCTGGGTCGCGGTGCTTGGTGAGGAAGTGCTGGAAGTTACGGATGCTGCTGCGGTCGTTGCCGGCGACGTCCGGCCGCAGCGGCCACTCGATCGCCCAGGCTTCCCGCGACAGCGACATGCGTACGCCGTGCCGTGCCAGCCGGTAGCCCAGTTCGGTGTCCTCGAAACCCCAGCCGCGGAACGCCTCGTCGAAACCGCCAACCGCGAGGAAGTCCGACGTGGACACCGACGCGTTGAGGGTCCAGAAGAGCGTCCAGGACCCCGAGTAGCCGGTGATGTCGAACCCCGACCGGCGAAGCTGCGGGTGCCGCAGGTCCAGCCCGCGAGGGCCGGCACCGATGGCGGCCACCACCTGCTCCGGTGTCTGACAGCGCAGCAGCTCCTCCAGCGAGCGCAAGGGCATCAGCTTGTGCGTGCCGTAGGTGTAACCGAGGACCGCCTCTCCCGGGCCGGAGGACTCCACCCGGTGACCGGCGAGGTGCGCGGCCAGGAAGTCGTGGCCGGCGACCACCCCGGTGTCCATGAACACCAGCACCGGCGCGGTGGCCAGGGCCGCGCCCCGGTTGCGCACCCTGGACACGCAGTATCCCTTCGCCGCGATCTCATCCTCGTCGCGCGGCAGGAACACATAGCGCATCCGCAGTGACTTCGCGAACTCGGAGACCACATCGCGGGTCCCATCCGAAGACCCATCATCCGCGACCACGACCTCGAACCGCTCCACCGGGAGGCTCTGTCGAAGAAGCGACTTGAGGGTGTAGCCGAGCAGGTCACTACGGTTGTAGGTCGGAATCACCACAGTGAGCTTTGCGCGCTCCGCCATCTGAGGCATGGTGTCTCTCCGGATTCTCGGTCAACGGAAACAGCCTAACCGAATACTTCATCGAAGTCTGCCCTCGCTGACCCGCCGGCGGCGAGGGTCGAAGTATCACAGCGGCCAGGAGGTCGCGCGCGAACCCGCCTCAGCCATGCCGAACGGGAGCTCCACCAGCGCTTCGGCCCGCATCGCGGCGCGGAGGTCGGCCACCGCGCCGCGCTTGGCGCTGAGCAGAAGAAAGCCACCGCCACCGGCGCCGAGCAGCTTTCCGCCGTCGGATCCAGAATCGATGGCTACCCGGTAGAGCGCGTCGATTCGTCCATTGGAGACGGCACCCGACAGGCGAGCCTTGTGCCGCCAGTGTTCGTGCATCGCCGGCCCGATGTCGTCGACGCGTCCGGCGGCGACGATCTGGAGCATCTCATCGGCCAGGCCCCGGATGCGGTGCAGAGAACGCACCGTCTGCTCCTCTCCGCGCTTCGTCAACTCGGCCTGCGCCGCCAGGGTACGACCAGCGTCCCGAACGACTCCGGTGTGAAAAAGCAACAGCCGTTCGCGCACGTACTCGCCGACCCGTGGCGGCGCCTCCAAGGTCTCCACGCGCACCCGGCGCGCCCGGTCGACGCGCAGCACCCGCAGCCCGCCGTACGCGGCTAGGTAGTGATCCTGCTTGCCGACCGGCCGGCTCAGGTCGGCCATCTCGATCTGGCTGGCCTCCTCGGCGAGCGCGTACTCCCCTGGCCTCTCGGCGTGCCGCAACGCGTGCAAAAGCGCCACGGTGAAGGCGCCGGAGCCGCCGAGCCCGGCACCGCTGGGCGCGTCCGACCACGTCGTCACCTGCACGTTGCCCGGTACGCCGGCCCGGCGCAGCGCCGCTCTGGCGTACCGGTTGCGCACGGCGGCCACCTCCGCCGCCACGTCCACGTCGTCGCCGCAAACCCGCACCACACCACCGAAGGCTCGCGGGAACACCGTCACGCCGACGTACCGGTCGATGGCCGCGCCGACCACCAGTCCGCCATACCGATCGGCGTAGCTGGGCAGGTCCGTGCCGCCGCCCGCGAGCGAGACCCGCAGCGGGGCGCGGGCGACCACGACGGCGGACGAGGACATCAGCTCTGCTCGATTGTGATCCGCAGTGCCGGAGATACACCATCCACCATGGGCCGAAATGCTAGCACCCATCATCGACAATGAACGTGTATCGTGTGCAGACACTTCAGTCGATCCGTCGGTCTCTATGGACTGTCTGCGCGGGCACGGTGCTGGATCCCGGGAGGCCGGACGCCACGAACGGGGGATTAGCATGTCCGAGCAGCTTCCGGGGCCCCTCGACCCCGTACGGATGAGCACCGACTACCTGGCCGGTGTCACCCAGTTCATCACGATGGTTTCTCAGACCGAGCTCGGTGACGTATTGCGAGCCGTCGCCGAGACCTACCTCGCCGGGCAGACGATCTTCCTCGTCGGCAACGGTGGCAGCGCCGCGACGGCCGCCCACCTCGCCGTCGACCTCATGAAGAACAGTAGGCATCCCGGTGCGCCGCCGGTGCGGGCCATCTCGCTGACCGACAACGCCGCCGTTGTCACCGCCTGGTCCAACGACGAGGGGTACGAGCACGTGTTCGCCGGCCAGCTGGCGGCCCTCGCAGTGCCCGGTGACCTGGTAATCGGGATCAGCTCAAGCGGGCGCTCCCCCAACGTGCTGGAGGCGTTTCGGTGGGCGCGGTCGGCGGCGGTGCGCTGTGTGGGCATCCTGGGCGGCTCGGGCGGGCCGGCACGCGGCCTCGCCCACAGCTACGTGTTGGCGCCGGCACCGACGATCGAGCAGCAGGAAGACATCCACCACATCATCGCGCACGTCATCGCCACGTACCTGCGGCAGGTCGCCAGGGAGCGGGCGCTGGCCGGCACGCTCAGCTGACGGAGCGGGTATGCCGCACCCAGCCCGTTCGATGCCCCGGCCGCCGCGGCTGGCTGTCCTCGACCGCGATGGCGTGCTCAACGTGAACCGGCACGACCACGTCACCCGGCCGGATCAGTGGGTCTGGATCCCCGGCTCGCGCACGGCCTGCGCGCGGCTCGCGGCGGCGGGCGTCGCCATCGCCGTGGTGACCAACCAGGCCGCGGTTGGACGCGGCCTGATCGACGAGACGACGCTGAGCCGGATCCACGCACGCCTCGTCGGCGACCTGGCGGGGTTGAGCGTTCCGGCGCCCCTGCTGCTGCACTGCCCGCACCCGCCGGCATGGCGCTGCGCCTGCCGGAAGCCGCGCCCCGGCATGGTGCTTGCCGCGCTGCGCCACTACGGGGTGGCGCCCGCCGACGCGGTAATGGTCGGCGACCACGTCACCGACGTGGCCGCCGGCGCGGCGGCCGGCTGCTGGTCGCTACACCTGCGCTCCGGCCGGGGCGCGCCACCGCGCCGGCCGCCGGCCGGGTACCTCGGCAGCGCGCCGGACCTGGCCGCGGCCGTCTCCCGGTTGCTCGCCACATCGCCGGCGGGCCGCGCCGGCGCCGGGCG